>JANQFK010000006.1 GCA_028277885.1 Myxococcota bacterium
AGGACTTGGAGATCAGGATGTCGACCACGGCGCTGCGCACGTCGGCGGTGCGGTGCAGGTAGACCGGCGCGTTGCCCGGCCCCACGCTGATCACGGGCTTCCCGGCCTCGTTCGAGAGGCGCACGATCTTCGGGCCGCCGGTGGTCCAGATCATGTCGATGTCGGGGTGGTGGAACAGGTGGTGGGTCACCTCCCGGGGCGCGTCGGGGATCACCTGGATCGCGTCCTGGGGCAGGCCCGCCTCCTCGCCGGCCTTGCGCAGGATCTCGACGGTGCGCAGGGAGCACTGGATCGCCCGCGGCGACGGCCGGCAGATGATGGCGTTGCGGGTCTTCGCGGCGACGATCGCCTTGAAGAGCACCGTCGAGGTGGGGTTCGTGACCGGCAGGATCGCCATCACCACGCCCACGGGCTCCGCCACGAACTGGAGGTTGCGCTCCGGCTCCTCGCCGATCACGCCGACGGTCTTCTTGTCCTTGAGGTAGTCGTAGAGGAACTCGGTGGCGACGTAGTTCTTGACCACCTTGTCCTCGAACACGCCGAAGCCCGTCTCGTCGATGGCGACCTGGGCGAGCTCCACGGCGGACTCGAGCCCCGCCACCACCATGGCCCAGACGATGCGGTCCACCGCCTCCTGGTCGAGCTCCCGAAAGGCGTTCGCGGCGGCGCGCGCGCGCCCGACGACGCCGTCGATCTCCGTGAGGCGCTGGGGATCGAGACCCGTGGGGTTCGTGTTCGACTGGCTCACCGGTGTTCCTCCTCGCCACCTAGCGTACCGCCAAGCCACGCGAAGCGGAGGTGGCAAAGTGCCACACCCGTCCGCGGAGGAGGGAGCCCGGAGACGGGCTCAGCCGACCTTCTGGACCCAGCTCCTGCACCAGCCGGTCTCGACGACGAGGCCGTTCTGGAACAGCGCGCACTTGCCGCGCCCGCCGGCGCCGGCGGTGTAGAGCTGGCAGTTCCCGCAGCGCTGCTCGGCGTTGGGCGACGCGGCCACGTACCCGAGGGTGGTGACGAGGGTCGCGTTCGAGGGGATCTCGGTCACGAGCGCCTCGGCGCCCGGGGCCGGCTCCGGCGCCTGGGTGGGCGTCGGCACCGGCGGCTCGGCGGGCTCGGGGGTCGCGCCCGCGGTCGGCTCGGGCGCCTTCGCGGGAGCCTCGGCGGCGGGCTGGCCGCCGCCGTCGCCGCAGGCCGCGAGCGCCCCGAGCGCCGCGGCGGCCGGCACCGCGAGGCCGGCCCGCGCCGCGCGGCCGAGCAGCTCACGCCGGCTGAGCTTCAGGTCGTCTCTCTCGTCGACACGGATCGACACGTCGATTCCTCCTCGCACTGGCTCGAAGCCGAGAGAGCTGTAGCTGTCCGCGACGGGTCGCGCGAGGCGCCTCAGTCGAGCACCACGCCCAGGCCCCGCTCCACCAGCGCGGCGCCCAGCCAGGAGCCGATGCCGAACGCCGCGTACAGGAAGAAGCGCACCAGGGTGTAGGCGTCGAAGGGCCACTCGCGCACGTGCTCGAGGCGGGCCTCCAGGGTGAGGAGCGGGGCGAGGCGCTCGGCGAGGGCGGACGGATCCTCGGGCGCCGCGCCGGAGGTCGCCCCACGCTCGCGCGTGATGGCGCTCCGCACCTTGGCGAGCTCCGCCCGCTTCTCCTCGCGCAGGCGCGCGTGCACGCCCAGCACCGGGACGACGAGGTTCGCGGTGGCGAACTGCACCAGCACCGAGAGCCACAGCAGGTCGCCGAGACCGGAGGTGTCTCCCAGGGTGAAGAGCGAGAACGCGCCGCAGGCCACGAACCACAGGAACGCGGCGCGCAGCCCGTGGCGCGAGAAGGGCGCGAGGCTCTCGGGCTCGAACAGGCGGACCTCCACGCCCCGCCGCCCCAGGCGGAAGAGCGCGCGCATCAGCGAGACGTCGAAGTGGATCGCGTGGAACGCGAACCAGGTGATCACCGCGATCCGGATCGGATGCAGGGAGCGGTGCAGTGGCGCGTCGTCCAGGCGGACCCCGGCCCCGAGGTACACGACCTGGAGGACCGCCGCGATCACCACCGCGAGGGCGGCGCCGATGCGCCGCCGCCGGGCGTCGAAGGCGAGGGTGCGGCTGCGCGCCGCCTCGAAGCCGGCCTCGCCGCCGGGGATCACCGGGCGCAGCGCCTCGAGGTCGCGCTCGGTGCCGCGCAGACCGTACACCGTCACGATGCCGAAGTAGGCGCACAGGAGCGCCGAGACCAGGTTGTCCCAGAGCAGGTCGTTGCCCCAGGGCGGGCCGGCGCCGGGCGCCAGATCGCCGGCGCGACCCAGCAGCGCCAGGCCCGCGAGCAGCACCGCCCAGTAGCCGGCGAAGACGCACAGGGCGCCGAGCGGGGCGGGCAGGCCCGTGCGCGAGAACAGGCGCAGCGTCCAGGGCGGTGCGGCGGCGGTCACGGCCGGAGGGCTGCCCGGGTCGCGCAGGCCATGGGCTCCAGCATGGCGTCTGGCCGGGCCCGTCGCAAAAGGCGCCGCGGAGGGCGCCGCGGGCGGATCAGCCCCCCGAGAGCGCCGCCAGGCTGCGCCGCGCCGGCGCGAAGTCCGGGTGGCTGGCCACCAGCTCGTCGAGCAGTCGCCGCGCCCCCGCGGCGTCGCCGCCCCGGGCGTGGGCCCGGGCGAGCTGGAGCCAGAGGCGCGGGTCGCGCGCGAGGGCGCCCGCCCGGGCGCGCTGCTCGCGGGCCCCTGCGGCGTCGCCCCGCCGTGCGAGCTGCGCGGCGAGCAGCATGCGCGCGATGCCGAGGTCCGGGTCGACCTCCACCGCCTCGCGGTAGTGGGCGAGGGCGAGCTCGGCGTGCCCGTGGCGCTCGTACGCCATGCCGAGGCGCAGCGGAACCGTCGCGCGGGAGCCGTCGCCCAGACGCCCGAGGCGTCCGTGCTCGGCCGCGGCCTCGAGGTCGCCGGCGGCCACGCGCTCGAGGGCGAGGCCGACCCGCGCCGTGGGCTCGTTGGCGTCGAGCTCGAGGGCGCCGCGGAAGTGGGCGAGGGCCTCGGCGTGGCGTCCGACCTGCCAGGCCGCGTCGCCCAGCACCGCCCGGTAGCGCGCCGAGAGCGGCGCCAGCTCCACGGCGCGCTCGAGGTGCGGGAGCGCGGCCGCGGCGTCGCCGCCGTGGAGGTGGGTGAAGGCGATCAGCGCGTGGGCGCGGGAGGAGCCCGGCATGCCGGCGAGGACGCGCTCACCGAGCTCCCGGGCCCGGGCACCCTGGCCCGCGTCGAGGGCCTGCTCGGCGAGCTTCAGGTCGCGGAGCAGCTCCATGCCGTCCTTCGGGTCGAGTCCGGTCTCCTCGACGCGCTGTCCCGTCACCGCGTAGCCGAGGGCGCGCAGGCCCTCGAGGGTCGCGGCGTCCACCGGCGCGGTGGAGTCTCCACGCTCGCCGGCGAGAACGGCGTCGAGGGCGGCGTCGAGGCGCGCCGCCACCGCGGACGCCTCGGCGTCGTCGCCCTCGAGCAGGTTCTCGAGCTCGCCGGGGTCGCGCACCACGTCGTAGAGCTCGGGCCGGGGCACGCGCACGTAGAGGTGCTCGCGGGAGCGCACCGCGTGCACCGGGCTCCAGCCCAGGTCGAGCTTCGTGGCGAGGGTCTCGGCGTAGGCGACGCCCTCGGGCGGGGCCGCGCCCTCGGCCCAGAAGCGCGCGAGGTCCCGGCCGTCGACGTCCCCGTCCGCGGTCGACAGCGGCGGCAGGCCGAGCCGGCCGAGCAGGGTCGGCGCGACGTCGGCGCTCCCCACCACGCCGTCGACCACGCGACCCGCCGGGACGCCGGGCCCGCGCAGGATCAGCGGTACGCGGGTGGCGGCGCCGTAGACGGTGTAGGAGTGGTCCGCCTCGAGGTGCTCGCCCAGGCTCTCGCCGTGGTCCGCCGTCACCGCCACGAGGGTGCGGTCGAGCCGCCCGCTCTCCTGCAAGGCGGCGAGCAGCCGGCCGATCTCCGCGTCCGCGTAGGCGATCTCCCCGGCGTAGGGGGCGCCGGGGAAGGCCTCGGCGAAGGGGGACGGCGGCCGGTAGGGCGCGTGGGGATCGTAGTAGTGGATCCACAGGAAGAAGGGCTCCCGTCGCTCCGCGAGCCAGGCGAGGGCGGCGTCGGTGACCGCGCCGGCGCGTCGCTCGTAGTCGAAGCGCCCCTCGCGCGCGGTCATGGTGTCGTCGTAGCGATCGAAGCCCTGGTCGAGGCGGTGGGGGCGCGCCAGCGCGAAGGAGGAGACGAAGGCCGCCGTCGCGCGGCCCGACTCCCGCAGCCGCTCGGCGAGGGTCACCACCTCCTCGTCGAGGCGGTAGAGCCCGTTGTGGCGCACGCCGTGGCGCGGCGGCTCGAGGCCGGTGAGGAGCGTGGCGTGGGAGGGCAGGGTGAGGGGCGTCGGCGCGATCGCGGTGGCGAAGCGCACGCCTTCCCGGGCGAGGCGGTCGAGGGTCGGCGTCGGGCTCGGCCGGGCGCCGTAGGCCCCGACGTGGTCGGCCCACAGCGTGTCCACGGTGACGAGCAGCAGGTCCACGGGGCGCCCGGCGTCCGCGCGCGGGGCCGCGTCGCAGGCGGCGACCAGCAACGAGAGCCCAGCCAGCAGGGGCCGCAGCGGCATTCGGACCTCCGCCACTGGATTTCGGCCGGCTCCGAAGCGTGCTTGAGCACGCGCACCCGGGCTGCACCGCGCCCGCCCGCCTATCCTCGCCGCATGGCGGCGGACGTCGAAGACGCGCTCCTCGTGCGGCACTACCGGCAGCTGCGCACCACCCAGGGAACCGTGCTCCTCGGTCCGGCCCGCTACGACGCCAGGACCGAGCTCGATCCCGCGTGGTTCATCGACGGCTGCCCCCTCGATCCCGCGAGCGTCGTGTCGGTCCTGGCCCGGCGCCACGACCTGGGCGACGCCGCGAAGGCGCTGGCCCGCCTCCAGGAGCTGCGCAGTCGCCTCCAGGGCGCGGGGGATCCCGGCGCCATGGACCTGCTGGACCTGCCCTCGGGCGGGCCGCGCTGAACGGCGTAAAGCCCCGCCCGGGCTTGTGTTTCGGGCCGAATCGGTGTCCAATGGGGCGCGGGAGGAACCAGGGATGGCGAGCTCCCGGCCCGAGCGGGCGACGAGCGCGCGGAAGAAGGTGGCGGTCCTGGGCGGGGGCATGGCCGGCCTCGCCACGGCGTTCGAGCTGAGCCGCTCGCCGGACCACGACGTCACCGTCTACCAGATGGGCTGGCGCCTCGGTGGCAAGTGCGCGACGGGCCGCAATCGCGAGATCGGCCATCGCATCGAGGAGCACGGCATCCACCTGCTCTTCGGCTTCTACGAGAACGCCTTCGACATGATCCGGGAGGCCTACGACGAGCTCGACCGGCCCCCGGGAGCGAAGCTGCGACGCTGGACCGACGCGTTCCTTCCCCAGAGCTGGCTCGTGCTCGAGGAGCATCTCGGGGGCCGCCGGCGGGAGTGGGTCGACTGGCCGCTGTGGATCCCCGACTTCGGCGGCGAGCCGGGAGACCACGCGCGCCGGGGCGTCCCGGCCCACGGCATCGACGATCTGCTGGATCAGCTGCGGCGCTGGCTCGAGGAGCACGCGCTGGCGCACCCCCGGGTCGTGGCGCGGCTCGCGCGCCATCCCCACGTCGAGGGCCTGGTGCGCGAGGCGCTGCGGCTTCCCGAGGATCCGGCGCGTCATGGTCTCGGGCTGCTCGGCCACGCCTGGCAGGGGCTCCTCGACGCAGCGGGCCGCTTCGGGGACTGGCTCCACGGGCTCGACGACCTGGCGAGGCGGGCGTGGATCCTCCTCGAGCTCGGGCTCCGCGTCAGCTACGGGCTCGGCCGGGCCTGGGAGGACGGCGTCCGCGACCTGAGCGAGCTCGATTCTATGGAGTTCACCGCGTGGCTCGACCGGCAGAGCCCCGTGGGCCTGCCCATGAGCGACGTCGTGCGTCACTCGGCCCCGCTGCGCATGGCCTACGAGCTGCCTCTCTCCTTCCGCAACGGCGACTCGGACCGTCCCGACCTCGCTGCGGGCGTCGCGATCCGCTGCCTGCTGCGCTTCTTCTTCGACCGGCGCGGCGCCTACGCGTACGAGATGGCGGCGGGCACCGGCGAGTCCATGGTGGCGCCCCTCTACGAGGTGCTGGTGAAGCGCGGCGTGAAGTTCGCGTTCTTCCACCGCGTGAAGCGGCTCGAGCTCTCGGAGGACGGGACCGCCCTCGAGGGCGTGAAGCTCGGCATCCAGGCGACGCCCCTGGCCGGTCGCCTCGGCTACGACCCGCTCATCGAGCTGCCGGACAAGAAGATCCGCGCCTGGCCGAACACGCCGTGCTACGAGCGGCTCAAGCAGGGCAGCGAGCTCGCCGAGGGCCGCGAGCTCGCCTCGGGAGGCTACGACCTCGAGTCGCCCTGGACCTGCTGGCGCGACGTGGACGAGGCCACGCTGCTCCCCGGTCGCGACTTCGACGCGGCGGTGCTCGCGATCCCGCTGGGCGCGGTCCCCGACGTGGCGCCGGACCTGCGCAGGCAGGAGCGCTGGCAGGCGCTGTTCACGAACCTCGAGCCCATCGCCAGCCAGGCCTTCCAGCTCTGGTTCGACCGGAGCACCGCGGACCTCGGCTGGAAGCGCCATGCCGAGGACCCGCATCCCTTCGTCGGCACCTACGCCGACCCCTACGCGAGCTGGAAGGACATGAGCCGCGCCCTCGACTGGGAGGAGTGGGGGGCCGACGAGGCGCCGAGGAGCCTCGCCTACCTGTGCGGCCCCCTCGTCCCGGGTGCTCCGTCGCCCGGCAGCGGCCCCGACCCGGGCTACCCCAAGGCCGAGCTCGATCGCGTGCGGGTCGTCGCACGGCGCTGGATCGAGGCCCACGCCGGCCACCTCTGGCGGCGGGCGGTCTCGGGGGGGCGGTTCCGCTGGGACTGGCTGGTGAGGGACCGCGACGAGCCGGACGGCACGGACGCCTTCCAGGCCCAGTACCAGCGCAGCAACGTCGATCCCTCGTCCCGCTACACCCCCGCGCTCCACGGCACCACGCGCTACCGCATCGCGCCCGACGACACGCGCATCGACCGCCTGTTCCTGGCCGGGGACTGGACCCGCACGGGGCTCGACATCGGCTGCGTCGAGGCCGCGGTGATCTCGGCGCGCCAGGCCGCACGCGCCGTCCGCGGCGAGTCCGCCGCCTCCTCACCCATCCATGGCGAGCGGGACTGACGCCATCCAGCGTGGCAGCCCCGAGCCGGTCCGCATCCTGGGTGCGGGGCCGGCCGGGCTCACCGCCGCCATCACCCTGGCGAAGGCGGGCCGCGCCGTGGAGGTGCACGAGCGCAAGCCCGACGTCGGCAGCCGGTTCTCGGGCGACCTGCACGGGGTCGAGAACTGGTCCGAGGCCGGGGACTGGAGCGACGAGCTCGCGGCCATGAAGGTGGAGCCCGGCTTCGAGTGCGATCCGTGCCACGCCCTCGAGCTCTCGAACGGCCGCCGCACCGAGACGCTGCGCTTCGACGAGCCGCTCTTCTACCTGGTGCGCCGCGGCGCCGATCCGGGCTGCCTGGACCACGGGCTGCGGGAGCAGGCCCTCGCCGCGGGCGCGCGCATCCACTTCGGCTCCAGGCTCGCCGAGACCGACGCCGACGTCGTGGCCACGGGGCCGATCCCCGGCGAGACCTTCGTGATCGAGAAGGGCTGGCTCTTCGAGACCGACGCCGCGGACCTGTCGGCCGCCCTGGTGGACGAGGAGGCGGCGCCGCGGGGCTACGCGTACCTGCTGGTGAAGCGCGGCCGCGGCTGCCTGTGCAGCGTGCTGTTCGACGAGTTCGACTCCGCCCAGCACCGCCTCGACCTGAGCCTTCGGGCCTTCGAGTCCCTGTTCGACTTCGAGATGCACGACCCGCGTCCCATCGGCGGCGTGGCCTCGTCCTCGGTGCGCACGTGCTTCGCGCGGGAGGGGCGCCTGCGCGCCGGCGAGGCCGCCGGCATCCAGGACTTCGTCTGGGGCTTCGGGATCCGCAACGTGATGCTCTCCGGGCACCTGGCGGCCCGGAGCCTGCTCGAAGGCGACGACTACGAGGCCCTGGCGCGCCGGCGCTTCGCCCACAAGCAGAGGGTCGGGGTGGTGAACCGCATGCTCTGGGAGCGCCTGGCGGAGCCGGCGTTCCGTCCGCTGGCGGGCGGGCTGCGCCTGCACCCCGACCCCAACGGGCTGCTGCGCCAGACGCACCGGGCGGGCACGTCCCACCGCCTGCTCTACCCGCTCGCCGCACGCATCATGCGGCGCCGCTATCCCCGGCTGCGCTGGTGAGCGCGGCGCGCGGCTACGCGAGCTATCTGCCCCGGCACCAGGTCGCCCGGCTGGCCGGCGCCGAGGCCCCCGACGAGCTGCCCCAGGAGCCGAGGGTGGACGCCCTCGAGGCCGCGCTGCTGCTGGCGGACCTGTCGGGCTTCACGCCCCTCACCGAGCGCCACGCCGCGAAGGGGGCGGCCGGCGCCGAGGCGGTCTCCCAGCTGCTGAACCGGTTCTTCGGGCGCACCAGCGCGCTGGTCCACGCCCACGGCGGCGACGTGCTGCTCTTCGCCGGCGACGCGGTGCTCGCCATGTGGCCCGCCGCGGGCGACCTCGACGCCGCCACCGCGCTCGCCGCCCAGTGCGCGCTCGCGCTTCAGGACCCCGCGGCGGGCGACCCCGAGCCCGCGGAGATCCGCAAGAAGGTGGCGATCGGCGCCGGCCGGCTCTCGGTGCTCGAGCTCGGCGGGGTGGGGGAGCGCTGGCAGACGCTCTTCGCGGGCGACGCGATCCAGCAGCTCGACGCGCCCAACCGCCTCGCCCGCCCCGGCGACGTGGCTCCCTCGCCGGCGGCCTGGCAGCGCCTCCGGGCGGCCTCCCGCGTGGCGGGCGCGTGGTCGAGCGGGACGCGCCTCGCGAGCCTCGCGCATCCGGTGCCCGCGCGCGCGCGCGGGCTCCCGGAGGTCTCCCCCGAGCTCGAGGATCGCCTGCGCTCGCACCTGCCGGAGCTGGTGGTCGAACGGGTCGAGGCGGGCCTCGGCGACTGGCTCGCCGAGTTCCGCAACGTGACGGTGGTGTTCGCCGGCCTCGCCGGGATCGACGTCGAGGATCCCGGCCAGGTGCCGCGGCTCCAGGAGGCGGTGGTGGCGCTCCAGGACACCATCGGTCGCTACGACGGCACGCTCTACCAGCTGCTGATGGACGAGAAGGGGCTCTGCTGCGTGGCCGCCTTCGGGCTGCCCGGCCACACCCACGAGGACGACGGGCTGCGGGCCCTCGACGCCGCCCTGGCGCTGCGGACCCGTCTCGGAGACGCGTCCGTGGCCAGCTCCATCGGCGTCGCCTCGGGCCCCGCCTTCTGCGGCACCTGCGGCGACGAGCGGCGCCGCCAGTACAACATCGTGGGGCCGCCCATCAACCTGGCCAGCCGGCTCATGCAGGCGGCCCGGGACGACGTCCTGTGCGACGCGGCCACCGCGGACCGCGCCCGCGCGCGCGTCGCACTGGAGGAGCTGCCGAGGATCTCCGTCAAGGGGCGGGACGAGCCCATCGCCGTGTTCCGCCCCCGGGGCCGCGTCCGGGCGCCCCAGCCGGAACGCCGCCGCTCCCTGCTGGGGCGGGCCGCGGAGCGCGAGCGCCTCGTCGCCCGGCTGCACGAGGTGCGCGAGGGGCGGGGCGGCGCGGTGGCGGTGGAGGGCGAGCCCGGCATCGGCAAGTCGCACCTGCTCCACGAGCTCGCGGCGCGCGCCCGGGAGGAAGACGTGGCGGTGCTCGAGGGAGCGGGCGACGCCATCGAGACGCGCACGCCCTACTACCCCTGGCGCGAGGTCCTGGGCGCCGCCCTCGGCGGGGGCTCCCGGAGCGACGCCGAGGCGCTCCAGCGCGAGATCCTCGCGCGCCTCGGGCTCGACGAGCGGATGCTCGCCTGGGCGCCGGTGCTGAACGACGTGGTCCCGCTCCCGCTGCCCGAGAACGAGATCACCAAGCAGATGGAGGGCGTGGCCCGGGCCCAGGCCGTCCAGGACCTGATGGTGCACCTGCTCGGCCAGTGCGCGGCGCACCCGACGCTCCTGATCCTCGAGGACGCCCACTGGTTCGACTCGAGCTCCCTCGCCCTGGCGCTGCGCCTGGTGCGTTCGGTGCCGAGGCTCCTCGTCGTCGTGGGCACGCGCCCCGTCGGAGCCCACTCGCCACCCGGCCTGGGCGAGCTCGTGGGGGCCGCGGGCGTGGACCGGCTCGGGCTCCAGGGGCTCGCGCCCGAGGCCATCCCGGAGCTGGTAGGCCGGCGCATCGGGGCGGACACCCTGGCGGAGCCCGTGACGCGTCTCATCCTCGAGCGCGCCGAGGGCAACCCGCTGCACAGCGAGGAGCTCGCCCTCGCGCTGCGCGACGCCGGGCTGCTCGTGGTGGAGGAGGGCGTGTGCCGCCTCGCGCGGGAGGCGGCGTCGCGAGCCGCCGCGATCCCCACCACGCTCCAGGCCGCCATCACGAGCCGCATCGACCGGCTCGACTCGGGGGAGCAGCTGCTGCTGAAGGCCGCCAGCGTGATCGGCCGTGTCTTCGTCGCCTCGATGTTGCGGGAGGTGCATCCGGTCCGCTCGCGCGGCGACGCCGTCGCGGCGCAGCTCGCCAACCTCGAAGCCCAGGACATCATCCGCCTGGACCGTGCCGACCGCGACCCGGTCTACCGCTTCAAGCACGTGATCACCCGCGACGTGACCTACCAGCTCATGCTCGACTCCCAGCGCAGGCCGCTGCACCGGCGCGTCGCCGAGCGGCTCGAGGACCGCCACCGGGACGACCTGGCGCCGCACTTCCCGCTGCTCGCGCACCACTGGGAGGAGGCGGGCGACGTCCCCCACGCCGTCGACTACCTGGAGCGCGCCGGGGAGCAGGCGCTCGCCCGCTTCTCGAACCGGGAGGCCCATGCCCACGTCGCGCACGCGGTGGAGCTGTGCGAGCGCGAGGCGCTGTCCGTGGAGGCGGAGCGCCGGGCCCGCTGGGAGCACGTGCAGGCCGAGGCCCTCACCAAGCGCGGCGAGTACGACCCCGCCGGGCCCCACCTGCTCCGCGCCCTCACGCTGCGCGGGATGGCGGCGCCGGTCTCGCCCCCCGGCCTGGTGGCGAGCCTCGCGGGCCAGGTCGCACGCCAGCTCGTGCACCGCCTGGTCGGGCCGCGCGAGCCCCGCAGCGAGGCCGAGCGCGCCGCGCGGCTGTTCGAGTCCCAGATCCACGTGCGCTGGGCCGAGACCGGCTACGTCACCAACGACGCGCTGCGCTCGATCCACTCCTCGTTCCGCTCGCTGAACGCCGCCGAGCTCGCCTGCTCCACGAGCGAGCGGGTGAACGGCTACGGCGCCCTGGCCGTGGTGCTCGGCCTGGCGGGGCTGAACGCCGCCTCCCACTGGTACGGCCAGAAGGCCATCGCCCTGGCGGCGGGGGAGGGAAGCCTGGTGGACCTCGCCTTCGCGCGGCTGCTCTCCTCCCTCCACGAGATCCGCGTCGGCAACTGGTCGTTCGTGGACGAGGCCTGTAGCGAGGCGTGCGTCACCTACGAGCGCCTCGGCGACCGGCGGCGCTGGGAGACCTGCGCGTCGATCCGCTGCAACATGCTGCTCGGCACCGGCGCCTTCGCCGAGGCGGACCATCGCCTGGACGCCGTCTGGGAGTCCGCCCGGGACGACGTGAGCGGGCGCATCTGGGCGCGCGCCGGGCAGCTCACCGCACGTCTGCCGCGCCTCGAGCCCGCCGCGGAGGTGCTGGAGGAGCTCGACGAGCTGAGCGCCCAGGCGGCGAGCGGCGCCGACGGGATCCTGGGCCGGGGCATGCTGGCCCTGGCGTGGCTGCGGCGCGGCGAGCCCGCCCGCGCCCTCGAGCAGGCCGACGCCACCCTGGCCATCGCGCTGCGCAGCCGTCCCACGGTCTACTACGACACCTGGCCGCTGAGCGGCGCCGCGGAGGTGTATCTCGCCCGGCTGGAGGCGGGCGCCCCGGCGCGCGACGACCTCCTCGCCCGGGCCCGGCGCCTGTGCGGCGTGATGCGGGGCTTCGCGTTCATGAACCCCATGGCGCGGCCGCGCCTCGCGCTCGCCGAGGGCCGGCTGGCCTGGGTCCAGCGCCGTCCCGAGCGCGCCCGCAGGCACTGGCGGCGTGCCCTCGCGAGCGCCGAGCGGCTCGGCATGCCCCACGAGCGCGGGCTCGCCCACCTCGAGCTCGGCCGCCACCTGCCGCAGGGGGCGCCGGCCCGGAGCGACCACCTCGGGGCGGCCCTCACGGTCTTCGCGGAGCTCGGCGCCGAGCGCGACCGCGACCGCGTCCGCACGCACCTCGACTGAACCCGAAAGGAGCAGAGCATGGCTGGCTACCCCCCCTACGTCGACCGCTACGGCCACGGCGAGGTCACGATGCTGCCGCCGGGCAACATCATCAAGGCGAAGATCTACGCCTTCGTGATCGAGGCGGACTCCGCGAAGCTCCAGAAGCTCGTCGACTCCCAGCTCAACGCCCCGGCGAAGGGCGCCATCGACTACCGCGTGATCGGGGGCCGCACCGTCGCCACCTACCTCGACGCCGAGCGCCTCACCTCGGTGCCCCAGAAGGTCGGCTGGGTGCCGGACCAGGAGTTCGCGCTCTGGATCGCGCTGGCCGCGGTGGAGAGCGGCAAGGTCGACCGGCTGGTCTTCTACAACCCCTACCTCGTGGTCGACACCTCCATCGCCATGGCGACGGGCCGGGAGGTCTGGGGGTTCCGCAAGGACGTGGGGCGGCTCTGGGTCCCGAGCCGCAAGGAGGACGACGCCCGCTTCATCGCCTCGTCGACGCTGTTCAAGACCCTCGACTGGAACACCGAGGGCGAGGTGCAGCCGCTGCTCACGGTCCACCGGGACGCGAAGCTCGGCAAGTCCCTCACCCAGGAGTGGACCGGCATCGAGCACGCCTTCCGGGGCATCCTGGCCCTCCTGCACGACGGCGGAAGCCACGCGACGGTCTTCACCCGGGAGGACGAGGAGCGCCTGATGGTCGACGCCAGCGAGCACCTGCTGGCCCACGAGGTGCCCATGGCGAACCTGAAGCAGTTCCGCGACGCCGCGGACCCGACCCGCGCCTGCTACCAGGCCCTGATCGAGGGCCCCGCCACCATCCACAAGCTGCGCGGCGGAGGGCCGCTGCTGGGCGGCTGGAAGGCCCGGGTCACGCCGTGCGAGAGCCATCCCCTGGTCGAGGACCTGGGCCTCGCCGGCACCGAGGTGCCCGTCGAGATCGGCCTCTGGATCGACGTCGACTTCACCGCCGACCTCGGTCGGGAGGTCTGGAAGGCGACCTGAGCCGGCTCAGGGGTCGTCGTAGCCGGCGAGGGTGCGCGGGTGGCCGCACAGGGCGCGTGCCGCCAGGAGCCCGCCGTCCACCGCGGCCTCCACGAAGCCGCCGTTGAAGCGCGTCTTCGTCCAGTCGCCGGCCAGCACCAGGTTGTCGAAGCCCGAGTCCCCCGGCTCGAGCCGGCTCTTCGTGGTGCCCGGCAGCGTCAGCACGTAGCGCTCCGAGGGGTCGATGTTGGCGCGCCAGTACTGGAAGTCGTAGCGCTTCTCTCCCTCGCGCTCCTGGAAGTCCACCAGCCGGTTCCAGTCGAGGCCCGGCGAGCCGGGCTCCGCCGCTTCGGGCCACAGCGGGCGGACGTTGCGGCGCAGCCACTCGATGCCGAGGCGATGCACGCGCTCGGACTGCTTGCGGGGGAAGTCCGGGTCCGCGCCCGGCCCCGACGTGGGCGGCAGCGGCCCCTCCTGGGGAAGCACGCCGCACAGGTACTGGAGGCTGCGCGGGAAGCCGGCGACGGGCCACGCCTCCATGGGGAGCAGGTGCGACATCTCCCCCCAGGACGCGTAGGGGGGCTCGTAGACGCACATCACCGTGGTTCCGGCCTTCCAGCCGAGCGCCTCGGTGCGCGGCTTCATCCAGAGCTGGGTCGAGAGGGTCTGCACGGTGTTCGAGTCGTCCAGCATCTCGGCGAAGCGCGGGTTCGCGTGCATCAGCTCGCCGCACAGCTCGCGGAGCGCGCCCACGGAGATGCCGAGGACCACGTCGTCGAAGTCGCGGCCGCGCTCGAGGGTGCGCTCCTCCACCTGCTCGTTGCACCAGGCCGACTCGAAGTCCACGCCCTCGCGCCGCAGGCGCTCGCCGTCCTCGAGCTGCTCCCAGCGCGGCTCCGAGGGCCAGCAGGGCAGGCCCTCCACGGGCACCAGCGGCGCGTACTCGGCGGCGGGGTCGCCGCCTTCGAGCCAGGCCTGCCGGGCGACCCGGACGCCCTCCACGTTCTTGCCGTCGCCGCTCACCGAGAGGCCCTTCACGCGGTGGAAGAACTCGAAGCGGACGCCGCGGGCGCGCAGCACCTCGTAGAGCGGCATGAAGATCGTGTCCCCCATGCCGGCGCACATCTTGAACAGGAAGGAGTCCTTGTAGCCCAGGCCCATGTGCAGGATCGACTTGAGGGCGGCTCCCGCCGCCACCCGGGCGTGCCGCTCGTCGTGCACGCCGTCCCGGTAGGCGAAGGCCAGGTCGTAGAACGCCCGGACCGGCGGCGACCAGGCGGTGCGCTCGCTCGCGCCGTGCCGCATCAGCCACTCCTTGAAGTCGTAGCGGTCGATGCGCTCGTAGCCCCGCTCGCCGTAGGGCAGGACCTCCGTCGCGAACCCCCGCGCCACCGCGATCCCGATCTCGATCATCAGCAGCAGGCGACGGGTCCCGTCGTTCAGCTCGACGCGCCGCTCGATGTCGTCGAAGAACGAGTCCGCGAAGCGCTCGATCCCCGACAGGATGCCCAGGTGGTGGTCGGGCTTGCGGTCCACGAGGGCGAGAGGCAGCCGGCGCACCTCGTCGAGCACGCCGAGCAGGCTGGGCGGCCGCCGGATGAAGCGCAGCACGCCCCCCACGAGCCGGGAGAAGATCCCGGTGCGGACGCGGTGGCGGAGCAGCTCGGCGACCTGGCGCTCCACCCACTCGAGCAGCCGCTCGAAGAGCTCGGCGTGGAAGGGATCGCGCCCCGCGACGCCCGGCTCCCCGGGCAGCGGCGGGAACTCGATGCTCCAGAACTTCCAGTCCGGTCCGCCGCTCTCGCCCGGCGGCTCCGCGATGGTGATGCGGGACTGGGGCTCGAAGGCGTCCTCGAAGCCCTGGAAGGGGCAGTCCGGCGGAGGCTGCCACTCGGCGTAGCACTCGCGCATGACGCGGAAGGCGTTCTCGTAGAAGCCGAGCCATTCGTGGAGCCCGTGCTCCTCGATGCGCCGGGCCTTCGCGGCGTTGCGCCCGCTCGCCCCCTTGCCGCCCAGCCGCCAGCCCTGCTGGTAGACGGTCACCCGGTACCGGCTCCGCAGCTCGGGCGTCGACGTCAGCGCGAAGGCCGCCGCCATGGCGCCGCAGCCGCCGCCGAGGACGGCGACGCGTCGGGGGCTGTCCGTCATCGTCGGGCTCCTGCCTCCCCCAAGGAAGGTCCATGGTCTCGCGGACGGACCTCGGGAGTCAAGCCGGTCGCGCTCCACGCCTTCACGAAGACTCGCCGGGCAGGTCCGAGTCGTCGACGTCGACGAGGACGACGAGGACAGCGACGTCTGGGCGCCCCCCGGGCGGCCCACCGACCCGCTGCAGTATGCTCCGCCCGTGCTGCGCATCGGGATCGCCGTCGTCGTGGTCGTCGCGTGCCTGCCCGTGGCGGTCTGGCTCTATTTCGGGCAGATCGCCAACCCGCGGATCACCCGGGAGCTCGAGACCGACCCCGACGGCGAGCGCGCCCGCAAGGTGATGCTCGTCTCCCTGCCGAGCGGCCGGCGGCTGCCGGTGAACTACCTGCGCAAGGGAGGGATGGTCTACGCGGGCGCCGACGGGCGCTGGTGGAAGGAGCTCGTCGGCGAGGGGTTCGACGTGGAGGTGCTGATCCGCGGCGAGCGGCTGCCGGGGCGCGCCCGGGCCGTGCTCGACGACCCCGCCTACACCGCGCGCATCTTCCAGGAGCTGCGGCCGAACGCGATCGAGGGCTTCGGCACGCTGGTCGAGATCCGGCTCGCCGGGGGGCCGGCAGGAGCCGAAGGGGAGGGAGCACCGTGAAGTACCGGCTGATGGGCAGCAGCGGCCTGCGCGTCTCCGAGCTCGCGCTCGGGGCCATGACCTTCGGCACCAAGGACTGGGGCGTCGACGAGGCCGAGAGCCGCCGGGTCTACGAGGGCTTCCGCGAGGCCGGCGGCAACTTCGTCGACACCGCCAACGTCTACGGCCTGGGCCGCAGCGAGAGCTTCCTGGGCGGCTTCCTGAAGGGCGACCGCGAGCGCGTCGTGCTCGCCACCAAGTACACCGCGCCCATGTGGGGCCGGGACGTGAACGCCGTGGGGAACAGCCGCAAGAACATGGTGGAGTCGCTGAACGCGAGCCTCGAGCGCCTCGGAACGGACTACGTCGACCTCTACTGGGTGCACGCGCGCGACTTCCACACCCCCATCGACGAGGTGATGCGCGGCCTCGACGACCTCGTGCGCCAGGGCAAGGTGCTCTACGTGGGCGTCTCGGACACGCCGGCCTGGGAGGTCTCCCGGGCCAACACCCTGGCCGAGCTGCGCGGCTGGTCGCGCTTCGTGGGCCTCCAGATCCGCTACAGCCTGCTCGACCGCGCCGCGGAGCGCGACCTGCTGCCCATGGCGAAGGCCCTCGACCTGACCGTCACGCCCTGGGACACCCTCGGCTCCGGCATCCTGACGGGCAAGTACAACCGGGACGCCTCGGCCAAGGGGCGCGCCGCGCTGCGCGGCACGGTCTCCGAGCGCGATCTCGGCATCGCGGCGGAGGTGGTGAAGGTGGCGTCGGAGCTCGGCCGCACTCCCGCCCAGGTGGCGCTGGCCTGGGTGCTCGGCGGCCCGGGCGTGATCGTCCCCCTGGTGGGCGCGCGCACCCGCGAGCAGCTCGACGACAACCTCGGCTGCCTCGAGGTCGCGCTCTCCGAGGAGCAGCGGGCGCGCCTCGACGAGGCCAGCCGCATCGAGCTCGGCTTCCCCCACGACTTCCTCGCCGAGCGCATGCCGCGCAACGTGGACGACCACCGCGCCTGAGGGCGCGACGGCGTCCGACCCGGCACCCCCGGGTCGGACGCCCAGGGCGTCACGCCCGGCGCGCGGCCCGGGATGCCGAGGCTCGTCCCCAGGTTCTCGGTGGAGAGCAGGCGCGGGTCGCGCGTCTCGAGGCGCGGGCTCCGGCCAGCGATCCCCACCCAGGGGGCGTCTCACGCCGCGCCACCCAGCGCCGCCGGCGGGACGCTGCGCGGGGCGGCGAGCGCGGGGTTCGGCCGGCAGTAGAGCTGGGAGGTGCCCGTCGCCACCAGCTCGCCGTCGGGGGTCCAGAGGCGACCCTGGCAGCCCATCAGCCCGCGGCTCGCGTGGGGGGCGTGGCTCTCGCACAGCAGCCAGTCGTGCGCGCGGGCGGAGCGGTGGAACTGGACGCTCAGGTCGAGGTTGGGCGCGATGTAGGGGCTCGGCCAGGGGTGGGGCGCGCTGGCGGCGCTCCACATCATGAAGTCCATCCAGAACACCGCGCGCGCCGCGTCGAGCACGCCATCGTGCTCCGCGCGCGCCCCGCGCACGCGCATCCAGGAGTGGGAGACCGGCGCGCCCGGGCCCTCGCCGAAGCGCAGCGGGCGGCCTTCGATGTGGCGCCAGACCGGAGACCACTCGGCGAAGTCGTCGGCCAGCTCGTCGAAGCCCGCGAGGCCCTCGGGCCCGGCCACGTCGGGCATCCGGGCCGCGTCGTGCTCGAGGCCCGGAATCTCGTCGGCGACGAACCAGGCCGTCGCCGCGACCACGGGCCGGCCGTCCTGGGCCAGCACCGCGCGCAGCGCGTCGGCGTGGCTGCCCCGGCGCACCAGGGTCACGCGGATCTCGGCCTCGTCGAAGCGCGCCACCCGCAGGAACTGGCAGGTGAAGGTGGCCGGCCGCGGCAGGCGCCCCGCCGCCGCCATGGCGCGCAGCACCAGTGCGGCGAGGTAGCCGCCGTTCGGCCCCCACACGGCCCAGTCCTCGGAGAGCCGGACCCGGAAGCGCGGGCCGTGGCCCTGGACCCGGGTGTCCAACGCGAAGTCGCCCATCGTGAGCGTTCTCCTGGCAGCCCGGAGGCGGGCCGCCGGCTTCGGGCGCAGCGGGGGGAGGCGGCGCCACGGTTCGAGGGCAGGGTAGGGGAGCGAACCTGTCACCAAGTGTCAGGTTTCTGCGATAGGCTGGGAAGCGTGCGCGGCGACCGCCTGCTCTCCATCCTGCTGATCCTCCAGGGCCGGCGCCGCACCACGGCCCGGGCCCTGGCCGAGCAGCTCGAGGTCTCGGAGCGCACCATCTACCGCGACCTCGACGCGCTCTCCCTGGCCGGGGTCCCGGTGCGGGCCCAGCAGGGCCGCGGCGGCGGGGTGGAGCTGCTGCCCCACTACCGCACCGATCTCACGGGCATGACCGAGCGCGAGGCGCGGGCCGTGCTGGTCTCGGGGGTCTCGGGGCCCCTCGCCGACCTCGGCCTCGGCGAGGACGTGGCCGGCGCGCGACGCAAGCTGCTGGCCGCGCTGCCCGAGCCGAGCCGTGCCAGCGCCGAGGGCGCCGCCCAGCGCATCCACCTCGACCCGGGCCGCTGGTTCCAGATGCCCGAGGACACCCGCCACCTGGGCGCGCTGCTCGAGGCGATCTGGCGCCAGCGCCGCCTGCGCCTCCACTACCGCGCCGCCGACGGCAAGGAGACGCGGCGCCGGATCGAGCCACTGGGCCTCGTCGCCAAGGCGGGCACCTGGTACCTGGTCGCCCAGACGTCGCGGGGCGAGCGCGTCTTCCGCGTGGCGCGCGTCCTCTCCCTCACCCTGCTCGAGGCCGAGTTCGATCGCCCGCCGGGCTTCGACCTGGCGGCCTTCTGGAGGCGGGCGTCCTCGGAGTTCGAGTCCGGCGTGCCGCGCTACCACGCGCGGCTGCGGGTGCGCCGCGAGCGCATCCCGACGCTGCCGGGCCACACGGGCGACGTCGTGCGGCGCCACGCCGAGGAGGCCGCGGCCGGGCGGGCGGGCGACGCCGCGAGCGTCGAGCTGGAGGTTCCCTTCGACCACTTCGAGGACGCCCGCGCGGGCGTGCTCGCGCTCGGCGACGCCGCCACCGTGGTGGAGCCCGCCGAGCTGCGCGACGCCGTGCTCGACACCTGTCGCGCCGTGCTGCGCGCCCACGGCTAGCGGCCGGGGCGGAGGGAACCGGCCACACGCCGGCGCCGCGCCGCGGAGGTACGCTGCGCCACGGGGTGAGCGGGAGGCACCCGGTGCGCATCGCCGTCGCGGCTCTCCTCCTCGTCCTCGCGACGGCCGTACCGAGTGCCGCGCTGCGCACCGAGGTCGTCGCCAGCGGCCTCGCCGCACCGGTCTTCGCCACCGCACCGGCCGGCGACCCGCGCCTGTTCGTCGTCGAGCTCGGCGGCCGGGTGCGCGTCGTGGACGCGTCCGGCGTGCGGCCGACGCCCTTCCTCGACATCGCGGACCGGGTCTCCACCGCCGGCGCCGGCGGCCTGCTGGGCCTCGCCTTCGACCCGGACTTCGCCGAGAGCGGTCTCGTCTACGCCTACTACACCTCGAGCCTCGCCCCCGAGATCGTGCTCTCGCGCTTCTCCCTCGGTGCGGACCCCGAGGTCGCCGACGCCGCGAGCGAGGAGGTGCTCTACACGATCTTCAACCCGAGCTACGGCCACAACGGGGGGAGCATCGCGTTCGGGCCGGTGGACGGCTTCCTGTACGTGATGCCGGGCGAGGGCGGCTACGGGGTCTACGACCCCGACGAGCTGGCCCAGGACCCCCTCGAGCCCCAGGGCAAGGTGCTGCGCTTCGACGTCGGGAGCGGCGCCGGGGCGCCGCTGCGGCCGGCGTCGGGCAACCCCTACCTCGGGAGCCCGGCGGGCCTCGACGAGATCTGGGCCGTGGGCCTGCGCAACCCGTGGCGCTGGAGCTTCGACCGCGCCACCGGCGACCTGTGGATCGCCGACGTCGGCCAGGCGGCGCTCGAGGAGGTGAACCTCCAGCCCGCCGGCCACCCCGGCGGCCTCAACTACGGCTGGGACGTGATGGAGGGGAGCGCGTGCAGCCCGGTCGACCCTTCGGACGCCTTCGACTGCACCGCCCCCGGCCCCGAGGTGGTGCTGCCCGTCCACGAGTACGGCCACGCCGACGGCGACTGCTCGATCACCGGCGGCTACCGCTACCGGGGCTCCATCCCCGAGATCCAGGGGCTCTACCTCTTCGGCGACTACTGCTCCGGGCGCGTCGCCAGCCTCGCGGCGCCCGCCTGGATGGCCACGGACCACAGCGCCGAGCTCGGAGCCCCGCCCGGCGCCCTCGTCGCCTTCGGCGAGGACGGCTTCGGCGAGCTCTACCAGGTCTGGATCACGGGCGAGGTCCGGCGCATCCACTCCTCGGCCCCGGACGCCGACGGCGACGTGGTGCCCGACGCCGTCGACAACTGCCCGGGCGTCGCCAACCGCAGCCAGTCCGACGCCGACGCCGACGGGGTGGGGGACGCGTGCGACGTGGCGTGCGACGACGGCCTCGACAACGACCGCGACGGCGACGTCGACGCCGCGGACTTCGGCTGCGCGAGCGCGGCCGACGACTCGGAGCGCGCGGCGGAGCTCCCCTGCGACGACGGGGTCGACGGCGACGGGGACGGGTGGATCGACCACGTCGCCGATCCCGGGGCGGACCCGCCCGGCGATCCCGGCTGCTTCAGCCCGGTGTGGAGCCGGGAAGATCCCGAGTGCCAGGACGGCGCGGACAACGACGGCGCGCCCGGCGTCGACTTCGACGGGGGCGTCTCGGTGTGGGGCTTCGCGGTGGACGTGCCCGACCCCGACTGCCGACACCCCTGGCGCGACCGCGAGGCGAGCACCTGCGGGCTCGGGTTCGAGCTGGCGCTGCTGCTGCCGCTCCTCCACGTGGCCCGCGGGCGGCGGCGGCAGCGCCGAGCCGGGGGCGCGCGCCGGCGGCCCTAGTTCCCGATTGACCGATTCGGGAATTCGGCGTAGTGTGCCGGGAATGGCGCGCCCCCGACCGCCGGGCCAGCTCGGCCGCCTGCTGGATGCGGCCCATCAGGTGTTCGCCCGTCGCGGCCTGCGCCGGGCGCGGATGACCGATATCGCCCGGGCCGCGGGCGTCGCGCCCGCGACCCTCTACCACTACTTCGAGAGCAAGGAAGCCCTGTTCTACTACGTGCTGGAGCGCAGCACGCGGGCGGCCGAGCTCGAGCTCCCCGAGACCCTGCCGGTGCCCGATCCCGGCAGCGAGCGCCTCTCGAAGCTGCTCGAGTCCCGGGCCGGCGGGGGGCGCCTGCCGGCGCTCGACCGCGCCCTCGAGGGTGTGCGCGCGAGCGACGTTCGCGCCGAGCTCGCGGCGATCGTCGCCGAGCTCTACGACCGCATCGAGCGCGGTCGGCGGGTGGCGGACCTCGTCGAGGCCTGCGCGGCGGACCGGCCCGAGCTGTCGAAGATCTGGCTGGGCCGGGCACGGCGCGGCACGGTGGGCCGCCTCGCGCGCTACCTCGAGCAGCGCCGCCAGGAAGGTGGCTTGCGCGCCGAGCCCGACGCCACCGTGGCGGCGCGCTTCATCCTCGAGACCTGCGTGTGGTTCGCGCGCCGGCGCCACGCCGACCCACGTCCCCAGGACCTGCCCGACGCGGCCGCGGTTCGCGCCACGGTGATCGACCTGATCGTGCAGGGCCTGATCGAGCCGGACGGAGGAGGGCCGTGAGTCCGCCGCGTCCCATCGGGAGGATTGCCATGTCCAAGCGCTCCACGGGATGGCTCGCGCTCTCGCTCCTGGCCTCGCTGGCCTTCACCTGCGACGAGCCGCCCACCGGCCACCCCGGCTTCGCGAGCCCCCAGGCCGCGCCCGTCGCCCTCTCGCCCTCGGGCGCCGAGCTCTACGTCGTCAACACCCCGGCCGACGTCCTCGAGGTGATCGACACCGCGACGCGTCGGGTGGTGCAGCGCGTGCCGGTGGGGATCGACCCGGTGAGCGTCGCGGTGCGCCCGGACGGCAGCGAGGTCTGGGTCTCGAACCACGTCTCCGACTCGGTCAGCGTGGTGGACGTCGATCCCGCGAGCCCCACCCGCCATCACGTGGTCGGCACCGTCACCGCCTGGGACGCCAGCGGGCAGGTGACCGACTTCGACGAGCCCGTCGGGATCGCGTTCGCGAGCGACCAGAAGGCCTACGTGGCGCTCTCGTCGCGCAACCGCATCGCGGTGGTGGACGTCGCGTCGCGGACGGTGACGAAGCAGGTCCAGGTGCTGGCCCAGGAGCCGCGGGCCCTGGTGGTCCGCGACGGCCGGCTCTACGTGCTCCCCTTCGAGTCCGGCAACCAGACCGAGCTCTCGGGCTGCGTCAACCCGGAGACCGACCCGCTCGGGCTGTGCACCTTCAGCATCCTGGTGCTCTCCACCAACTCGAGCGACGCCATCCTGACGCGCAACATGGTGGCGGACATCATCCGGCGGCCGGCGATCCCGGACCGCGACCTCTTCGTCTACAGCACCGAGGACGAGAGCACGCTCTTCGAGGTCTCCACCATCGGCACCCTGCTCTACGGCCTGGCGGTGGACTCCCGGGGGCGGGTCTTCGTCGCCCAGACCGAGGCGCGCAACGACGCCAACGGGCGCACCGGGACCGCGGGCCACGACCTCGTCCACCTCGAGAACCGCGCCTTCCTGAACCAGATCGCCCGCGTCGACTGCACGGCCGACTGCGACACCGTCACCCTCCACGAGCTCGAGCCCCTGCCGCCGGAGGACCCGGCGCCGGGCCGGGCGCTCGCGACCCCCTTCGGGGTCCAGGTGAGCGACGACGACTCGACCGTGGTCTCCGTCGCGGCGGGCTCGAGCCGCCTCTTCACCCTGGACGCCGAGACCGGCGCGGTGCTGGGCCAGACCGCGGTGGGCGCCATCCCCCGCGGCCTCGCCCTCGAGTCGGGACCCGAGGGCGCGCCGCTGCGCGCCTGGGTGTTCAACGCCGTCGAGAACAGCGTCTCCGTCGTGGACGTGTCGGACCCTGCGGCGCCCGCCGAGGAGGGCCGGATCGCGCTCGAGGACCCGACCCACCCCGACGTGAAGGCGGGCCGGATCGCGTTCAACGACGCCAACGGCTCCACCACCGAGACCTACTCCTGCGGGAGCTGTCACCCGGACGGGAACACCGACCAGCTGCTCTGGAACCTCGGCTCGAAGTGCATCACGCCGGGCTGCGACCAGGTGCAGCCCCGCACCACCATGCCGATCCGCGGCCTGCGCGACACGCTGCCGCTCCACTGGGACGGCGTGGTGGGCGACCCCTTCGGCGGCATCAACGCCGAGGTGGCCGACTCGGGCCTCACCGTCGAGCCCGACTGCAGCGACGAGCACAGCTGCTTCCGCAGCCTCGTGGACGGCGCCATGTCGGGCACCATGTGCGACCAGACCGGCTGCCCCGACGACGCCAACGAGCTCGGCCTGGCCGGCGCCTTCTCCGAGGCCGAGCGCGACGCCATGGCGGTCTTCCTGCGCAGCGTCCCCTACCCGCCCGCCCGCTCGCGGCGCCTCGACGACACCTTCACGGAGCTCGGCGCCGAGGGCTGGCGCAACTTCGTGGTGGGCGCGGACGACGCCCATCCCGGCTGCAGCCGCGCGGGGGGCTGCCACTCGCTGCCCTTCTGGGCCGGCACCAACACCCCGGGCACGGGCTTCGACGCCCCCACCTTCCGGGGCATGACGGACCGCCACCTGCTGCTCCCCAACGGCCGGGCCGGGATGTGGGAGCTGATGACCCTCACGGTGGCGGGCTCCGACAAGCCGTTCTTCAACGACGTTCCCTGGAGCCCCTACGACGGACCCGACGAGCTCTACTCCTGGGGCATGACGTTCGGCTCCGAGGCGTTCCCGCTCACGAACCGGGCGGCCGCGGGCACCGGACCCTTCCAGCTCTTCCAGCTGTTCGAGGAGGGGTCGACGGGCTTCTCCGCCGCCTTCGGGCGCCAGGTGACCCTCGACGCCGCCACCACCGCGCCGGAGCAGGCCGCCGCCACCGAGGCGCTGCTGGCCCGCCTCGAGGAGGCGGACGACGACGGCGTGGTCGACCTGCGGGTCACCGGCGTCGACCTGGGCAGCGGCGCGCCCCTCGAGCTCGCCTACGACGCGGGCCGCTACTTCTTCGTGCGGGGCGGCACGCCGCTCACCGGCGGCGAGCTCCTGGAGGGAGCGCGCGACGGCGCGCTCGTCGTCACCGCCACGGCGCGCCTCGGCCCGCGCTCCGACGTCGAGCATCCCCAGCCCGCGCTGTGGCTGCCGTCGCGCGGTCCCCAGGGCGCGTTCCTGGCCCGCATCCCCGAGCTGACCGGCGCGCCGTCGTTCACGGTCTTCGGCCGCCACGTCGCCCCGGACGCGATCGTGCTCGTGGACGGCCACCGCGTCGAGGGAAGCGTCTCCTGTGAGCTCGGTGGCACGCTGCCGGACTGCGAGGCCGAGACGCTGCGCGTCGACCTCGCCGCGGTGCCTGCGGCGGGCCAGCACACCTTCCAGCTCGTCACGCCGGGCGGGCTGCTCAGCAACGAGGTCCCGCTCGACGTGCCCTGACGGCGCGGGGCCCCGGGCCGAGCCGGATCAGTCGTCCCAGGCCTCGGTGCCGCGAGAGGCTCCGGTCTCGGGCGTCCCGGGCCTCGGTGCTGCGAGGGGCTCGGGTCTCAGGCGTCCCAAGACAGGAAGCGCGCCTCGGAGAGGGAGCGCTCCAGCTCCTCGACCCGCTCCCGGGTCTCGGGGGCGTCCATCTGGCCCTCCGGGACCGCGAGCGACACCTCGAGGCGCAGCGCCGTCCCCACCGCGCCCGGCGCCGCGAGCAGCCAGGCGTAGCCCTCGCCGCCGGGCTCCGGCAGCTCGCCCTGGTAGTGGAGCAGCGCGTTGCCCTCGTAGGTCATCATGGCCTTCACCCCGCCGTGCTTCAGGTTGAGCTCGCGTCCGTAGAGGGCCTTGAGGGCCTGGGAGGTGACCGCTCCCGATCCGAGGCTGTCCGCCCCCCCGCGGATGCGCAGCTCGACCCCGGGCTCGCCGTCCAGCGTGAAGCGCATGACGTCTCCCTTCTTCGGGGCGGGAACCCAGTCGTCGGAGACCGTCATCTCGCTGAAGCCGGGGCCGTACTGGACCACCTGGCTGCCTCCGCAGGCGGCGAGGCCGACGAGCGCGACGAGCGCCAGCGGCGCGAGGAAGGCGTGAAGCCGGGTCCGGGGTGCCATCCCGATCCTCCCGAGGGGTGCGATTCGCCACTGGATCGTCCGGTCGGGGTGGCCGCCTTAGCGGCCTCGCCCCGGCCCCGATTGACGCGCCGGCCGGCCTGGGCTGGGATTGCGGCCGTGCCCTTCGAGCCCACGCTGGAGAGCCTGCGCACCCACGAGGTGCCGGCCTGGTTCCACGACGCCAAGCTCGGGATCTTCGTCCACTGGAGCGTCTCCTCGGTGCCGGCCTTCGCGCCCCGCGGCGCCGGCATCGAGGCGATCTTTCGCGGCGACGCCGGCCAGACCGAGTCGCCCTACGCCGAGTGGTACGAGAACTCGCTGCGGCTTCCCGGCAGCGCCGTGGCGCGCCATCACCGCGAGCACCACGGCGACCGCCCCTACGAGTCCTTCGCCGAAGACTTCCGCGCCGGGCTCGAGGCCTGGGACCCGAAGGCCTGGGCCCGGGCCTTCGCGGCGAGCGGCGCCCGCTACGTGGTGCTGGTCACCAAGCACCACGACGGCTTCTGCCTGTGGCCGAGCCGCGTGCCCCACCCCGACCCGCGCCGGCACGGCTGGCACACCGGGCGCGACGTGGTGGGCGAGCTCGCCGACGCGGTGCGGAGCGAGGGGCTGCGCTTCGGCGTCTACTACTCGGGCGGCCTCGACTGGACCTTCGAGCCGCGCCCGATCCGCGGGCTGGTGGACACGCTCGCCAGCATGCCCGGCGGCCCCTACTCCGCCTACGCGGACGCCCAGGTCCGCGAGCTCGTCGAGCGCTACCGCCCCGAGGTGCTCTGGAACGACATCAGCTGGCCCTCCCGCGCCGGCGCGCTGTGGCCGCTCCTCGCCCACTACCTGAACCGCGTGCCCGAGGGCGTCGTCAACGACCGCTGGCAGACCCGGAACCCCCTGGTGCCCCTGCTGCGCGTGCCGGGCCTGCGCGGGCTCGCCGAGCGCCTCACCGTGGCCTGGCTGCGGCGCCGGGGCGGCATCGCGGGCCTGCCGGCGCCGCCCTTCTGCGACTTCCGCACCCCCGAGTACGCGAGCTTCCCGGACATCCGCCGCAAGAAGTGGGAGTGCGTGCGCGGGATGGACAAGAGCTTCGGCTACAACCGCGCCTCGCTGCCCGACGACTTCATCGGCCGCGAGGAGCTGCTGCACGGCCTCGTCGACATCGTGAGCAAGAACGGGAACCTGATGCTGAACGTCGGCCCGCGCGGCGAGGACGCGACGATCCCGGAGATCCAGCTCGAGCGGCTGCGCTGGCTGGGGGAGCTGATGCGGGAGGCCGGCGAGGCGCTCCAGGGAACGCGGCCTTGGCGGCGCGCGGAGGGGACGACGCGGGAAGGCGTGCCGGTGCGGTTCACGCGCAAGGGGGACGACCTCTACGCGCTGCTGCTCGATGCGACGGATGCAGCCACGCTGACGCTGGAGGACGTCGCGGTTCCGGCCGGGACGGCGCTGGCCGAGCTCGGCACACCCGAGCCGCCGCGCTGGGAGCGGGAGGGCACGGGCGTGCGCGTGACCCTCGCGCCGCGTCCGCGTGGGAGCGTGACCGCGCTTGCCCTGCCGGGTGCGGCCGGGCCCGACTGAGCCTGCCCGCAGTCGGGGGGCAGGCCGTCTCCGGCCCGTTGGGGACGCCCGACGCACGGCACGCTTCCTGAACCGTCTTACGGCGAGGCCCGATGGTGGGCCGCGGCGCCGAGCCCCCCGCACGAGACGAAGGCGTCTCTCCTGTGCGCGAGTGTGCGCACGGAGCGGACGCCTTCTGCATTTCTGGAGTCGCGCATGCGAATCGGCGTCCTCGCCCAGGAAGACGCCGGGGATCAGCGCGTGCGGATGGACGCCCTCCGTGTCGACGAGCTCGAGATACAGCCGTCGAACACGTCGGCGCGACGGCCACTCGCCAGCAGGTGTCCGTCGTGGAAGCCTTCCGGGCGCCACAGGCCGCGGAGTCGATCGAGTCGTCCCACTCCGGAGCCCCAGCTGGGCGCTCGCGTCTGCCCGCTGGGCAGCGGGCGCGGCCGCCGGCCCGGGGCCGGAGCGCAGGGCGCAGCGTCCGTGGGACGGTAGGCTTCGTCCCGCAGGGATCCAGGAATGCCGTCTCCCGACGACCGAACGCGTGCCCGACTCAAGCGCTGGCTCTTCGCCCTGGGGCTCGTCTACCTGCTGCTGCCCCGCGACCTCGTCCCGGACTTCCTGGGACGAGGCCTGGGGCTCGTCGACGACCTGGCCCTGATCGCGGGCCTGCGCTGGTACTACCGCAGGCGGCTTCGCAATCTCGCCGCCGAGGAGGCAGCCCGGGCCACGGATGCCGGTCGCGCCGAGCAGGATCGTCGCTCGCGGCACGAGCCCGCGACGGAGCCGCGTGACGAGACGCCGTCCGACCCCTACAGAGTGCTGGGCGTGGGCCGTTCTGCCTCCCAGGAGGAGATCCGGGCGGCCTATCGTGCACGCATGCGCGAGTACCATCCCGACCGTGTGGCCCACCTGGGCGAGGAGCTGCAGCGCCTCGCCCACCAGAAGACGCTGGAGATCCAGGAAGCGTTCGAGCGGCTGCGCAGTCGCTAGCGGGTGGGCCGACTCGCCGGTCGCGCCCACGGCGCGCGCCACGCCCGCCGCGGCAGGCCGCGAGGCTCCGCGTCCCGGGTGAGCTAGACCTCCCCCATGCGCCACGCCGCGGCCCGTGCCGTCTCCTCGATCGCGACGGCCCTGCGGGTCCCGGCAGGGAGCACCCGGGCGGAGAGCCGGGGCGGGCGGCGGATCGGAGCGGTACGGGCCCGCGCGTCGCGTCCGCTCGTCCCGTGGTCTTGCACGCCCGCACCCGCTTCCGCGACGTGACGGGACGCCAGCCCGCTCTCCGACTCGTCACCTACGCGCTGCCCTCCCTGGTCAGCTCGGTGGCCGCGCTGCCGCTGGCGCTCTTCATCCCGGCCTTCTACGCCGACGACCTCGGCGTCCCGCTGGCGGCCGTCGGCCTGGCGATCGCGGCCTCGCGGCTGCTCGACGTCGTCACCGACCCGCTGATCGGCATCGCCAGCGACCGGCTCCCGCTCGGCTGGGGGCGACGCAAGCCCTGGATGGTCCTCGGGACGCCGCTGTTCGCCCTGGCGCTGTGGCAGATCTTCGTGCCGGGCGAGTCGGCGAGCGTGGGCGGGCTGCTGGCCTGGTCGGCCCTCCTGTACCTCGGGTTCACCATGGTCGACCTGCCCCACAAGGCCTGGGGCGCCGAGCTCTCGGCCGACTACGACGAGCGCTCCCGCATCACGAGCTGGCGAGAGGGGCTCTCGGCCGCCGGCCAGGTGGCGCTCCTCGCCGCCCTCGTGAGCTGGGCCGCCGGCGGGGTGACGGATGCGGCGGAGCAGCTGCGCGGCATCGCGCTCGTGGTCGTCGTCGCGCTGCCGCTGCTGGTCGCCGCCGCCGTGCTGCTCGTGCCGGAGGGCCGGCGCGAGGGCTTCGCCCACGAGCCCCGCGGCATCGTCGCGGGGCTCCGGCTCGTCGCCCGCAACCCGGCCTTCCGCCGCATGATCGGCTGCGTGGTCTTCTTCGTGTCCGGGATCGCGATCCAGGGCACCCTGCACCGCCTCGTCCTCGCCGACGTGATGGCCGACGAGGGCCGCTTCCCGCTCATGCTCCTGATCGAGAATCTCGCGACCCTCGCCGCGGTCCCCGTCTGGCTGCGCGTCTCGCTCGCAGCGGGCAAGCACCGCGTGCTCGCCGCCGCGGCGCTGTGGATCGCGGTCTTCAGCGTGCCGCTCGTCTTCCTGCGCGAGGGCGACACGACGACGCTGATCGTCCTGATCGCGATCCGGGGCTCGAGCTTCGCCTCGATCCTGTTCCTCGCCAACTCCATCGCCGCGGACGTGATCGACCTCGACACCCTCGCCTCCGGTGAGCAGCGCTCGGGGCTCTTCTTCGCGGTCTGGGGCATGACGACGAAGCTCGCCCTGGCCCTCGGCGTCCTGCTCGGGACGGCCCTGCCCGCGGCCTTCGGCTACGACCCCTCGGCCGAGGCCGCGACGCCCGCCGTCCAGGCCCGCCTGATGGCGTTCTACGGGGGCGTCCCCGCGCTGCTGATGGCGATCGGCGCGCTCTTCCTGCGCGGCTTCCCGGTCACCCGCGAGCGCCACGCCGAGGTCCGAGCCGAGATCGCGAGACGCACCGGCGCCTAGCTCGCGGGGCGGGGCGGGGCGCCCGCGGCGCGCGCAGCGCTCGTGCTGGTTGCGTCGCAACGGCTCGACGGCCGGTGTGGAGGAGGCTCGCAGCGGCCACACCTGGGGCACGCTGAGGAGCCTGGCTGCAAGGAAATGGGAGCCGCGGGCCTCGACCTGTCCGCGAATCCGTCGGCCTGCGCCCGCCTGCGCTGCGCGGTGTAGGCTTTTCCGGTGGCCGTGTTCCAGACCATCCGGTCCGCACGCGATCGAGGCCCGATCGATGCCGGCTCCCTCGCGCTGGTCTCCCAGGGGATCCGCAACCGCGTCGAGAGGCGAGGCGGCACGTGGCACCTCTCCGTCGAGGAGGAGAGGGTGGCGGAGTCGCTCGAGATCCTCGCTCTCTTCGAACGGGAGAACGCCCCACCGCCGCGAGGACCCGAACCTCCGCCCGAGTACGGCCCGACGCAGCTCGGCTACGGGCTCGCGGCCGCTCTCGTGCTCTTCTTCGGGATCACCGGCCCCCGCGAGCCGTCGGTCTCCTGGTTCGCGCACGGCAGCGCAGATTCGGCGGCCGTCCTCGCCGGCGAGCTCTGGAGGACCGTCACCTCGCTCACCCTGCACGCAGACCTGCCCCACGTAGTGGGCAACGCGCTCTCCTGTGCGCTCTTCGTGACCGTCGTGTGCCGGATCTACGGGCCGGGCGCAGGCGGCCTGCTCGTCCTGCTGGCCGGGATCGGCGGCAACCTCGCCAACGCACTCCACCACGGCTCCCTTCACAGCTCCGTCGGCGCCTCGACCGCGCTGTTCGGCGCGATCGGGATCCTCGGGGGCACCCAGTTCGCGCGCCGGCGCAGCCGGCCCACGAGGGCCGCAGCATGGGTTCCCCTGGCCGGCGCCCTCGGCCTGCTCGCGATGCTCGGCACCGGCGAGCGCGCCGACTTCTCCGCGCACCTGTTCGGTCTGGTCGCGGGGGTGCTGCTGGGCGGAGCCGCTGGCTTCGGGCTGAGTCGCCCGCCGCGGCCGATGATCCAGCTCGGTCTCGGCGGCGTCGCCGTCGCGATCCTGGGCTGGGCCTGGGCGACCGCCCTGGGCTGAGCTCGCGAAGGACTCGAGGGAGCCGACGAGCGGACTCGAACCGCTGACCTGCCGGCGAAACGCCGACGGCGGGCTCCGAGGCGAGGACGAGGCGGTGGACGCTACTTGGGTGGCGGACCGAGGGGTCCGCTCGAGTCGTCGGAGCCGTCCGAAACCGTTGCGGCACCCGGGCCGCTCCGCGCTGCCGGGGCGGGGGAATCGCACGCAGGCTCGGAAGGGTCGTCCTGCGTCCCCTGCTTGAGCTCTCGCTGGACGAGGAAGAGGGCCGTCTCGGCGTGCAAGGCCGTCCCGGGTGGCCCGGCGAGCAGGGAGAAGCTCGCCGGATCATGGCACGTCTCCACCAGGAAGTCATCGAGGTGGGTCAAGGTCTGCGAGCCCGGCTGGCCGTCGACGGTCAACGCCGGGCGGCCCGAATCCCGCACCTCGAAGAACCGGTTCAGCGAGCGCTGGAGCCGGGTCACCACGGGAGACGTGGTGTCTCGCGGCCGTCCCTGGAGGAAGTGGCGCTTCTTGCAACGCTTTCCGGACGCGAGGGCCGACAGCAGCCTCTGGAAGTCCCTGCGGCCCGACGGAACGATCCGGGCCGTGGCCTTCGTGTCATCGAGGAAGCGATCGATCGCCTCCTGGGTGCGCTCTCCGTACTCGCCGTCGATGTTGTCGATGCCTTCGAGCGTCCGCCGCGGGAGGCAACCAAGGGCGACGAGCTGCTCCTGGACGTCCTCGACCAGGGAGGAGAGATCGACGCCAGTGCCCGAAGTGCGCGCCTTCGTGGGGTTGCCGCCCGTCACGTGGACCGAGAGCGTGCGGCGGTATCCGCTGCTGTCGGTGATGCGGAGCGTATAGGTCCCCGGGGTGGCGTCCTCGGCGGCCTTCACCGTGACGACCCCGGACATCACCTCCAGCGTGAGCCCCTTGGCGGGAACGGCCCCGATCCACGCCGCGGCGTACTGCGGCTTTCCGCCGCTCACGAGGATGCGCGAGCCTGCCTGGGCGCCGCGCGTCACGACCAGGTCGTTCCGCGGCTCCGTCCGCAGCATGGCCACGCGCTCGTCGCCGTCGAGGGCGCAGGACTCGACCCGGGCGTCGTCGAACTCGTTGGCGAGATCCCCGAGCACGTCACGCGTCTCCTCGACGGAGAGCGCCAGCGCATTGGTGGCGAGGGTCAGCCTGCGGAGCAGGGCCGCGGAGCGCCTCTCCCGGCGGCGCTGGCGCCGGCGCTCCTTCACGGGATCCTCCGCCTCCTCGGCCTGGTCTTCCTGCTCCGGGGGCTGGATGGCGCCCGTGGCGGTGGTGATCGCCTGCGGCAGGACCGACAACGTCTGCCCCAAGTTGTTGGCGAGCTCGTCGAGGCTCGGCGAGGCCTTCGCGACCTCGGCGTTGGTCACGCTGCGAATCCCCTCCACCACGGCCAGCAGCCGCGCTCCGGCGGTCTCGATGGAGCTTCTGGCCTCCCGCGCCTGGTTGAGCACGACGCGTGCCTCCACGATCGTGCGCTCGGCCCGGGCCAGCTCGGCACTCGCTGCGACCCGGGGCCGCACCCGGGTCAGGCTGCCGTCCAGATCGACGATCATCCTGCGCAGCGCCGCGATCCTTCTCGCCAGCTCCTCGGCGGTGGGGTTCTCGACACCTCCCCTCGTATTCACGCCGGGCGCGGCGGCCGCGATCGGCGCCATCGCGGAGATGGCGCACTGGAGGCTCGTCGCAGCCTTGGCGTAGCTGTCCACCCGCTCCTGTCGGTAGACCCAGCGCCCGATTCCGAAGAGCCCCGCCGCGCTGGCGGTGAGCCCCGTGATGGCGTCGGTGTTCGAGGAGCTGACGCCGACCGCGGCGGCCGCGGTAGCGAGCGCAGTGATGAGGGTCCCTACGGTCAGGTTCCAGACGGAGTAGTGGGTCTGCGCGCGCTCGTAGGCCAGCTTCTGCTCGCGCGCGCAGGCCAGCGCCTCCTCGAGCGTCCGCTCCCGGCCCTCCACGCGGCAGCTGTCCGCACTGGGGACGTACGGCCCCAGCAGGGCCGTGTGGCTGCAGCCCAGCAGGGAGATCGCACAGAGTAGCGAGAGCGCGGGCCGGGCGAGCGCCTTCATGCCAGGGCCTGCCTGCGCTCGGCCTCGAAGCGCCTGCGGACCGCCGCCTGCTCGGCGGGGCTGCTGCTCGGGAAGTAGATCTCGACCTTCGAGCGCTCGTCGTAGAGGGCGTGGATCAGCGCGTCGTCGTCGCTGCGCTGGTCCACGGGCAGGCTGGCCGCCGCGCGCGTGAAGAGCAGCGTCCCCTGGCGTTCGCCATGCTGCACGCCCACGGACCAGACCACCTCGCGGAGCTTCGGCCGGGCATTCGCGTCGATGCCCTCCTTCGCGAGCGCCTTCACGAGGGGCTCGTAGTGGGTCGCCTTGATGAACTCGTGCTGCGCCTCCACGAAGTCGTCTTCGAGCGCGGCCTTCGTCCAGGCTCGCCGGAACACGTCGCTGCCCTGGCGCGCAGCGACATCGCCGCCGGCGGCCTCCAGTTCCTTGGCAAAGGCCCGGTACCTCGGGACGCCAGCCAGGAACCGCAGGAACTCCCCCAAGGTCCCCTGACGCGACGAGAGCTGGTAGAGGCCGTAGGACCAGCCGCCGTTGGTGTCGCGCGCAACGATGGCCGGATTGTTGAGGGATTCCCAGCCCCGCGAAAGGTCGCCGAGGCGGCGGGCCGGATCGCTCGGCGGCGGGCGCGGAGGCTCGCGCCGCGCCGGGACCGGCCGGCCCCCGTAGGCCGCCGCCTCGAAGGCATGACCCTTTTCCTCGTCTTCCTCGTGGTTGCGCCAGGCCCAGTGCACGAGCTCGTGGAAGATCGTCGCCTCGAGCTCGTCCTCGGGCTCCCCCGAGCCGCGCCACTCGTAGTCCTCCACCAGGCGCTTGCCCAGGCTCACGGTCGTGGGCCTGCGGGTATCGAAGATCCCGTCGCGCTCGCCGAGCCGCTCCACGAAGAACCACGGCGGCGTGTCCCCGTTTGGCCGCTCGTCCGCCACGGCCGCTCGAGCCGCGGCCTCGTCTTCGCGCGCGAAGTGAACGAAGGCGTCCCAGACCGTCCTCTCCGGGGTTCCCGGGGCAGCCTCCGCGAAGGCCGGCAGTCGCTCGATCAGGTAGGTGTTGAGCCGTTTGAAGTAGCGGGCCTGGAGGGGGATCATCCGCTTGGAGAGACGCGGCTCCTCCGGCCTGCCCGCGACGTCGGCCGCCTGCTCGAGCAGGTCGAGCAGGTTCGGCCAGTAGTCTGGCTGGCTCTCGTCCCCGATCGTTGCGGCGCGGAGCTCACCGACGATGCGCTGCTGGTCGAAGAAGAGCTGGATCCCCGCGCGGGTGCGGTCGTCGAGCACGCCGTCGGCGGAGTCCTTGCCGGACGCAGTGCGTTGGGGAAGGAATCCGCCGTCGATCAGCCGGCGCTGGACCGCGCGCACGACGTCGGCTCCCGGAGAAGGGCCCTTTTTCCACTCCGGCTCCGGCTTGCTCGCGACGGGAGGCGCCTTGTCGCCCATCTTGTCCTTGCGATCTTCCGCCGCGCGTACGCGGAAGAGATGGCCGAGGACGGATCCGAGCAGGTCCACGACCTGCTTCGAGAAGAGCCCCGCCATGGCGGACGCGAAGGCGTAGCGATAGACGAGATGGCACTGAGCGAGCGTCCCGTTCGTCTCGAAGAAGTAGGAGCGGTAGCCCAGGTATACGACCACACCGACCAGCGCACCGATGGGTGCACGCAGGTAGAGCCAGGGCATCCAGCTCCGGACCAGCTCCCGATTGCCCGCGTAGCTCGCGAAGGAGGTCGCCGCGTGGATCAGGCCGCCGAGCGTAGCGGCGAGGACGGCGATCCAGAACAGCCTCCCCTCGCTGGGGCACCAGAAGAGGCAAGCGTTGTCCTGGTCACAGTAGAGGCTCTTGAGCAACAGGTACAGCCAGACCGCGCCTGCGAAGATGAGGATCCCGAAGATGCCGCCGTGCAGGAAGGGATCCGCGACGAAGCGGCGCTTCGGCAGCTCGAGATCGCCGTCGATCGCGGGAGTGGCGAGCCCCGCGCTCTTCATCGGTTCACACAGCCTCGGACCTGCCTCCGCGTCCGGAGGCCTCTCTTCGTGCGCTCCGTACCGCGACCGTCGTCACCGAACGACCCACGACCTAGACGACGATCCAGACTTCAGCCGGCAAGTCGGAGTCGCCGCGTCGCCTGCGACCGCGTGACGACACCCGGGGGCGACCCTATCACGCGGCCGTCGCAGCGAGGTGTGAAGTAGTTCACACCTCGCCGGCGGCGGCATCGGGGCGCCGCGTCTCGGGGCCAAGGGCTCGAGCTCGAGCAGCTCGACGTGGAGAGGGTTGGGCGTCGAGTGCCGCCGGTCGTCGATGGGTGGGGAGAAGCGGCGCACCTCCGCCTCCCCGTTCTCGGTGAGCCCCAGCTCGGGCCGGAAGCCGGCGTGGTGCATGATCGAGCTCGGCACTGGCGGCCCGAACGCGGTCCCTGGGAGCATCGACCGACTCCAGGGAGCAGTCGCCCAGGACCGAGTCCGAGGAAGGCTCCACCTCCTTCCGTGGTGGCGCACCGAGCTGCCTCTCCAAGCGTTCGGTCGGACCGACCACGCGCATGCTCGCCAGCAGGCCTCCCTACTGGAGATCGATGGAGCTCCCCCGCGCGAGCCCCTTCGGCCGGGTGCGCACCTCGGGCTCCGAGACATCCTCGTGGATGGCCGTCGCGATGATGCGCTTCGTCACCTCGCTCAGGTACGAGCGGAGCGTCTTCTCCAGCTCCTGGAACTCGGGCCAGACCTGCGGGTCGATCAGCTCCCTGGGCGCGCGCGCCATGACCGTGTTGCGGCGCTGGCCTGAGTATCGGTACCGAGCCAGGCCGTACCGGCGAAGCAGTGCGATGAACAGGGCCTTCGACCACGCGTCGGGCAGCGAGAACCGGAACTCCAGGGGCTCGGCTCCCCGGATCGATTGGAGACGATCTTGTTGGCGACGCGCGGGCTTCCTGCGCCGCGAGCCGTTCCCCGGCGGACGGCGTGCGAGAGAACAGGGCCTCGATCCTTCGCAGCTTCTAGACGAGGCGTTGCTCCTCGGTCACGCTTCCCGTCGCTGTCATGCGCGCACCCATCACGCTGGGAGCCCGAGGATACAGCCGGCCAAGGTGGCCTCACGCCCGAAGCGGGAGTTGGCCAGAGCTCTGATCACCGAGCGGGTCACGCGTGGGCAACATCGCTGCACGAGCTGGGAACGGCACAGCGGCCAGGATCGCTAAAGGCTCGATTTCAAAGGGGAACGGTGGCGCCGACGAGCGGACTCGAACCGCTGACCTGCAGGTTACGAAGGCTATCGGGGGTCAGCTGGCATCCCCTGGGGAACAGCCGACGAGGGGGTCTGGGCTAATTCAAGATCTAGACTTGGATTAGCCGAATCTCTACCCTCGCTCGCCGATGATCGAGCGGACCCTCATGCGCCGGGCCCGGGGGCTCTCCCGGCAGTTCCCCACCGTCACGATCACCGGACCGCGGCAGTCGGGCAAGACGACGCTCGCCCGCGCCGCCTTCCCGAAGCTCCCCTACGCCTCGCTCGAGGGCCCCGACGTGCGCGAGTTCGCCACCGAGGACCCGCGTGGCTTCCTGGCCGGGTATCCGGGCGGGGCCATCCTCGACGAGGTGCAGCGGGTGCCGGAGCTCGCCTCCTACCTCCAGTGCATCGTGGACGAGCCGGGCTTCGCGGGATCGTGGATCCTGACGGGCTCCCAGGACTTCGCGCTCCTCGCGTCGCTCAGCCAGAGCCTCGCGGGGCGCACGGCCGTCCTCCACCTACTGCCTCCGAGCCTCGAGGAGCTGCGCCGGTTCGAGGCCCCGCCGGCGGATCTGTTCGAGCTGCTCGTCACCGGCTCCTACCCGCGGATCCACCAGGAAGGCATCGAGCCGCGCGCCTTCCACGAGGCCTACGTGGCGACCTACCTCGAGCGGGACGTGCGCCAGGTGCTCGACGTGAGCGACCTCGGGCGCTTCCAGACCTTCGTGCGGCTGTGCGCGGGGCGTACCGGGACGCTCGTCAACTTCTCGTCCCTCGGTGCCGACGCCGGGATCGCCCAGCCGACGGCCCGCAGCTGGCTCTCGGCCCTCGAGGCGGTCTTCCTGGCCTTCCGCCTCAGACCCTACCTGCCCAACCTGCGCAAGCGGCTCATCAAGACTCCGAAGCTCTATCTCTACGATTCGGGCCTCCTGTGCTTCCTGCTCGGCATCCGCGACGCCGAGCAGCTCCGCCACCACCCCATGCGCGGCGCCGTCTTCGAGAGCTGGGTCGTCTCGGAGGTGATGAAGGCCCACTACCATCGCGGGGTCTCCCCGAGCGTCTGCTTCTTCCAGGATCGGCGCGGCCTCGAGGTGGATCTGATCGTCGAGCGCGGGGGGCGCGAGATCACCGCCGCCGAGATCAAGTCCGGCGCCACCCTCGCCGGCGACTTCCTTGCGCCCCTCGACTCGCTTCGGGAGATGCTCGCCGAGGCGGAGGGCCCCGCGATCGAGGCGGCGCTCCTCTACGGAGGCGAGCAGGCGGTGACCCGCCGTGGCGTGCGCATCGTGCCGTGGACCCGGCTCGACTGCTGGGTGCGCGAGCTGGTCTGAGAGTCGCATGGAGAGAAGCTCCCCCTTCGCTACGCTGGGCCCCGGTGCGGCCTCTCTCTCGAGACACCTCGCCAGCCGTCCCAGCAGCTCCTGGTCGAGCTGTGGCGGGCCATGCAGACGTGGCAGAAACGTCGCGCCCTGGGAGATGCAGCTCGGAAGGGAAGGGGCCTCGGCGACGAAGGCACCGTCTTCGTCAGTCTCGATGCGGACGCGGAACTTCATCCTTCTCCCGGTCGACGAGCTCCGTGGCTACCCTTCGCAAGGCCCGTCGACTTCGTCCTCGAACGCGGCGAACCAGGACTCCGCAGTCAGCTGGCCGAGGCGCTCTTCATACATGGCCCCGAAGTCCCCTTCGAGTTCTCCCGCCGACGCTTCGTTCAGCGTGGCAGTCAGCACCCAGCCGATGGCATGAACCGCTTCGTGGCGGGAGAGCCCGTCTTCGAGCAGCCTGCTCAGGGCGGCATTGGCAGCGGGAGCCTTGCGGGACGCGAGCTGCTGTTCGACCAGGAGGTGGGCCAAGGCGTGAAGCCGCAGGTCGGGAACCCGGATGCTGCGTACCCTGTGGTGTTGGATGATCGCGCGGATCTGCTCTTCTTCTGAAAGGCGGTTCCAGAATGCCGGGTCCGGCTCGCGATCCCCGCGATACTTCGGCTTGTGGCGCCGGGGCACGCTCAACTCCCCAGAACTTGATGGTCTCTTCGAAGGGTAGCCGAGTACCGTACTCGCTCCGACCCAGTGGACTCGGAGGGGGAGCAGCGGTTTCGACGTCAATGGAGGGTCTGGTCCCCCAGGAGCGCAATGATCGCGTCGTGGGCGAACAGGCAGGACGGCGACCCCGCCCGGTGCGGAATGCCATTGAGCTTCGTCTGGATCTCGAGGAGCTCTCCGGGGCTCTCGATCGCGAAGTCGTTGGCCGCTACCTCGAAGAAGAACGCGACCGCGTTGAGAATCCCGAGGAGGGAGCGATCCCGGCTCTTGCCGAACCTCACCGCCTGCAAGGCCGCGACCTCCGCGGCGATGCGCTCGTCGGGGACGCCGAACACCTCGAGCTGGGCGCCGACACACGCAGCCAGGGTTTCCGCGAGGTGCGGGAGAGGACGCTCCGCGAACACGGCCGCCATGAGGGTCCGCTCGTTGACGGCCACGATGAAGAGGCCCTGGGGGACGTCGACCGATTTGAGGGACCAGTCGCCCAGGACGGAGTCCGAGGAGGGCTCCACGCGCTTCAGCGGGTGTGGGGCGCCGAGCTGCTTCCACAAGCGTGCGGTGGGCATGAGCACGGGCATCTTCGCTCGCCAGGCCTCCCTACTCGAAATCGATGGAGCGCCCCGGCGCGAGCTCCTTCGGCCGGGTACGTACTTCGGGCTCCGAGACATCCTCGTGGATCGCCGTCGCGATCACACGCTTCGTTACCTCGCTCAGGTACGAGTGGAGCGTCTTCTCCAGCTCCTGGAACTCGGGCCAGATCTCCTGGTCGATCAGGTCCTTGGGCGCGCGCGCCATGACCGTGTTGCGGCGCTGACCCGAGTATCGATACGGAGCCAGGCCGTGCCGGCGGAGCAGTGCGATGAACAGCGCCTTCGACCACGCGTCGGGCAGCGAGAACTTGAACTCCACGGGCTCGGCCTCGCGGATCGATTCCAGGCGATTCTGGAGCCGGCGGGCCGCCTCCTGCGCGGCGGCTCGCTCTCCGGCCGACGGCGTGCGGGAGAACAAGGCCTCGATCCTTCGGAGCTTCTCGATGAGACGCTGCTCCTCGGTCACCTTTTCTCCTCTCGCTGCCGTACCGCAGAACACGAGGCGGCGCTGCCGGAGGGTACAGCGGCCCCCATGGCTCCACCCCGGAAACGGGTGTGACCAAGACTGTGACCACCGAGGGGGTCACACTTCGGCAAGATCGCTTCGTGACCCGGAAACGGCACAGCGGCTAGGATCGCTAGTGCCGCGATTCCCAAAGGGAAAGGGTGGAGCCGACGAGAGGACTCGAACCGCTGACCTGCTGATTACGAAGAGGAGCAGAACCTCAAAGAAGTCGTGAGGTTACGTCTCCGGGCCGGCAGGGAGCGGCATAGGGCGGCAAATGGCGGCACCCAGGACGGCCCCACGGCCCCCAGGCGGCCCCACCGCGCAGATCCTCGATCCGCTCCTCCTGCTGAGGGAGGTTTTGACTTGGCGCCAGCGGTGCACACCTCTTCGCCTGATCCGGTGGCGGAATTGGTAGACGCGGCTGTCTTGCAAGCAGCTGACCCTCTAGGGTCGTGTGGGTTCGAGTCCCACCCGGAGGGTCAGCCGCCGCCGCTTGGCTCGTCGCTTGGGAGCGCGTTCAAGGGGCGAGACCCTCTGAAGGGCGAGGTGCTCGTGTCCGAGCCGGAGAGCAACCCCCTAGGTGCCCCGCCCGGGGAGGTGGACGGGGAAGCCTCGGCCGTGCTCCACGAGGGGCCTGTGAACCCCCCCGTGGAGGTTGGGATTCGTCCCGGGGTGGCTCAGTCCGACGGCTGGATGCTTATCGAACCGAACCTGCACGTCATCCACCACTTCGCGTGCAGGGAGGATCGACAGAGGTGGGCGAGGGCCACAGACCACCCCAAGTGCCGCGCCTGCGGTGCCAACCCTCCTGACGGCCTGTGGTGGATGGCCGTGGCTGCGTGGGTCAACCGGGCGCACCCCTAGGAGGCAGCGAGTACACGATCCTTTTTGCCGGCGGGGCGATGTTGTCCGTTGGGGTCCGGGTCGCTCGTGGGTGCGACAGAGCCTTGCTGCCATTCCCTTGCTTTGAGACAGACGCGAGCTTCGAGCTGGGAATGAGCGGTGGACCAGTTCATCGCCCGCCAACCGCAGAGCGCTTGAGCAATGCGTTGGGTCTCTCCAAGACCCTTGTGCGGTGAGAGCGCTCCTTGTGGCGACGATGTCCCCGTTTACTAGCGGCGAACGTCCCCGGAGCCTGCGGTCCTCGCACAAGGCGCCCGGCGCCCACTTGTTCCGTAGCTCTTTACCCACAGTTCAGCTTCCAAGGGTTTGAGGCCTTAGAAAATTGGCCCTCGCGCACGTCCTGGAGGGGTGAGCCAGGGCGTACGCCCACCCAGCCGATCAACCGATCAGCGTTCGATCCCGCGGGGGAGCCTGGTCAGTTCGGCTCGCGAAGGGCCGCACGACTCGTGTGCCATTCTCTTGCACCCATGGGGACATCTCTGGCGGATATCCCGGATCTGCGGGCGTTCTTGCTGGCGGTCGCACGGCGGCGGTGGCCAGGGCTCGACACAATCCACGAAGATCTCGTTGGGGACACTCTCCGCGACCTCACCGCCTCGTTCCGGGTGGATTCTGCCAGATCCGAATCCCCGGAGGATCAGGCGCGGGCACAGGCCACAACCATCCTGCGCCGCCGGGTAGTGGACCATTTTCGCCGACCCGTGGCTGAGTTCGCAGAGGAGACGATCGGCGAAGCAATCTCCGATCCAAGCGGCCTCAGCGAGGCCCAGATCCTCTATCGCCGCGCTCTGCGACGCACATTGGCTTTCCTCGCTGAGCAAAGCCATGAGGACCGAGCGCTGCTACTGGACGAGATCGAGGGCGCGCTCTCAAGCGCCCTGCGGAAACGCCGGCAGCGTCTTAGAGCGGATTTGCGGGAGTGGCTGGAGTCCGATCTCGGCGCCGATGCATCTGAGCTCTTCTCGGAGACTGAATGAGGCCCGTTCTGCAGATCGCTCACATCTCAGATCTTCACATCTCAGCGAGATTGGTCGAAGGCCGGCTCCCTCGAGTTGCAGACTGGATTGCGCGATGTGCTGACCCCTTGCCATTCCTCGGACCTTGGGCGCGCCACGGGATGGACCCTCACGACCCGACCGCCCCTCATCAGTTCGAGCGCTTCCTTAGCCGCGCGAGTTCCTCTGCCGGAGGATGGTCTGGACCGACGTGGCTGGTCGACACGGGAGACCTCACGACTTTCGGAGACGAGGAGTCACTCGTCGCCGGGAAAAGGCTCCTGAACCGGCTAGGGCGGTATTGCATTCGAACAATGTCGCTTCACGGGAACCACGATGCGTGGCCCGAAGATTTTCCACTCGCGCCTGTTCCGACAATCGAGGACCACCGCACTCAGCTTCGCACCCGCCACTTTGTCCAGGAGTGGCCGGAAGCCCCGGAGGTCTACGATCCGCCCGGTCAGAAGATCAGGATCGAGCTCTACGGAATGAATTCGGTCGAGCACATGCCGCATTGGAACGTAGCCGCCATGGGGCGAATCAAGCACGACCGATACTGGGAGACGACCGGTCGGAGGCGAATCCGTGGACACTCACTCCGTCGGTTGCAGAGTCAAGTTCCCGCCACAGATAAGCCGGTCCTTAGGTTGCTGGCTGTCCATCATCCGATTGCGCGCGTTGATCGCCTTCCGCATCACCGAGTCTGGAATGGACGCGAGGTCGCGAGCTATCTGAGGGGACCACATCGCTTCCATTTGATCTTGAGCGGGCACACGCACGCGCTCTATCCAAAGCACGGGCACCTCGCCCCCACAAATCCTGAGCATGATCATCCGCCGCTAAGCCCCCTCCAGTCCCAGCTCGTCGTAGGATCACTGATGCAGAGGGACTTCTCGGACAAGATGGGCGCGCCTCTTGATCCGACGCGATGGGCCCACCAGTGTCAGCTCCTCCGCATCTTCCACGACGAGGCTAGCTCCGAGCTGGTTGTGGCTCGGCTCCTAGCTGGACGCAACCCGGGCGTTGATCCAACCTTCGAGGTTAGACCCGTGCCAGGCGGTTCCGGGGATGGCAGGGAGGAGATCCGAATTCCTATCTCAGATCTCTAGGGCCGCGCCTTACCGCACAAAGCTGACCATCGCGACGCTCAAGAGCAATGCCGCCCGGAAGGGGAAATCCTTCCGGCGAGCGCTCCACTTCCTTCCGGAAAGTCTCGAAGATGGCATTCACGGCGTCTCGGTCTATGACCAACTGCTCTATCAACTCCGAGAATTCCGCCTGCTGACGCTCATCCGTCGACGAAGATCCGTAGCGCGAAGACCACGGGAATAGGAGCTCCGCTAGCGGAGCCTCCGTGACAGTCTCGCTAACGCTCTCGCGAAGGAGTCCAATCCAGTGGGTCGCCAGGAGGCCCCCCACTTGGCGCGCGCGCCAATCGATATACCCGGGCTCTAGCCCCACGTCGCCAGCCAGTCTGCCGGCAAGTGCATCGATCTCGGCCTTCAGTGCTTCGTCTGTGAAGCCCCGTCGACTGACAATCGATGACAGCACGGCATTGGCCTCGCCCAGTGTTTCAGCCGCAACAGTATCTGTAATCGCTTCCTGGAGCGCGGCCTCTACGTGGGGGCGTGCGATCTCTACGAAGCGCTCTTCGAGCGCTGCCAACAGGCCATAGTCCGTGCTCGACGATGCGGGAACGGCGGACAGCCTATCGAGTGGCGCCGGAGCTTCTCCAATCGCTACTGCAAGGTCTTCCGAGACCTCTCGCGCGTTCTCATACCCGCTGTCCGGATCTGGATCGAGGAGTCGAGAAACGATGCCCACAATGGGCTCCAACGGAGTCCCAGCAAGATCGGCGGCCCGGAAGGCCTTCGGGAACCTTGTCCCTGTTGCGAGCTCAAAGAGCACAACACCCAACGCGTAGAGATCGCGCTTCATTCGATCGGCCGGGTCTCGGGGGAGCGCCGGTAGCCAGGGCGTCACATACCGCTCTGGAGCGGCCTCTGCCATGGGGGGGAGGAACGTCATGTCGACTAGATGCACGTTCGCATCTGCGAAGAGCACATTTCGTGCCGTGACGCAGCCATGTGCCATTCCCGCATAGTGAATCTCAGCTAGAGCGCCAGATAGCTGCGTTGTACACCAGAGCGGGTCAGCTGAAATCTTGGTGTTGCTCTTGTTGAGCAGCGAATCGAGATCGTCTCCTTCGATGAAATCCATCACCAAGAATGGAGAACGATTCTCGATTCCAACGCCGTAGTAGGCGGGTAGCGCGCCATGCCGCACTGATCGAATAGAGCGGTTCAGGTCCGGAGCGCGCCGGATCGCCGCTTCATCGAAGGCGTCCGCGCACCGAACGGCAACGGAGCGACCATTCCAGAGGCCCTTGAAGACGCGGCCAAAAGGATCTTGGCCGATCTCTTCAATGTTCTCGATCTCTCGATCGCGAAGCTGCATAACGCCTCCTTCGCCCCCCC
>JANQFK010000050.1 GCA_028277885.1 Myxococcota bacterium
AGAGCAGCCCCTGGTCGTACTGGTTGAAGAACGAGGCGGCGCCGAGCAGGAGCAGCAGGCGTCGCTCGCCCCCGTCGATCCCGAGCCTCACGCGCCCCCTCCCGCCAGCGGCGCGACCACGGCCTCGGAGAGCCACGCGAACGCGTCGGGGTCCCAGGGCGCGGGAGCCGGGAACTGGATCTCGCGGATGCCGAGCTCGGCGAAGCTCGCGGCCACGTCCTGGACGCGGCGCGCGCAGCCCACGGGCAGCTCCGCGAGGACCTGCTCCCGGGGCAGGCCGGTGTGGCTCGCGATGAGCGCCGCGACACGCTCGACGGCTGCGGGATCCTGCGAGGCGAACAGCGGCACGTGGAGCGTCTTCTCGATGGCGTCGTAGTCGCGCCCGAGGGCGTCGCAGTGCCGGCGCAGCACGTCGAGGCGCTGGCGCACCAGGGAGAGCGGGCCCATCAGGTTGGCGACGTCGGCGTGGCGAGCCACGGTGCGCAGGGTGCGGCGCTCGCCGATGCCGCCGATCAGCAGCGGCGGATGCGGGCGCTGCACGAAGTGTGGAGCGAAGGGCGCGTCCTCGGCGCGGTAGTAGGCGCCCTCGAAGCACACGCGCTTCTCGGTGTCGAAGATCGCCCGCAGCAGCGCCGCCGCCTCCTCGAGCCGATCCTGCCGCTCGCGCATGCTGCCGAAGGGGATGCCGAAGGCGCGGTGCTCGCCGGGATGCCAGCCCGCACCGAGGCCGATCACCAGCCGCCCACCGCTCACGTGGTCGACGGTGGCGGCCATCTTGGCGAGCAGCATGGGATGCCGGAAGCTGTTGCAGCTCACGAGACAGCCGAGGCGCAGGCGCCGGGTCGCCTGGGCGGCCGCCGCGAGCAGCGTCCAGCTCTCGAGGCACGGCGCGTCGGGCTCGAGCTCGTCCGAGGGCGGCATCAGGTGGTCCATCAGCCACACGCTCGAGAAGCGCGTCTCGCCGTCGAGGAAGCGCCACAGCGCCAGCAGCTCCGGGTAGCCCACGTTGGCCTGGACGGTCTGGACGCCGAACCTCACGAGGCGCACCCGAGCGCGACGCCCGTGCGGAACACACCGGAGGCGCCGGCGACCCAGATGCCGCCCGGATGGGCGCGCTCGGGGGGCTCGATCCCGAGATCGCCGCGCACGCTGGCGAGGGGCCGGCGCAGCCAGGCCTCCCAGGACACCGTGGCGAGCCAGCCGGCGCGGCGGCCGCGCCGCCAGGCGCGCAGCAGGTAGCGCGGCCAGGTGAGACGCCGGTCCTTCGGGCCGTACACGGCGGCGGCGACCACGATCGACGCCATGCCGAGATTGCCGAGCTGGGCGTGGGTGAAGGCCAGGAGGGCGGCCTCCCCGGCCTCGTCCATCCCGTAGCCGCTCACCACGTGCCACAGGTCGTGGGCGTCCCGCAGGCGCTCGCCGATCCACTCGTCCTCGGCCTCCTCGGGCGTCGAGGCGTGGAGACGCGTGGGCCGCTCGAGGTCGGCCGCGACCAGGGCGTCGGCCGCGAGCCCGCCGCGAGACATGAAGTCCAGGTACGCGCGCCCCAGGGTGCCGCGGGGCAGGCGCGCCAGGGCCGTGCGGTCCGAGAGCACGGCCCGCAGGTCGGGACGTGCGGCGAGCAGCCGTTTCCCCTCGGGGCTCTCGCGGAAGCGCCGGCCCACGGCCTCGTCGGCGGGGCCCGCGAGGGCGTCGATGATCTCGAACACCTGGTCGGTGCGGGTCGCGTCCTCGATCAACGCGCGCAGTGCGCGCCGGGCGCGGCGCCAGTCGCGCTGGCGCTGCGGGGCTCGGGCTCCGGGCTCGTTCGTCATGGCTCGTCCTCCTTCGAGGTCGAGCATCGGCGAAGCGCGCGCCGGGGTCCTGACGCTCTCCTTGCGATTTCCTTGCGATTCCCTGCCCCCGACGCTGGCTCGCAGGCCCTCGGATACACTCGGGAATCGTGATCTACGCCTTCGGCCGCCACGAGCTCGACAGCGATCTCTACGCGCTGCGGCGCGACGGACAGCCGGTGAAGCTCGCGCCGAAGGCCTTCGACGTGCTGCTGCTCCTGGTCCGCCACCGGGACCGCGTGGTCTCGAAGGCGGAGCTGCTCGACGAGGTGTGGCCCGGCGAGCACGTGACGGAGTCCGTCCTTCCCGCCAACGTGAACGCGATCCGGCGCGCGCTGGGCGACGAGCGTGCGGCCGCCCGCTGCGTGCAGACCGTGCACGGCCGCGGCTACCGGTTCGTCGCCGAGGTCGAGGAGCACGGCGCCGGGTCGCCCCCGGACCCGCCCGCCACCGACGAGACCTTCGTGGGCCGCGAGCCGGTGATGGCGGAGCTCGCGGGCCGGCTCGACGCGGCCCTCGCGGGCCGCGGCAGCCTGGTGCTGCTGGCGGGCGAGCCGGGCATCGGCAAGACGCGAACGGCCCGCGAGCTCGCCGGCCTGGCGCGGGAGCGGGGCACCTGGGTGCTCACCGGCGAAGCCTACGAGGGCGAGGGCGCGCCGGCCTTCTGGCCCTGGATCCAGGTCCTGCGCGAGGCCGCCGAGGCCCTCGACGACGAGGAGCTGCGCGCGGTGCTGGGCACCGGAGCCGCCGACGTCGCCCACCTCGTGCCCGGGATCCGCGCCCGCTTCCCGGAGCTCGACGTGGCCCGCGCCCTCGACTCCGACGAGGCGCGCTTCCGCCTGTTCGACAGCGTGGCCGCGTGCCTGCGCGGCCTCGCGCGAAGGCGGCCCGTGCTGCTCGTCCTCGACGACCTGCACTGGTCCGACGAGCCGAGCCTGCTGCTGCTGCGCTTCCTCTCGCCCCAGCTGGAGGACCACGCGATCCTGGTCCTCGGTGCCTACCGCGACGTGGAGCTGCGCCGCACCCATCCGCTCGCGAAGACCCTGGGCGCACTGGCGCGCGATCCGGCCTTCCACCGGCTCACGTTGCGCGGGCTCGAGGCGGAGGACGTGGCGTGCTTCGTCGCCGCGGTGGGCGGGGCGCCGGCCCCACCGGAGCTCGTCGCGAGCGTCTGCTCCCTCACCGAGGGGAACCCGTTCTTCGTGCAGGAGGTCGTGCAGCTGCTCGCCGCCGAGGGGCGCCTCGGCGGGCCCGTGGACGCGTTCTCCCTGCCCCAGGGCGTGCGCGAGGTGATCGGGCGCCGCCTCGACGCCCTCGACGAGCGCACCAACGACCTGCTGCGGCTCGCCTCGGTGCTGGGCTCGGAGTTCGGCGTGAGCGCCCTGGAGTCGCTCTCGGGCGTGCCCCGGGCGACGCTTCTCGACACCCTCGAGCGTGGCCTGCGCGCCCGCATCCTGCGCAGCGAGGGTCTCCCCCTCGGCCGCTACGCGTTCTCCCACGTGCTGATCCGCGAGACCCTCTACGAGGAGATCCCCGCCCCCGAACGCATCACGCTCCACGGCCGGGCCGGCGAGGTGCTGGAGGCGGTCTACGGACCCCAGGCCGACGAGCACGTGGCCGAGCTGGCCCACCACTTCTACGAGGCCGCGCCGGGAGGCGGCGTCGAGCGCGCGGTGGAGTACACGTTGCGCGGAGCCGACCGCGCCTTCCGCCTGCTCGCCTTCGAGGAGGCCGTGGCGCTGCGGCAGCGCGCCCTCCAGGTGCTCCAGCTCCGCGTGCCCGTCGACGAGGCCCGGCGCTGCGAGCTGCGGGTCGGCCTGGGCGAGGCGCAGCTCGCGGCGGGCCTGCGCGGCGAGGCCATGGCGAGCCTGCGCGGCGCCGCCGACGTGGCCCGCCAGCTCGACCGCGGCGACCTCCTCGCCCGGGTGGCGACGGCCTGGCCGCCCACCATGGGACGCCAGATGGTGGCCTGGAACGCCGAGTACCGGCCCCTGGTCGAGGAGGCGCTCTCGGCCGTGGGCGAGGAGGAGATGGCCGTGCGCGCGACGCTCATCAGCGCTCTCGCGGTCACGCCGCCGGACACGGACTCCATGGAGCGCCGCGACGGGCTCAGCAGCGAGGCCGTCGCCCTGGCGCGGCGCTCCCGGGACGACGCCTCCCTGGTGCGCGCCCTCGAGTCGCGGCTGTGGGCGCTCTCGGGGCCGGACCGGCAGGCCGAGCGCCTCGAGGTGGCCACGGAGCGGGTGGGCGTGGCGGAGCGCACGGGCTCCGAGGTGCTGGTCTTCAACGCCCGGGAGCACCGGGTGCGCTCCCTCATCGCCCTCGCGCGCCTCGCCGAAGCCGACGCCGAGATCGCGGAGTGCGACCGGCTCGCCGAGGCCCTGCGGCTGCCCAACTACCGTCTCTCGGTGCTGCGCTTCCGCATGGAGCGCGCCCTGGGAGACGGACGTCTCGGGGATGCCCAGGCGCTGCTGGACCAGTGTCAGGCCTGGGTGCAACGCATCGACGAGCCCGACGCGGCGGTGATGCGCAGCCTGTGGGTGGTGTGGCTCGAGGTCACGCGCGGCGGGCTGGACGAGCTGGCCCCCTACTTCGACGGCTTCGTCGGCGAGGCGGAGCAATGGGTGGGGCCGCCGGCGCGAACCTTCATCGCCTACTACTACGCCCTGCTCGAGCGCCTGGACGATGCGCGCCGCCACTTCGACGCCGTCGCGGGCCGGGGCTTCGCGGACCTGGCACGGGACGAGGACTGGCTCCTCACCCTGGCCGTCGCGGCCGAGACCTGCGCGGACCTCGGGGACCGCGACGTCGCCGCCTCGCTCTACGGCCTGCTCGAGCCCTTCGGCGACGCGAACGTGAGCCACCTGCACATGCGCCACTACGTCGGATCGGGGCACCACTTCCTGGCGCGCCTGGCAGCGGAGCTGGGCCGCGACGCACAAGCCGAGCGCCACTTCGAGCAGGCCCTCGCCGCGAACGCCGTCCTCGGCGCACGCCCCTTCCTGGCCCGCACCCGCTACGAGTACGGGCGCTGGCTGAAGGCGCGGGGCAGCGCGGCGCAGCGGGCGACCGAGCTGCTCGAGTGCGCCGAGCGGGACGCGGCCGAGACCGGGATGCAGGAGCTCCTCGCCAAGGCGCGCCGCGCGGCGGTGTGCTAAATCGACGCCCGCCCGAGGAGACCCGATGCGCGCCTACCAGATGTTCGGCTCCATGCCGCCCGAGCGCGCCGCCCACGTGCTCGGCGCGCTCGCCGAGAAGGCACCCGCCACCTACACGTCGGTGCTGGCCGCCGCGGGCGCCGCCATGAAGGCGCGCCCGGTCTTCCTGAAGCGACAGCCTCCGGAGAAGCGCGCCGAAGCCATGCGGCGCTGCCTCGCGCGGGTCAACGCGAACGCGCTCGCCGAGGAGGTGCTCGCCACCTACTTCATCGACTGCCGCAAGGAGCTGCTCACCGAGTGGCTCGACCTCGTGGGCCTCGCCCACGAGGACGGCATCCTCGAGGCCGATGCGCCGCCCGAGCCGCCGGAGCCCGAGCTGCGCGAGAAGATCACGGCGTTCCTGGGAGCCGGGGCCGAGGACGAGGACCGACGCCTGCTGCTCGGCGCCTTCGCGGCCCAGGACGCCGTCGACTGGCCGACCCTGGAGGCCGCGCTGGCGGGCTGAGCGGCACCCCGCCCTCCCGCGCCCGCGGCTGGCACGCCTCGCACCACCAGGTGGCCCGCGCCGCGTCGCCCTCGCGGCCGCCCCGCAGCCGCACAGCGCAGCGCCGGCAGGGCAGGCCGCCCCGGCCGTAGACCCAGAAGCGCGGATCGCCGCGCCGCACCGGGCGGCCCGGCTCGAGGGTGTTGCGCCGGCCGCCTCCCAGGTTCGCCTGCATGAGGGACCGGGCGCGCCGGAAGAGCGCGAGGATCCGCGCGTCCGAGAGCGCGGCGACGGGGGTCCGCGGGTGGACGCCCTCGAGGAACAGCACCTCGTTCTTGTAGACGTTGCCGATCCCGCAGGCGACGCGCTGGTCGAGGAGCAGGCCGGCGGCGCTGCGCGGCTCCCGCCGTCGCGCCCGGGCGAGGACGTCCTCGAGGCGCGGGGCCTCGCCGAGCAGGTCCGGGCCGAGCCGCGAGACCGTGGGGTGCAGGGCGAGATCCACGGCGCGCAGGATCTCGGCGCGCGCGGCCCGGGAGCACACCCACTCCTCGCCGGCGACCGCGATGCGCACCACCGCCTGGGAGGCGGGCCGGCTCCAGGCCGCGCCCCGCTCGTGGCGATGCCAGCGGCCGTGCATGCCGAGGTGGACGTGGAGCACCCAGCCGGGGCGCGCCGGCGCCGGGGCGCCGATCGCCACGAGCAGGTGCTTGCCGAGGGGCGCGATCTCGTGGACGTGCTGGCCGGCCAGGCGCGCGAGCCAGCCGCGGTCGCGGAGCCAGAGCCCCTCGAGGGCGCGGCCCGGCAGGCGCGGCTGCATGGCGCGCGCGATCTTGTGGATCGTGTCGCCCTCGGGCACCCGTCAGTCCTCGGCTCCGGCGCCCCAGCGATCGAGCTCGAGGCCCTTGTAGCCGGCGCGGAAGCCCGCGCGCACGAAGACCTCCGCGAGCGGCGAGTCCACCGCCGGAGCCCCGTCCACCTCCTCGATGCGCAGGCTCGTGCGCGTGCGGTCCCGGAACAGGCCGGCCAGTGCGCGCACCGCGCGCGCTAGGGCGGGCTCCTCCTCGGCGGGGTCGGCGACGGGGAAGGTCCAGAGCCGCTGGCCGCTGCGCTCGACGTAGAGCACCGCCTCGCCGTCCACCTGCACCACGCGGGCCCCCGTGCTGCGCCGCGGGCGCGCCGCGGCGCTGCGCGGCGCCGGCCAGGGCAGCAGCGCGCCGAAGGGGTTGGCGGGGTCCGTGGCGGCGAGGACGTGGGCGGCGCCGCCCTCGGCGTTGCGCGCCGCGCGCAGCCGGTCCACGGCGCCCGGGAAGGCGAACTGGGCGCCGGAGTAGCCCTCCACGAAGTGGCCGCGGCGCACCTTGCCCGCCTCCTCCATGGCGCGGTAGACCGGGTACAGGGCCGCGAAGCCTCCCGGCAGGTCCTCGACGGCGAGGCAGTCCCGGGACACCACGCCGTGGCGCTCGAGCAGGAGCAGCGTCCGGGCGTGGGCCCGCCCGGTGGGCTCGGGCCGCGTGGCGAACAGGCTCGCGACGCTCGACCAGCGCCCCACGGAGAGCGACGCCGCCAGCCGGCGCTTGCGGCCGGGCCGCGCGCGGGCGCCCAGCGCGCGCAGCGGCGCCAGGGTGTCGTTGGTGACGAGCCCCGCCCAGACGAGGTCCCAGAGCGCGTCGAGGACCTCCTCCTGGGCGGCCTCGGGCGCGGCGGCGGCGAGCTCGGCGAAGAAGGACGCGCCGCGGCTCTCGAGGTGGTCGAGCAGCCGGCGCGGCAGGGGCGCGAGATCCTCGGGTGCCTCGGGCGGCTCCGCGAGGAGCGCGATGCGATCGCGCCGGTAGAGCGCGACCCGGCCGTCGCGCTCGCCGAGGGCGCCACGTCCGACCCACACCAGGCTTCCCAGCGCGCCGCGCTCGTCGAGCATGCGCGGGTCGAAGTCGCGCACCCGGGCGGGCAGGATGGCGCGCTCGAGCTCCGTGAAGGACACCGGCAGCCCCTCCAGGCGATCGAGCACCTCGCCCACCCGCGCGTCGCCGGCCCCGCCCGCGACCCCGTGCCACTCGGGCAGGAAGCGCGCGAGGGCGCGGGCCTCGACCGGTGCGACCTCGCCGCGCAGGCGCGCCAGGGTGTTGCGGCGCAGGCGGCGCAGCACGTCGGGGTCGCACCACTCGCGCTGGAGGCCGCGGGGATGGAACTCCCCGGAGAGCAGCTTGCCGCGCGCCTCGAGGCCGGCGAGGACCGGCTCCACCTGGGCGGGCAGCAGCCCGAAGCGCGCCGCCAGCTCGGCGGTGACGAACGGGCCGCGCTGGCGCGCCTGGCGCAGCAGCAGCTGCTCGAGGGCGTCGGGCACGGGCTCGAGGAAGGCGGCCGGCAGGCCCGAGGGCGGCACCGCACCGAGAGCGTCGCGGTAGAGCCCGGCATCCTCGGCCGCGATCCAGCGCTCGTCGCCCGCCACCTTGAGGGGGACGGCGCGGCGCGTGCCCTCGAGCTCCGCGAGCCAGGCGCGCGACTCCTCGCCCTCGCAGCGCTCGGCGACCTCCTCGCCGTCGAGGTCCCCGAGCCGGCGCAGCAGGTCGTGCAGGGCGTCGGGGTGGCGCGCGTGCCGGCCCTCCACCCGGGCCTGGAGCTCGGCCTCGGTGGCCTCGATCACCGACGCGTCGAGCAGGTCGCGCAGCTCCTCCTCGCCCAGCAGGTCGCGCAGCATGTGGCGGTCGAGGGTGAGGGCCAGCGCGCGCCGCTCCGCCACCGGGGTGTCGCCCTGGTAGAGGTAGGTGGCCGTGTAGGCGAACACGAGGGAGCGGGCGAAGGGCGACGCGGAGCGCGTCTCGACGTCGTCGACGCGCACCTCGCGGCGGCGCAGCGCTCCCATCAGCTCGACCAGGCCGGGCAGGTCGAAGACGTCCTGGAGACACTCGCGGTAGGTCTCGAGCATGATCGGGAAGGCCGGGTACTCCCGGGCCACGGCCAGCAGGTTCTGGGCGCGCAGGCGCTGGGCCCAGAGCGGCGTGCGCGAGCCGGGCCGGCGCCGCGGCAGCAGCAGCGCGCGGGCCGCGTTCTCCCGGAAGCGCGCGGCGAAGAGCGCCGAGCGCTCGAGCTGCCCGACCACGCGGTCCTCCACCTCCTCGGGCTCGGGCAGCAGGACGTCGAGCTCCGGCGCCGTCTCGGCGTCGGCGAAGCGCAGCACGATGCCGTCGTCGCTCCACAGCGTCTGCACCTCGAAGCCCGCGTCCCGGGTGAGGCCGGCCTCGATGGCCAGGGCCCAGGGCGCGTGGATGCGGGCGCCGAAGGGCGACAGGATGCAGATGCGCCAGTCGCCGAGCTCGTCGCGGAAGCGCTCCACGGTGACGGCGCGGTCCGTGGGCAGGCTGCCCGTGGCCTCCACCTGCTCGATCACGTAGTCGACCAGGTTGCGGGCCGCGAGGGCGTCGAGGTCGTACCGCTCCCGGAGCCAGGCCTCGCCCTTCGCGCGCCCGGCGTGGAGATCGGCACCGCCGCCCAGCACCTCGCGCAGCTCGCGCAGGAAGCGGCCCAGGGCGCGGCCCAGCTCGAGGGGCCGGCCCGGGCCCTCGCCGCGCCAGAAGGGCAGCTTGCCCACCTCGCCCGGCGCCGGTGCCACCACGACCCGGTCCCGGGTGATCTCGGTGACGCGCCAGGTCGAGGCGCCCAGGGTGACGGTCTCGCCCGGGCGGGTCTCGTGCACCATCTCCTCGTCGAGCTCGCCGATGCGCGGGCCCTCGGGGCCGAGGTGCACGGCGTAGAGGCCGCGATCGGGGATGGTGCCGCCGGAGAGCAGCGCCAGGCGACCCGCGCCCCGCCGGCCCTCGATGCGGTCGGACTCGCGGTCCCACAGGATGCGCGGGCGCAGCTCGGCGAAGTCCGTCGAGGGATAGCGGCCGGCCAGCATGTCGAGCACGCCGTTCAGCATCTCGCGGGACAGGTCGCGGAAGCTCGCCGTGCGCCGGACCAGGGCCTCGAGCGCGTCCACGCCCCAGGGCTCGACCCCCGCCATGGCGACGATCTGCTGGGAGAGCACGTCGAGGGGGTTGCGCGGGAGGCGCAGGGGCTCGACCGCGCCCTCGCGCATGCCCTCCCCCACCACCGTGGCCTCGAGCAGGTCGCCGCGGTGCTTGGGGAACAGCCAGCCCCGGCTCGCCACCCCCACCTGGTGACCGGCGCGCCCGATGCGCTGGAGCCCGCGCGAGACCGCGCCCGGCGACTCCACCATCATCACCAGCTCGACGGCGCCCATGTCGATGCCGAGCTCGAGGGAGCTCGTGGCCACGATGGCGCGCAGGCTGCCGCTCTTGAGCCCCTCCTCGATCTCGCGGCGCTGGTCGTGGGCGACGCTCCCGTGATGGGCGCGCACCAGGTCCTCTTCCGCCAGCTCGTTCAGCCGCTGGGCGAGCTTCTCGCACAGCCCCCGGCTGTTGGTGAACACGATCGAGCTGCGGTGGGCGCGGATGCCCTCGAGGAGCTTCGGGTAGATGGCGGGCCACAGGCTCGGCTCCGGGGGAGCGCTGTCCCGAGCGAGCAGCTCCCCGAGGATCGAGCCCGGGCCTTCCGAGCTTCGCTCGCCCGCGGCTCGCTGCGCGCGCGGCCCGTCTCCGCCGGGCCGCGCTTGCGGGGCGGGAGCTCCGCCAGGGGTCCCGTCCGCCCGCGGTGGGGGCGCGAAGTCCGCCGGGCGGGTCATGTCGGGGACCGGAACGGAGAGCGTGAGGTCGAGGGCGGGCCGGGTGCTCGTGTCGACGATCGAGACCGGGCGGTCGCCGCCCAGGAAGCGCGCCACGGCGTCGAGGGGACGCGCCGTGGCCGACAGCCCGATGCGCTGGGGGTCGCGCTCGGCGAGCGCCGCCACCCGCTCCAGCGAGAGCGCGAGGTGGGCGCCGCGCTTGGTGGCGGCCAGCGCGTGGATCTCGTCCACGATGATGGTGTCGACGGTGCGCAGGGTCTCGCGCTGGCGCGCGCCCAGGATCAGGTAGAGCGACTCCGGCGTGGTGACCAGGATCTCGGCGGGCTCGCGCTCCTGGGCGCGGCGGTCGCGCTGGGGCGTGTCGCCGGTGCGCACCGCGACGCGCGGGGGCTCGAAGGCTTCGGGCTCGCCCCGGGCCGCGGCGCGGCGCTGCACGCCGACCAGGGGGGCACGCAGGTTGCGCTCCACGTCGTAGACGAGGGCCTTGAGGGGCGAGATGTAGAGCACCCGCACGCCGGCCGGCCGCTCGGCCTCGGGCCGCGGCCGCCCCAGCCGATCGATGCAGGCGAAGAAGGCCGCGAGGGTCTTGCCGCTGCCCGTGGGCGCGATCAGCAGCGCGTGCTCGCCCGCCGCGATGCGGCTCCAGCCCTCCCGCTGCACCGGCGTCGGCGCGTCGAAGCTCGCCTCGAACCAGGCGCGGGCGGCGGGGCTGAACGCGTCCCGCAGAACCTCCTCGGTGGGAGAACCAGCCACCCCAGAAGGGTAGCGGGGACGTTCCTTCCGATTCTCACTTTCTCCCCTGCGGGGCGATTGTGAGAAAGTGAAGGAACGTCCCCCCTCTGGGGGCTAGGAGCGGAGGTGGATGGCGGCGTTGGTGATGACCGGGGTGTCGCGCTCCTTGCTCCTGGCGGCGACGAGCAGGTGGTCGCCCTCGTTCCAGAGCGAGGTCACGATGGTCTCGCCGGGGAACACCACGCCGGCGAAGCGCGCCTGGTAGCGCGAGACGCGGCTGGTGTCGCCGCCCAGGGCGCCGTCCACCGCCGCCTTGCACACCACCCCGTAGGAGCAGAGCCCGTGGAGGATGGGCTGTTCGAAGCCGCCCATCTTCGCGAACTCGGGGTCGGCGTGGAGCGGGTTCTTGTCGCCGTTCAGCCGGTAGAGCAGCGCCTGCTGGGGCAGGGTGCGGCTCTCCACCACGTGGTCCGGCGCCCGCTCCGGGGCGGCGTTGCCCGCCTTGGGACCGGACTCGCCGCCGAAGCCCCCCTCCCCGCGCAGGAACAGCGAGAAGCGGTTGCTGAACAGCGGCGTCCCGGACTCGTCCTCGGAGTCGATCTGCAGGATCACCAGGGCGGCCTTGCCCTTGTCGTAGATCCCCGCCACCCGGCCGCGGTTCTTGATCTTCGCCGCCGTCGGGATCGGCTGGTGGATCTCGATGTCCTGCTCGCCGTGGAGCAGCATGGCGAAGTTGAACTCGAGGCCCGGCACGTTGCCGATGCCGCCCATGGCGCCGAACACCGGGATCACGCCGAAGCTCGGCAGCACCTTGAGGTTCTTCTCGTAGGTGTACTCGAGCTCGTGGACGTCGGTGGGGGGCACGCCCGCCCCCACGCCGAGGTGGTAGAGGATCACCTGGTCCTGGATCCAGGAGGCCTCGCTCTCGGGGAACTCGTGGCCCAGGGCCTTCGAGGGATCGATCGGCACGGCTCTTCCTCCTCAGCCCTGGAGCGCCTCGAAGAGGAGCTTCACCTCGTCGTTGGCGTTGCCGGGGATCGAGTACTCGTCGAGGTTCCGGATCACGTCGATGTGGTCGCGGACCTCCTCGGCCGAGGGCTTGGCGCCGGCGCTGGGCACCCAGCCCTTGTTCACGCCCACGAAGGCGCGCGCGAAGCGGCCGCCGCCCACGGAGAACACCTCGTGGGTGAGCTCGCACTGCTCCGAGGAGAGGTAGACCACGAGGGGCGTCACGCACTCCGGGTGCAGGTTCGCGGCCGCCGCGCCGAGCAGCTCCTCGGTCATCCGCGTGCGCGCGATCGGGGCGATCACGTTGGAGCGGATGTTGTTCTTGAAGCCCTCCTGGGCGAGCGAGTTCGAGAAGCCGACCAGCCCCATCTTGGCGGCGCCGTAGTTGGTCTGGCCGAAGTTGCCGAACAGCCCCGCCGCCGACGTGGTGAAGATGAAGCGGCCGAAGCCGTTCTCCTTCATCACCTTGAAGGCCGGCTGGGACACGTAGAAGGCGCCGCGCAGGTGCACCTCGAGGACGGCGGCGAGATCCTTGGGCTCGAGCTTCGCGAAGCTCTTGTCGCGCAGGATGCCGGCGTTGTTGATGACGATGTCGACCTTGCCGAAGTTGTCGACCGCGGTCTGGGTGATGGCGGCGCCGGACTCGGGATCCGACACGGAGTCGTAGTTCGCGACGGCCTTGCCGCCGGCCTCGGTGATCTCCTTCACCACCTCGTCGGCCATGGCGTTGCCGCCGCCGGTGCCGGCCACGCTGCCGCCCAGGTCGTTCACCACCACCGCCGCGCCCCGCCGGGCCAGCTCGAGCGCGTAGGTCTTCCCCAGCCCGCCACCAGCCCCGGTGACGATCGCCACTCTCCCATCGAATCGAATGTCGGACATCGAGACGTCTCTCCTTCTCGTACGTCAATAAACCCCTTGAGGACGCGCGAGCATAGCCCACCCGCCCCGCCCGTTTCGAGGGCCACGACAGCATGCACGCCCGGCGGCGGGCGGGGGTGCGATGCGGAGAACTAAAGCGGAGCGCCCACGCAGGGCGGCGCCCGCTCCAGGACGAGCAACGCCCCGTCACGCCCCACGGCCCCGGATCGCCCGCGCGAGCCATTCGGAGCAGCGCACCCCCGCCCGCCGCCGGACTCCGCTGCCAGCACCACCCAGCGAAGCGGCGCCCGCGAGACCGACGGCTAGCGCAGCGCCCGGCTGATCTTGCGCCGCTTCTCGTTGATCTCCTGCAGCTCGATCAGCGTCGCGTCCGCGACGTCCGCCCCCGCCACCTCGTCGTCCTCGCGGCGCAGCTCCTCCATGTCGACCCAGGCCGCGTACACCGGGCGCGTGCGCTCGGTGATGATGCCGGCCTTGAGGAGGGTCTTGATCAGCACGCGGAAGATGTTCGTCCCCTCGGTCATGTAGCGGCGGCGGTCGGCGTCGGTGAACGCCTCGCGCACCGCGCCCTGGACCCACTGCCAGTCGAGGCCGAACTGCGGGTAGATGGCCTGCTTCTGCTCGGCGTTCACGAGGTTGAAGAGCAGGGTCTGGAAGCAGCGCGCCGCCCAGTCCTCGACCTTCTCGTGCTCCTCCTCGGAGAGCTTGGGCACGGTCTTGTCGGCCCAGATCTTCCCGAAGCGGTGGTGGAAGGCCTCGTCGGCCATCACCAGCTGCACGGTGCGCCGCAGCAGCGGGTCGCGGGTGCGCGAGTGCAGAGTCGCGAAGGCGCCCATGGCGAGGCCCTCGATCAGCATCTGCATGCCGACGAGCTTCTTGTAGACCTCCGGCGCCATCACGATCTCGTTCATCAGGTTGGCCAGGGTCGCGCCGCAGCCGATGGGCGTGCCCCAGCGCTTCTCGATGTACTTCGAGAAGCCCGTGACGTGACGGGCCTCCTCGCGCACCTGGTTGGCCGCGTACTCCTGGGCGCCCGGGTCGCGCAGCACGTGGCACAGGCTGGCCGACAGCGAGAGCGCGCCCTGCTCGCCGTGGAGGATCGAGGAGAGCGTGAAGCGCGTGCTCTCGTTGGCGAGCTGGATCTGCTGCTTCTCGTCGAGCTTCTCGGCGACCTCGCAGTTGAGCTCGACGATGAAGTCCCTCGGCATGAGGGTGTCGTCGTCCATGTCGAAGGGCTCGGCCTCGTAGTCGATGTAGGCGGGATCGTTCGGGTCCCAGAAGTGATCCCGGGTGGCCGAGATGATCGCGTCGAAGGCGTCGGTGCGGTCCGCGTAGCGCTCGACCTCGATCATGGCCATGAAGTCGTCGCGATCGACGGTGTTGTAGATGGGGTCGTGGGTGATGTGGTCCGGCATGGGTTCCTCTGGATGCGAGTCAATCGCGGTGGACGGGTTCGGCGGGCGCGTTGAAGAGGGGATGGGCGTGGAGGAGGATCTCGATCACCTGCTCGCGGGGTGCGCGGGAGGGGTCCTCGACCCACCACGTCACCACCCGGGCCGTCATGCCGGCGATGGCCCGAGCGGCCGCCCCGGGGTGCACGTGCGCGGGGACCTCGCCGGCGGCGATGCGCCCCGCGAGGCGCTCCTCGAGCTCGGACTCGAGGGCCGCGAGCACCTCGTCGCCGACGCCGCCGGCCTCGCCGCCGCGTCCGAAGAGCACCTGCACGAGCTCGCGGTTCGCCTCGGCGAAGCGCAGCAGCTCGGCGGTGCGCGCGCGCAGCTCGGCGCGCGGGTCCGCGAGACCGCGGCTGGCCTCGAGCTGGCGCGCGCGCAGCTCCGCGAGGGCGGTGGCGGCGATCTCGGCGAAGAGCGCCTTCTTGTCCTCGAAGTGGAGATAGAAGGTGCCGGCCGCCACGCCGGCCCGGCGCGCGATGCGCGCGCTGGTCGCGCCGTGCAGGCCCTCGGCGGCGAACAGCTCCGTGGCGGCGGCCACCAGGCGGCGCCGCGTCTCGGCGCGGCTGCGCGCCGGGGCGCTCTGGCCCTCCTGGGAGGCCTCGGCGGGAGCCTGGCGCGGGATGAGGTCGGCTTCAGCGACTGACATGGACGTCAGTCAGGAGCCTAGTTGGGACGGGGCCGGGGTCAACCGCCACAGCCGGAGCCGACCGGGCGCCCCCCCTCGGGGGCTCCCTACTCCATGGCGGAGCGGCCGAGGGCCGCGATGGCGCGCCGGCGCAGGCCCCGCGGCACCCAGCGCTGGGCGACGGAGAGCACGCGGTTCTGGACGCCCGGGACGCAGATCGCCGCCCCCCGCTCCAGAGCCTCCAGGGAGGCATCCACGACCGCCTCGGCGGACATCCAGGCGAACTCCGGCAGGCGGTCCACCTTGACGCCGGCCCGCTCCTGGAACTCGGTGCGGGTGAAGCCCGGCAGCAGCGCCTGGACCCGCACGCCGGAGTCCCGCAGCTCTTCGTGGAGGGACTCGCTGAAGCTGGTCACGAACGCCTTGGTGGCACCGTAGGTGGCGTTGTAGGCCGTGGCCGACTCCCCGGCGAGGGAGGAGACGTTGATGACGGCGCCGTGGCCCCGCTCCACCATGCGCGGCAGCACGGCGCGGGAGAGGCGCACCAGCGCCACCACGTTGAGCTCGATCTCGCTCACCTCGCGGTCGAGGTCGAGCTCCGCGAAGGGCCCGACCGTGCCGAAGCCGGCGTTGTTCACCAGCAGGTCCGGCGCCCAGTCGGCGAGGCGCGCCTCCACGCGCGCCCGCTCGGAGGCGACCACGAGATCCGCGGCCTCCACCTCGGCCTGGATCCCGCTGCGGGCCTCGAGCCGCTTGGCCAGCGCCTCGAGGCGCTCGGCGTCGCGGGCCACCAGCACCAGATCGTACTGGTCCCGGGCGAGGCGGTCCGCGAAGGCGGCACCGATGCCCGTGGAAGCGCCGGTCACGAGGGCCCGGCGGCGCGGGCCCCGGGCGTGGGGTGCAGGGGGGGTTTCGCTCGTCTCCATGGGACCTTCCTGTGGCCGTGGGCTGTGGACGGAGTCTAACCCGGCCCGCCGGCGTTCTGGCGAGGAAGTCGGGACCCGCGAAACTCGGAGGGTGCACGCACGCCTCGCGCAGCTCCTCGGGCTGGCCCTCGCGCTCGGGATCCCGGCCGCGGGGTCCCTCGCCGCCGGGGCGGGCCCGCTGCCGCCGCCTCCCGAGGGCTGGGAGCCCCTCACCTTCGAGCGGGTCGAGCAGGCCACGCGCTACGAGGCCGCGGAGGGCGCGCTGCGGGCGGAGAGCCGCTGCTCGGCGTCGGCCCTGGTGCGCTCCCTCGAGGACGGGGCCCTGGCCCGCACCCCGCTGCTGCGCTGGCGCTGGCGGGTCGAGCAGCCGATGCCCGCCCACGACGAGCGCACCAAGGGGGGCGACGACTTCGCGGCCCGGGTCTACGTGCTGTTCCGCTTCGACCCGCAGCAGGCGAGCCTGTGGGAGCGGGCGCGCCACCGGCTGGGCCGCACGCTGCTCGATCGGGAGCCTCCGGGACGCGCCGTCAGCTACGTCTGGAGCAGCCGGGAGCCCGCCGGGACGAGCTGGGCCAGCCCCTACACCTCGAGCGCGCGGCTGATCTCCATGGGCCGGGGTCCGCTCACCGGCTGGCGGCCCGAGCAGGTGGACCCGCGGGCCGACTACCGGCGCCTGTTCGGCAGCGAGCCCACCGAGGCCGTGGCCGTGGCGCTGATGACGGACACCGACGACACCTGCAGCCACGCCGTGGCGTGGTTCGACGACTTCGCCCTCGCACCCGCCGCGGCCCCGGAACCGCCCGCCGCCCCGGGACGTAACTCCCCGTAGAGCGCCGCATCGGACGTCCAGCATCGAGCGACCCCGCCCCAGGGAGGACCCCGTGGACGATCCCACCCCCATCGAGTCCCCGAGCGAGCCCGGCCCGGTGAGCGTGGCCGCGCCCATCGAGAGCGCCCCGGCCCCGGCCGGGATCGCCGCCACCCTGCGCGCCCTCCCCTGGCCCCGGATCGCGATCGGGGCGGCGGTCCTGGTGGCCCTGCTCCTGCTCGGCCGGCGCGCCGCCACCCTCATCCCGGCCTTCGCCGGCTGGGTGGAGGGCCTCGGCCCGGTGGGCCCCCTGGTCTTCGTGGTCGGCTACGCGCTGGCGGTGGTCGGCTTCGTCCCCGCGTCGCTCCTCACCCTGGCGGCGGGAGCGGTGTTCGGGCTCGTCGCAGGGACCTTCTACGTCTTCGTGGCGGCCACGGTCGGCGCCACGGCGGCCTTCGTGGTCTCCCGCTACTTCGCGCGCGCCGCCATCGAACGCCGCATCGAGGGCGACGAGCGCTTCGCCGCCATCGATCGCGCCGTGGGCCGCGAGGGGCGCCGCATCGTGTTCCTGCTGAGGCTGTCGCCCGCCATCCCGTTCAACCTGCTCAACTACGCCCTCGGCCTCACCCAGGTCCGCCTGTCGGACTACGTCGTCGCCTGCCTGGGCATGCTCCCCGGCACCCTGCTCTACGTGTACGCGGGCAAGGTGGTGGGCGACGTCGCGGCGGCCGCCTCGGGCCAGGCGGACACCAGCACGGCCAACTCGGTGCTGATCGGCGTCGGCCTCGTCGCCACCGTGATCGTCACCGTCTACGTCACCCGCATCGCCCGCCGCGCTCTCGACGAGGCGACGGAAGCGACGGGCTCCTGAGCCCGGCCCGAGAGGAGATCCCATGCCCCGCGCCATCGAGATCGCGCCCGTCGACGAGCACAACCAGCGCCTGGTCCGGAACGTGCACCCGTCGGACTGGGTCAACCCCACGCCGAAGGGCCGCTACAACCTCGTGGTCGTGGGCGCCGGCACCGGCGGCCTCATCACCGCGCTGATCGCCTCGTCCCTGGGAGCCCGGGTCGCGCTCGTCGAGCGGCACCTGATGGGCGGCGACTGCCTCAACGTCGGCTGCGTGCCCTCGAAGGCCGTGATCCGCGCCTCGCGCATCGCCCAGGAGGCGCGCCGCGCCGCGGAGCTTCTCGGCCTGCCGATCCCGCCGGACTGGAAGCCGGACTTCGGCGCCGCCATGGAGCGCATGCGCTCCGTCCGCGCGCGCATCAGCCACGAGGACTCGGCGAAGCGCTACACCGAGGAGTTCGGGATCGACGTGTTCCTCGGCAGCGCCCGCTTCACCGGGGAGGGGCGCGTGGACGTCGACGGCCAGGAGCTGCGCTTCAAGAAGGCGGTGATCGCCGCCGGCGCCCGGGCCGTCGCGATCCCGATCCCCGGGCTCGCCGAGGCGGGCTACCGGGACAACGAGACCCTGTTCGAGCTGACCGAGCGCCCCAACCGCCTCGGGGTGATCGGCTCCGGCCCCATCGGCTGCGAGATGGCCCAGGCCTTCCGGCGCCTGGGCTCCGAGGTCGTGCTCTTCGAGATGAAGAACCAGATCCTCACCCGCGAGGATCCCGACGCCGCCGCGGTGGTGCAGAACGCCTTCGTGCGCGAGGGCATCGAGCTGGTGCTCGGCTGCGACATCGAGAAGATCGAGCGCAAGGGCGACGAGAAGGTGGTCCACGTGCGCTGCGACGGCTCCGGCCAGCGCCAGGTGGTGGTGGACGAGCTCCTGCTCGGCGTGGGCCGCGCGCCGAACGTCGAGGGGCTGGGCCTCGAGACCCTCGGAGTGGACTTCGACCCGCGCAAGGGCGTCGCCGTGGACGACCAGCTGCGCACCAGCAACAAGGACGTCTTCGCCGTGGGCGACGTCTGCATGGACTGGAAGTTCACCCACGCCGCCGAGGCGGCGGCGAAGATCGCCGTGCAGAACGCCCTGTTCTTCGGGCGCAAGAAGCTCTCCTCCCTGCACATGCCCTGGTCCACCTACACCGACCCGGAGATCGCTCACGTGGGCCGTTACGCCCACGATCTCGAGAAGCAGGGCGTGGCCTTCGACGTCTACCAGGTCCCCATGGCGAAGGTGGACCGCGCCATCACCGACGGCGAGGACGAGGGCTTCATCAAGGTGCTGACCGAGAAGGGCAAGGGGAAGATCCTGGGCGCCACCATCGTCTCCAGCCACGCCGGCGAGATGATCAGCGAGATCACCACCGCCATGGTCGGGGGCCTCTCCCTCGGCACCTTCACCGAGGTGATCCACCCCTATCCCACCCAGGCCGAGGCGGTGAAGCGCGCGGCCGGGGAGTACACCCGGACGCGGCTCACCCCGACGGTGAAGCGGATCTTCGATACCGTGATGCGGCTGCGCCGCTAGCGCGCGCCCACCGGAGGTCCCGCCCGTGTCCCGTAGCCGCCCGAGATCGGACGAGGAGACGGACGTCTTCACCGACGCCGTCGCCACCATGGAGCGCATCGGGGAGGAGGCCTCGATCAGCGCCGAGGTCGTCGAGGCCCTGCGCCACCCCGACGCCTGCCTGGTGGCGTCGCTGCCGGTGCGCATGCACGACGGGCACCTGCGCCACTTCACCGCCTACCGCTGCCGCCACGACACCTCCCGGGGGCCGGCCAAGGGCGGCATCCGCTACCACCCGGACGTCACCCTGGAGGAGGTCCAGGCCCTCTCCCTGTGGATGACGATCAAGTGCGCGGTGCTGGACCTGCCCTACGGCGGCGGCAAGGGCGGCGTGGTGGTGGACCCGAAGGAGCTCACCCCGATGGAGCTCGAGCGGCTCTCCCGGGCCTACATGCGCGCCATGGCGGACTTCGTCGGGCCCGACGTCGACATCCCCGCGCCCGACGTCTACACCAACGCGCGCATCATGGGCTGGATGGCGGACGAGTTCCAGACCATCAAGCGCGTGAAGGCCCCGGGCGTGATCACGGGCAAGCCCGTCGGGCTCGGCGGCAGCGAGGGCCGCGAGGAGGCGACCGGTCGCGGCGCCTTCCACGTCGTCCAGGAGCTCGCCAAGCACAAGGGCATCGAGCCCGCGGACACCCGGGTGGCGATCCAGGGCTTCGGCAACGCGGCCTACCACGTGGCGCGCCTGCTCCAGGAGACCGGCTACCGGATCGTGGCCGTGAGCGACTCCCGGGGCGGCATCTACTCCGAGGACGGCTTCGACGTGGAGAGCATCGCGGAGATCAAGAGCCGGACCCGCGAGGTCCAGGGCGTCTACTGCAAGGGCTCCGTGTGCGAGCTCGTCGAGCACGATCGCATCTCGAACGAGGAGATCCTCGAGCTCGACGTGGACCTGCTGATCCCGGCCGCCATCGAGGGCGTGATCCACGCCCGCAACGCCAAGCGCATCAAGGCCCCGGTGGTGGTGGAGGTCGCGAACGGGCCCATCCAGGGCGACGCCGACCCGATCCTCGACGAGCGCGGCGTGCTGGTGGTGCCCGACGTGCTCGCCAACGCGGGCGGCGTGACCGTGAGCTACTTCGAGTGGGTGCAGAACCGGCAGGGCTTCCCGTGGTCCCTGGCCGAGGTGCGCGAGCGCCTCGAGGAGCGCATGGTGCGCGCCTTCGACGACGTCTGGTACGTCCACGAGAACGAGAAGCTCAGCATGCGCAGCGCCGCCTACGCGGTGGCGCTCCGGCGCCTGGAGAGGGCCCTCGAGTCCGGCGGGACCCGCGAGTTCTTCTCCAACAACCGCTGAGTCAGTCCGAGCCACCCCGCGCGGCCAGGATCGCGGACACCAGGTCCTCCGGAACCTCCTCCGGGACCGGACCCTCGGGATCCCGGCACACGGCCTTCCCCAGGGTCACCGTGTCCCGGTACTGCTCCAGGTAGATGCCGCAGGGCGGGCAGTCCGAGACGTGGCGCTCGAACTCGGCGCGCTCGTCCGCGGGTAGCTCGGCGTCCAGGTACTGCATCATGAAGTCGACGAACTCGCGGCAGGTGATCATGCGCCCTCTCCCTGGAGGTCGGGGTCCAGGAGGGAGCGAAGCGCCTGGCGCGCCCGGTGCAGGCGGGTCTTCACCGCCCCCGGGCTCAGGTCCAGCAGCTTCGCCACCTCCGCCGTGTCCAGCTCTTCGATGTCGCGGAGGAGCAGAACGGTACGGTGGGACTCGGGAAGGTCGTCGATCCGGCGCCGGACCCACTCGCGGGTCTCGCCCCGGGCCAGCAGGGCGTCCGCCCCCTCGCGCCAGGGCGCCTCCGGGGGCTCGGCCATGTGGCCGTCCTCGATGAAGCCGGGCAGCAGGTCCTCGATGGAGGTCTCGGGCTTGCGCTTCTTGCTGCGCAGCTTCATCAGCGCCGCGTTGACCGCGATCCGGTGCAGCCAGGTCGAGAGCCGGGACTGGCCCTCGAAGCGGTCGATGGAGCGGAAGGCCGACAGGAAGGCGTCCTGGACGGCGTCCCGCGCCTCCTCCTCGTCGCGCAGCAGCCGGCGGGTCACCGCCAGCATGCGGCCGCCGTAGCTGCGCACGAGGCGCTCGTAGGCTTCGCCGTCCCCGGCGCGGAGCGCCTCGAGCAGCTTGGGCTCGTCCTCGGGCGCGATGGCGGCGGCGGGCTGGAGGTCCACGGCGCGCGCTAGTCCTCGAGCAGCTCGAGGATGCGCTCGGGCGGGCGGCCCACCCGGGCCCGGGATCCCCGCACCGCGATGGGGCGCTCCAGCAGGATGGGATGGGACGCGATGGCGTCGAGGAGCGACTTCCCGTCGCTCGTGGCGTCGAGCCCCGCCTCGGCGAAGGCGGCCTCGCCGCGACGCACCCACTCGGCCACGGGGCGGCCCAGGCGCCGCTCCAGCTCCTCGAGCTCGTCGCGCGCGAGGGCGTCCTCCAGGTAGCGCCGCTCGGTGAAGGGGACGCCGCGCTCCTCGAGGAGCGCCCGGGCCGCGCGGCTCTTCGAGCAGCGCGGGTTGTGGAGCAGGACCAGCTCGTCGGCCGAGTCGGGCAGCGCCATCGGCGAGAACGTAGCCGACCGGCGGCGCCCTGCCCGGCCCGGCGGCGAGCCTTTCGGGCCCGCTCCGCTAGGCTGCCAGGCTGCATGTCGCTGCTTCGCTGGCTCGGCCTGAAGGACGACGACGCGCCGTCGGGTGCAACGAGCGCCGGCAGCGGCGACACCGCCAGCGTGCGCCGGATCGCCGAGCGCCTCGAGCAGCTGCCCGCCGCGCAGGCCAAGTACCTGGCGGCCTTCGCCTACGTGCTCGCCCGCGTCGCCCACGCCGACCTGCGCATCGTCGAGTCGGAGTCGGCGGAGATGGAGCGCATCGTGGCACGCCTCGCCGGGCTCGAGGAGGAGGAGGCGGCCCTCGCCGTGGAGATCGCCAAGTCCCAGGCGCGGCTGCTGGGCGGCACCGAGAACTACGTGGTGACCCGCGAGTTCCGCAACGTCTCGACCCGCGAGCAGCGGGTGCGGCTGCTGGAGTGCCTGTTCGCGGTGGCGGCGGCCGACGGCAGCATCTCGGGCCTCGAGAGCGCGGAGATCTACTCCGTCGCCGAGGAGCTCGGCTTCACGCGGCCCGAGGCCAACGCGCTGCGCGCGGGCTGGCGCGACAAGCTCTCCGAGTTCCAGACCTCGTCCTCCGGGGGCTGAAGCGCCGGCAGCCGCGCGCGCTGGAGCTTGCCCGAGGCCGTGCGCGGCAGCGCGGTCACGACGTGAACCTGCTTGGGGACCTTGTAGCCCGCGAGCCGCGCGCGGCAGAAGCCGCGCAGCGCGGCCTCGTCGGCGCCGGCCCCGGCGCGGGGCACCACCCAGGCCACGACCCGGGCGCCCAGGTCGGCGTCGGGCAGCCCCGTCACGCCGGCCTCGGCCACCGCCGGATGGTCGAGGAGCACCGCCTCCACCTCGGCGGGATGCACGTTCTCGCCGCCGCTCACCACGCGGTCCTCGCGGCGGTCGAGCACCCGGAGCGCACCGTCGGCGCCCAGGCTCCCGAGATCGCCGGTTCGCAGCCAGCCGGCCCGGAACGCCGCGGCGCTGGCGGCGGGATCCTCCAGGTAGCCCGGGGTGAGGGTGGGGCCACGCAGCTCGATCTCCCCCTCGACGCCGGCCGGCACCGGGCGGCCCCCCGCGTCGACGATGCGGATCGCGGTCCCGAACAGCGGCGGCCCGGTCCACGACGCCGGGGCGGGCGGCGCCTGGGGCGAGGCCGTGGCCACCTGGGAGGCGGACTCGGTGAGTCCGTAGCTCGGCAGCACCGGGTAGCCCCGGGCCCGCGCCCGCTCGAGCAGCGCCGGGGAGGCCGCGGCGCCGCCGAGCAGCACGGCGCGGAGGCCCTCGGGCGCGGCGCGCCGGCCCCGCGCCTCGAGCAGCCTTGCCAGCATGGTCGGGACCACGGGCAGCAGGGTCGCGGCGTCGGCGTCGAGGATCGCCGCCAGGCGCTCCGGGTCGAAGCGCCGGGTCAGCCGCACCGCGCTGCCCTGGAGCACGCTGCGCACCAGGAGCGAGAGCCCGCCCACGTGGAACAGCGGCAGGCAGGCGAGCCAGCGGTCCCCCGCGCGGTCGCCCAGACGCAGCGCCGAGGCGTGGGCGCTCCAGGCGAGGTTCGCGTGGCGCAGTCGCACCCCCTTGGGCCGGCCGGTGGTCCCCGAGGTGAAGAGCACTGCGAGATCGTCGCTCGCCCGCGCCCCGGGCTCGGCCGGCCCGCGGCCCGCGTGCTCCGGCGCGCCCCCGCACGCCGGACAGCCGCGCGGCGCGAGGGCGCGCGTGGGAACGTCGGCCGCCGCGGCCGCCGCGCGCGCCGTGGCGGCGAGGGCCTCGGCGTGGAGCAGCAGGACGGGCCGCGCCACGCGCAGCTGCGGCGCGAGCTCGCCGGGGGTGAGGCGGGTGTTGAGCGGCACCACCCGCGCCCCGCAGCGCGCGACCGCGTGGATCGCCACCACGAGCTCGACGGCGTTGGGCGCGAGCAGCGCGACCGCGTCCCCCGGACCGACGCCGGAGCCGGCGAGACAGGCCGACGCCGCGGCGACCCGGGCCTCGAGGGCGGCGAAGTCGAGGGCCACGCCGTCGTCGAGCAGGGCCGGTGCGCCCGGGCTCGCCTCCGCCCGCTGGCGGAGCCAGCGCGCGAGGTTCATCGCGGCACCCCGGCGCCGCCCAGGCCCGGCGCGTCGGGCACCACGAGCGCGCCTTCCCGGGGCCGCGGCGGAGGCACGGGATCCCCGAGCAGCAGGTCGCCGGTGGCGAGCCCACAGGGCGGCAGCGGGTCCGGCAGCGAGGCCGCGAAGTGGAGCGCCGCGTGCAGGCCGACTCCGCCGTCGAGGAACGACGTGACCGCCACCGCGACTCCCGCCTCGCGCGCCAGGCCCGCCACGTGGCTCGCGGCGGCGACGCCTCCCAGGGCCGCGGGCTTGAGGACCAGCCGGTCGGCGGCCCGGGCGTCGAGGACGGCGCGGGCGTCGGCGAGGCGCAGCACCGACTCGTCGGCGGCGATCGGGACCGGCGAGCGCGCCCGCACGAAGGCGAGGCCCGGGAGGTCTCGGGCCGGGACGGGCTGCTCCACGTGGTCGAGCCCGTGAGGCGCCAGGGCCTCGATGCGCGCGAGCGCGGCCGCGGCGCTCCAGGCCCCGTTGGCGTCGACGCCGAGGCGCGGGGCGCGGCCCGCCCCGCGGCGCGCCGCGGCCACGCGGGCCTCGTCGTCGGCGCCGCCGACCTTGAGCTTCAGCGCCGAGAAGCCCGCCTCCACCGCGCCGCGCGCCTCCTTCTCGACGAGCGCGGGCTCGGACTCGACCAGCAGCCGGCTGGCGACGACCCGCGACCGCGCCGGCCGGTCCGCGCGGCGGGCCAGCCAGGCGGCGAGGGGGAGCCCGGCGTGGCGGCTCGCCAGCTCGTGGAGCGCGCCGTCGAGGGCCGCGCGCGCGGTGGGCGCAGCCGCGAGAGCCGCCTCGGCGCTCGCGAGTGCCGCGAGGGGCTCTTCCGGGTCGTAGGCGTCGAGCCGCGCGAGCACGGCCTCGAGCGCGTCGCGCGCGGCCGCGAGGCTCTCGGTCCCGAAGGCCGGCAGGGGCGCCGACTCCCCGCGGCCGACGCGCCCGTCGGCGTCGCGCAGGTGCACGCGGAAGCCCTCGCGCCGGGTCAGGCGCCCGTGGGCGGTGGTGACGGGCCGCGCCAGGGGCAGGCACCACGGCACCACCTCGGCGGCCGCGATCCTCACGCCAGGAGCCCGATGGCGAGCAGCAGGCCGAAGCCGGCCTCGAGGCGCGCCGTCGCCACCAGCGAGTCGTTGAGGGCCGCGTCGGCCGCGGCATCCCCGACGCGCCGCACCAGGCGCCAGGCCGCCGGCGCCGTCAGCAGCGGGAGCAGCAGCGCGAGGCCCGCGCCGCTCGCCCACAGGCCGAGGGGCACGGCGAAGCCCGCGACGAGCAGCGCCGCGTAGTAGCGGCGGGTGGCGCGGGGCCCGAGGCGCACCGCCAGGGTGCGCTTGCCCGCGGCGCGGTCGGTCTCGAGGTCGCGCAGGTTGTTCACCACCAGGATCGCGGTGGCGAGGCAGGCGACGGGCAGCGCGGCCAGGAGGGCGAGGCCGGAGAGCTCGCCCGCCTGGACGTAGTGGCTGCCCGCCACGCCGACCAGCCCGAAGAACACGAACACCATCAGGTCGCCGAGGCCGCGGTAGCCGAGCGGCGCCGGCCCGCCGGTGTAGGTCCAGCCCGCCGCGATGGCGAGCACGCCGAGCACCGCGATGGGCCAGCCGCCCCACCACACCAGCGGCAGGCCGAGCACCCCCGCCGCCGCGAAGGCGGCGATCGCGGCGCGCCGCATGGCGCGGGGCGTGATCCAGCCGGACTGGGTCGCGCGGGCGGGGCCGCGCCGCTCGCCGGTGTCGGCGCCCCGCTCGTAGTCCTGCACGTCGTTGGCGAGGTTGGCGCCGATCTGGAGCGCCATGGCGGTGAGGGCCGCCGCGATCGCGGGCCCGGCGCGCGCCCGGCCCTCGGCGGCCGCCACCGCGGTCCCCACGGCGACGGGCACCAGGGACGCGGGCAGCGTGGCCGGGCGCAGCGCCAGCGCCCAGGCTCGCGCTGCGCTCGGCGGGGCCGTCGGCGGGCGGGTCAAGGCCGCCACGGGAAGCGACCGAAGTCGGGCTCGCGCTTCTCCACGAAGGCGTCGCGTCCCTCCTGGGCCTCCTCGGTCATGTAGAACAGCTGGGTGGCGTGGCCGGCCAGCTCCTGGAGCCCCGCCTGGCCGTCGCAGTCGGCGTTGAAGGCGGCCTTCAGGCAGCGGATCGCGATGGGGCTGTGGCGCAGGATGCGGCGTGCCCAGGCCACGGACTCCTCCTCGAGCGCCTCGACGGGCACGACGCGGTTCACGAGCCCCATGTCGCGGGCCTCCTCGGCGTCGTACTGGTCGCACAGGTACCAGACCTCGCGCGCCTTCTTCTGGCCCACCACCCGCGCGAGGTAGGAGGCGCCGAAGCCGGCGTCGAAGCTGCCCACCCGCGGGCCCGTCTGACCGAAGCGCGCGTTCTCCGCCGCGATGGTGAGATCGCAGATCAGGTGGAGGACGTGCCCGCCGCCGATCGCGTAGCCCGCCACCATGGCGATCACGGGCTTCGGCAGGCTGCGGATCACGCGCTGGAGGTCCAGGGCGTTGAGGCGCGGGATGCCCTCGTCGTCGACGTAGCCCGCGTCGCCGCGCACCTTCTGGTCGCCGCCGGAGCAGAAGGCCTCCGGTCCCTCGCCGGTGAACAGGATCACGCCGACGTCCGGGTTCTCCCGCGCCCGGGAGAAGGCGTCGATCAGCTCGAAGAGGGTTCGCGGTCGGAAGGCGTTCCTCACCTCGGGCCGGCAGATGGTGATCTTCGCCATGCCCTCGGCTTCCTCGAAGCGGATGTCCTGGTAGTCGCGCACCGTCTTCCAGTCGGCGGCGGGGCGGATCGTGGTCATGGGGATGCTCCTCCTGTTCGTCGGATGGGTTCGCGGCGCCGAGCCGCGAAGGAAGCTGCGGGCCAGGGCCGCGAAGGCCCCGGGGTTCTCGAGATGGGCGGCGTGGCCGGCCTCGGGGACGACGGCCACGCGGGCCTCGGGGAGGCGCGGCGCCAGCTCCTCGGCCACGGCGCGGAAGCGCGCGTCCTCGTCGCCCACCACCAGCAGCACCGGGGCCGAGACGCGACCGAGGCGCTCGAAGAGCGGCGGCTGGGCGCCGGCGCCGAGGCCGCGCAGGGAGTCGGCCAGTGCGCGCGGATCGTTGCCCAGGCGCTGGCGCCGGGCGTCGGCCAGCGCGGCCTCGCCGAGGCGGCGCTGGCTCGCGAACAGCGGCAGCCCCATCCAGTGGTCCACGAACCACTCGAGCCCCCGCTCCTCGATGCGATCGGCGAGGGCCTCGTCGGCCCGCGCGCGCGCCGCGCGCTCGGCCGGGTCCTCGAGGCCCGCGCGAGCCCCCACCAGCAGCGCCGAACGCACGCGCTCGGGGTGGGCCACCGTGAAGCCGAGGGCGACGCGGCCGCCGAGCGAGTAGCCGAGCCAGTGGGCGCTCGGCAGCTCGAAGGCGTCGAGCACCCGGGCGAGGTCGGCGACGCAGCGCTCGAGCCGGTGGTCGGCCGGCGCGGCGCCCCGGCTCGAGCGACCGTGACCGACGAGATCCACGCACAGCGTGCGGAAGCCCGGGCCCAGCGCCGCTGCGGTGGCGGCCATGCTCTCGCTCGAGCCGGTGAAGCCGTGGAGCAGCACCACGGGCTCGCCCTCGCCGCGAGCCTCGACGTGGATCTCCCGCCCCGGCTCCACCACGACGCACCCACCGTCGCGGCTCACGGCTCGCCGCTCCTGGGCCCGCCGACCGTCGCGGCTCACGGCTCGCCGCTCCTCAGGGCACTCGCCACCTCGCCCCACAGGCGCCGCTGGAGCGCGACGTCGGCGCTGCGATCGACCCGGGCCTCGATGACCCGCACCCCGCCGGCCGCCAGGCTCCGGGCCAGGGCGTCGCGGAAGGCCGCGAGGCTCCCGACGCGCTCCGCCTCGACGCCGAAGCCCCGCGCGATCTCCGTCGGGTCGAGGCCGTGGGGGGTCGCGAACAGCTCCTCGAAGCCGACCTCGTCGCCCTGCTCGGCGATGGGGAGGTGGTGGAAGATGCCGCCGCCGTCGTTGTTCACCACCACGACGGTGCAGTCGCGCGCGTGGCGTCGGGCGCCGGCCAGCGCGCCCACGTCGTGGAGGAAGGCGAGATCGCCGACGAAGAGCAGCGTCGGCGCCGCCGTGGCGACGCTCGCGCCGAAGGCGGTCGACAGGATGCCGTCGATCCCGTTGGCGCCCCGGTTCGCGAGCACGCGCAGGCTCCGCGTCGCTGCGGGCAGGAACCCGTCGAGGGCGCGGATCGGCAGGCTGTTCGACGCGAAGAGCTGCGCGCCCTCGGGCAGCGCCGCCCCGAGCTCCCGGGCGAGGTGGGGGTGGGAGAGCAGCTCCTCCTTCGCGAGGGCGCTGCGGATCGCCCGGCGGGCGTGGGTCTCGGCGTCGCGCCAGCTCGGGAGCCAGGCGGGATCGACGCCACCCCGGGGCTCCTCGGCCGGCGCGCCCAGCAGCGCCGCGGGATCGCAGCGCAGGTGCAGCGCCACCCGCTGCTGCGGGTCCGCCCAGGTGCCGTCGGGGTCGATCGCGACGACCCGAGCGGCGCAGTGCTGGGAGAGCCAGGCGTTGGTCGCCTTGCTGGTGGGAGGCGCACCGAGACGCACCACCAGGTCCGGCGCCCGGGCCCGGGCGAAGCGCGCGTCGCGCAGCAGCGCGTCGGCGTGGGAGACCAGCCCCTCGTCGCCGGCGTCGGGTCCCCGGCGCAGCTGGGAGGCCGCGTCGGCGAGCAGCGGCCAGCCCGCGCGCCGCGCGAACGCCGCCACCGCGGCGCGGGTGGGGGCGTCGGCGTCCCCGGGGCCGCAGACCAGGACCGGGCGGCGCGCCGCGGCGAGCTCCGCGCCCAGCGCCTCGCGCAGCGCCGAGTCCGGCGCCGGCGTGCTCGCGCGCAGCGTCGGGGGCGTGCCCCCGGTCGCCGCCGCCGGGCTCGCCGCGGCGGACTCCTCGGCGGGTGGACGGCGGGGCTCGAGGGGCTCCCGGAAGGGCAGGTTCAGGTGCACCGGACCCGGCGGCGACCCGGCCGCGGCCGCCGCCGCCCGGGCACCGAGGGCCCGGGCGTAGGGGATGCGCGGCTCGTCGGGCCCGGGGCAGGGCGCCTCGGCGTACCAGCGCACCCGGTCGCCGTAGAGCCGCACCTGGTCGATGGTCTGGGGCGCACCCCAGTCGCGCAGCTCCGGCGGGCGATCGGCGGTGAGGAGCACCAGCGGCACGCGCGCGTGGTGGCTCTCGACCACCGCGGGCAGGAAGTTCGCGGCGGCCGTGCCCGAGGTGCACACGAGCGCCACCGGGCGCCGCGCCGCCCGCGCCAGGCCCAGCGCGAAGAAGGCGGCGGAGCGCTCGTCGACGTGCACCAGGCAGCGCAGGGCGGGATGGCTCGCGGCGGCGAGCGCCAGCGGCGTCGAGCGCGAGCCGGGGCAGCAGCAGACCTCGCGCACGCCGCCGGCCACCAGCCCCTCGAAGAGCGCCGCCGCGAAGCCGTGGGGGCCCCGGGGCGCCGGACGCGGGATGCGCGGCTCGGCCGGGCGCGACACCTCAGATCTCCAGCAGCGGACCGAGCACCGCCCGCAGCTTGAGTCGCGTCTCGCGCAGCTCGCCCTCGGGATCCGAGGCCGCCATGATGCCGGCGCCGGCGAACAGATCGACCGCCTCGCCCGTGAGTCGCGCCGAGCGCAGCGCCACCGCGAAGGCGCCCTCGCCGTGCGCGCCCGCCCAGCCCACGGGCCCCGCGTACCAGCCGCGCGCGAGCCCCTCGTGGCTGCGCAGCCAGCGCAGCGCCTCGGCGCGCGGCGCGCCGCACACGGCGGGCGACGGATGCAGGCGCGCCACGAGCTCGAGCACCCCAGGGCGCCCGGGCTCGGCGAGCCGGCCCTCGAAGGCCGTGTGGAGGTGCTGGATGCCGTCGGTGCGCAGCAGCGTCGGCGACTCCGGCGCGCGGAGCTCGGCGCACACGGCGCCGAGGGCGCGGCCCAGTGCGCGCACCACCACGGCGTGCTCCTCCTGCTCCTTCTTGCTCTCGCGCAGCACGCGTCCGAGGGCGTGGTCCTGCTCGGGCGTGCGCCCGCGCGGCGCGGATCCCGCCAGGGCGGAGGCGCGCACGCGTCCGTCGGGGTCGACCTCGACGAGGTCCTCGGGCGTGGCGCCGAGGAAGACGGTCGGGCCCACGCCGACGGCGAAGAGGGTGCAGCCGGGGTGACGCTCGCGCAGCGCGGCCAGCAGGGCGAACGCGTCCACCGGGCTCGACGCCACGACCCGCACCGAGCGCGCCAGCACCAGCTTCTCGAAGCGCCCGTCGGCGACGGCGTCGCGGGCCGCGGCCGCCCGCTCGCGCCAGCGAGCGAGGGACTGGTCGGCGACGACGCGGAATGCCGGCGGGTCCTCGGAGGGGAGCGGGCGCCGGGCCGGCTCGGGCGCGGCCGCGCCCGCGACGCGGAACGCGACGCTGCGGCCGTCGCGCACCACCCAGCCGTGCGCGGGGAGCACGAGCCGGGCACCGGGAAAGCCCGCCCAGCCCGCCCTCGCCGGGGAGGACGCGGCGGGGTCGAAGGCGGCACCGCCGACCAGGAAGGGCGCGAAGCCGGGCACCGGGTCCCGCACCGCGACGCGCTCCCAGAGCGCCGCGCTGCCCTCGTGCACGGCCGCCGGGGCGCCCTCCCCCGCCGCCTCGATCGCCTCCGCGGCACCGAGGGCGAGCCGGGCCTCGCCGCGGGCGGGGCGCTCCCAGTAGAAGCGGTGGAACGCCGCCGAGGCCGCGAAGCCCTCGAGGGCGTCGAAGGCGGCGCCGGGCTCGCCGTGCAGCTCGATGCGGCTCACGAGAGCGCTCCCGCGTTCACGCTCCCGGTCCGCACGGCGGTCAGCATCTGGGCCGAGCCGAGGGCCAGGGTGCGCCGCGTCACCCGCTCGAAGCCGGCCTGCTCGATGCGCGCCACCAGCTCCGGGCCCTCGGGCAGGTAGACGGTGGAGCTCGGCAGGTAGCGGTAGGCGGCGCGATCCGAGAGCCAGCCGCCCACCTTCGGCACCACGCGGTCGAAGTAGAACGAGTGGGCACCGCGCACGACGCGGCTGCGCGGGCGGTCCACGTCGATCAGCGCGAGCCGGCCGCCGGGCTCGAGCACGTGCGCCATCTGGGCCAGCGCGGCGTCGAGGGCGACGAAGTTGCGCAGCGCGAAGCCGCAGGTGACCACGCTGGCGCGCCCCTCGGCGAAGGGCAGGCCCTCGGCGTCCCCGCGCACCAGGTCGCAGGGCACGCCGCGGCGCCGCGCCCCGGCCAGCATGCCGCCCGCGAAGTCCACGCCGACCACGCGCGCGCCCCGCTCCGCCGCCAGCTCCGAGAGGTCGCCGGTGCCGCAGGCCACGTCGATCACCCGGTCGCCCGGCCCCACGGCCACGGCGTCGAGCAGCACGCGCCGCCAGCGCTGGTCGAGGCCGCCGGTCAGCAGCCGGTTCATCGCGTCGTAGCGCGGCGCGATGCGGTCGAACATGGCCTGGACGGTCCGGCGCTTGGCGCCGGACTCGGGAAGCGGGGAGTGGCTCAACGCCAGGCGACCTCCAGGCGCGCGGATTCCGTGGCGGCGAGCGCGGCCCGCAGGTCCTCGTCCTCGCCGCTCGCGGCGAGGCGCTGGAGGGCCCGGGTGACCAGGGTGCGCTGGAAGTGGAGCGCGACGAGACGCGTGGCCTCCGGGAGGAGCTCGCGGAAGCGGGCGGTGAGGTCCCCGTCGCCGCCGTCGTCCCGGCGGGCCGGCTTGCGGAGGTGCTCGTCGAACAGGTCGATGGCGCGGTCGCACAGCGCCTGGATCTCCTCGGCGTGGCGCACCGCGAGGCCCAGCAGGTCCTGGAGCGGGAAGCCGGCCTCGAGGATCGAGAGCGCCGAGCGCGCCATGCGCACGTCCGCCTCGCCGAAGCGCTCCTCGCCGTCGAGGGAGACGGGGGTCACCAGCCCCGCCGCCTGGGCGGCCGCCACCAGGGCCTCGGGCACCCCGGCCTCTGCGGCGAGCCGGGCGCGGGAGAGGGAGCGCTCGCCCACCTGCTCGTGCACCAGCGCCTCGGCGAGCCGCGCGTCGCCCGAGGGCTCGCGCTCGAACAGGCGCTTCACCAGGGCGAGGGTGAAGCCCTCGTCGAGCAGCTCGCGGATGCGGCGGATGCGGCCCAGATGGGCGTCGTCGTAGAACGCCACCCGCCCCTGGCGCCGCGGCGCCGGCAGCAGGCCCCGGCCCTGGTAGAAGCGGATCGTGTCCACCGAGACGCCGGCCCGGGCGGCCAGCTCTTCGACGCGATAGTCCATGCAATGACTCTAGGAGTCGTTGCTCGAAAGGTCCAGCCGAGCCGGACCCCCGGCGGAAATCGCTTTCTCTGACGGTGGGTTAGCCGCGGGCCAGGAGCAGGGTGCGGGGATCGAGGTGGACGTGGAGGGCCGAGAGGTCCTCGTTGTCGTGGTCCTTCAGTGCGCGCAGGGCCACGTGCTCGCCGGCGGGCTCGAGGGCCACGATCACCCCCATCGCGTGCGCCACCGCGACCACGGCGGGCGGCGGCTCGGCGAAGCGCTCCTGGTCGCAGGTGACCGAGTGCCACATCTCCGCCTGGAGCTCCTCGGCCAGGGCCTTGAACCCCAGCACCTCGTCCCGGGAGGCGCCCTCGAAGTCGAAGCCCTCGACGATCAGCAGGTTGGGCCGGACCCCGGCCTCGGACTCGATCTTCACCGCCTCGCGCAGCTTCGCGGCCGTGAAGCTCGCGCGCGGGTAGGCGCGGATGCTGCGGCGGCGGTCGATCTCCGCGTGGGTCACCGCCTCGTCCTCGAGGTGCGCCGAGGAGGCGAGGTCCTCGAAGAGGGTGTCGTAGTAGGTGCGCACGTGGGAGACGGTGTGGTCGAGGGAGACGTGGAGCACCTGGTGGCCGCGCAGCAGCGCGTCGAGGCCGACGCAGACCAGGAACGAGGTCTTGCCGACGCCCGGCCCCGCGACCACCAGCCCGAGGTTGCCCGCGCCGAGCCCGCCGTGGAGCCCCTTCTCGAGGAGCCGCATCGGGCTCCTCGCATTCAGGAACGTGGTGTCCATGAACCCCTCCCGAGGTTGGCGCCCAGTCTACGACGGGCTCAGTCGGTGTCGCCGCCCTTCACCCGGTCCGCGTACTTCTCCTTGAGCTCCGCCGTCACCTCGGCCGGAGCCGGGCTGTACTTGGCGAACTCGAGGGTGAACTCCGCCTTGCCCTGGGTGACGGAGCGCAGGTCCGTCGCGTAGCCGAACATCTCCGCCAGGGGCACCTCGGAGTCGACCTGGCAGAAGCCGTCGCTCTCGGTGGTGCCGATCACGTGGCCGCGGCGCTGCATGATGGTCTTGAGCACGGCGCCCTGGAAGTCCACCGGGCCCTCGACGGAGAGCTTCATCACCGGCTCGAGGATGATGGGCTTGGCCTTCGAGTAGACCTCGCGGAAGGCGCCCCGGGCCGCGGCCTGGAAGGCGTTGTCCGAGGAGTCCACCGAGTGGGCCTGGCCGTCGTTGATCACGACCTTCAGCCCCAGCACCGGGAAGCCGATCATCCGGCCCTTGTCGAGGCACTGGGTGAAGCCCTTCTCCACCGACGGGATGAACTCCGTGGGGATCGCGCCGCCGCGCACCTCGTTCACGAACTCGAAGTCGCCGTCGGAGAAGGGCTCGACGTAGCCCGCCACCCGGCCGTACTGGCCCGAGCCGCCGGTCTGCTTCTTGTGGGTGTAGTTGAACTCGGCGCGCTGGCTGATGGTCTCGCGGTAGGCCACCTGGGGCTGGCCGGTCTCGACCTCGACGTTGTACTCGCGCTTCATGCGCTCGACGTAGACGTCGAGGTGCAGCTCGCCCATGCCCGAGATCACGGTCTCGCTGCTCTCGGGATCGGTGCCGGCGCGGAAGGTCGGATCCTCGCGGGTGAAGCGCGAGAGCGCCTTGGCGAAGTTCGCCTGGTGCTTCTGCTCCTTCGGCGCGATGGAGAGCGAGATCACCGCGTCGGGGACGTGCATGCCGCTCATGGCGACGTCCACGGTGCCGTCGGTGAAGGTGTCGCCCGAGGCGCACTCGATGCCGAACAGCGCCACGATGTCACCGGCGCCGGCCTCGTCGATGTCCTCCATCTGGTCCGCGTGGAGCCGCACCAGCCGCCCCACCTTGTGGCGCTTCTTGGTGCGGGCGTTCACGATGTTCGAGCCCTTGGAGATCGTGCCCTGGTAGACGCGCAGGAAGGTGAGCTGCCCGTAGCGGCCCTCCTCGAGCTTGAACGCCAGGGAGACGAGCGGCTTCTGGGGATCGCTCGAGAGCGTGATCTCCGCCTCGTCGTTGGTGAGGTCGACGCCGGTGTTCTCCACCTCCGTCGGGTTCGGCAGGTAGCGGGTCACGGCGTCGAGGAGCTTCTGGACGCCCTTGTTCTTGTAGGCGGAGCCCAGGAAGACCGGCGTGAAGTCGAGGGAGAGGACGCCCTTGCGCACCGCGTCGTGGATCAGCTCCTCGGTCACGTTCTCCTCGAGGATCGCCTCGGTGAGCTCGTCGGAGAACATCGAGACCGCGTCGAGCATCTCCTCGCGGGCGGCCTCGGCCTCGTGGCGCAGCTCCTCGGGGATCTCCTCCTCGACGATGTGCTCGCCGTTGTCGCCCTCGAAGCGCACCGCCTGCATGGTCACCAGGTCGATCACGCCGCCGAAGTCGGCCTCGAGGCCCATGGGCAGCTGCATCAGCACCGCGTTCAGCCGCAGCTTCTCGCGCAGGCCCTCCACCACCTTGCGCGGGTTCGCGCCGGACCGGTCGAGCTTGTTGATGAAGGCCAGCCGCGGGACCTTGTAGCGGCGCATCTGGCGATCGACGGTCATGGACTGGGACTGCACGCCCGCCACGCCGCACAGCACCAGGATCGCCCCGTCGAGCACCCGCAGCGCGCGCTCCACCTCGATGGTGAAGTCGACGTGGCCCGGCGTGTCGATGATGTTGACGTGGTGCTTGTTCCACTCGCAGTGGGTGGCGGCGGAGGTGATGGTGATGCCGCGCTCCCGCTCGAGCTCCATGTGGTCCATGGTGGCGCCGACGCCGTCCTTGCCGCGCACCTCGGCGATCCGGTGGATCCGCTGGGTGTAGAACAGGATCCGCTCCGTGAGCGTGGTCTTGCCCGAGTCGATGTGAGCGCTGATGCCGATGTTCCGGATCTTGTCGAGGTCGGTGATCATGGCGGACTGCCTGTCTGTGATGGGACCGGGAGCGCACGAGGGCTCCGGCTCCGTTCTGGGGTTCCTTGTTGGAGTAGCCCTCGCGCGGGTCAGGTGACGGCCCGGGGGCCTGCCGGCAGCCGCCGAGGGGTGGCACTGCGCCTGCCGCGAGAGGGGAGCCTTCCGTCCTTCGGACGGACGAAGGTTTCCTTTGAGATGCCGGAAGTTAGGAAGTTGCTCGCCGGAGGCAAGTCGGCCTCCTGCGGCGGCAGGTCCCCCGCGGGGCCAGCCCCGCTCGGACCGGCGCGGGCCGCCTGGAATCAGCCCAGGACGTCCCCGGCGCGCAGGCCGGCCTCGGCGGCGGCCTGCTTGGCGCCGGACCCCACCCGCACGCGGGCCACCCGCAGCCGGCCCCCGCGCGCCGCCACCACCAGGCCGGCCTCCCCCACCTCGACCACGGTCCCGGGGGCGGCGCCGGCCTCCCCGGGGACCCGCCCGGCCCCGAAGCAGCGCAGCGGGTCGCCGTGCCAGGTGGTGTGGGCGCCGGGCTGGGGATCGCAGCCGCGGATCAGGCCGTCGAGCTCCCCGGCCGGCCGGGCCCAGTCGATGCGCGCCACCTCGTCGTCCACCAGCCCCTGGAAGCTCGCCGCGGACTCGTCCTGGGCGCGGGGGCGCGCGGTGCCGCGGTCGATCTGGTCCACCGCCTCGCACACCGCCTCCACGCCGAGCGGGTAGAGCTTGTCGTAGTAGAGGCTCGCGGCCGTGTCCTCGGGCGCGATCTCGACCCCGCCCTTCTGGACCACGATCGGGCCGGTGTCCACCCCCGCATCGGGCTGGAACACCGTGACGCCGCTCTCGTGCTCGCCCAGGATGATCTGCCAGGGGATCGCGTTGCCGCCGCGGAACTTCGGCAGCAGCGAGGGGTGGAAGCACAGCGACCGGTGCACCGGCGCAGCCACGATCTCGGGCGGGATGATGGCGGTCACGTAGGCGAGCACGTTGAGCTCGGCCCCGAGCTGGGCGTGCTCCTTCACCCGGGACTCGATGGCGTGCCCGGTGCGCAGCCGGAAGTAGCGGTGCCGCAGCAGCCGCAGCCCCCGCGCGGTGGCCTCCTCGGCCAGCGGATCCGGCCGCTTCCCCTCGGGCGGCGCGTACACGCCGACGATGTCGTGGCCGGCCTCCAGCAGCCGGACCAGGATGTCCTTCGCGAACGGAGCCTGCCCGAAGAAGGCGATGCGGAGTGCCATGCTCCGACGCTACCAGATTCGCGCGCTGGCCGTGGGCATCGGAGAGGCGGGCGCTCCGGGAGCCTTCCGGCTCCGCGGGGCTCGACGGTGTGGCGTTGCGCGAAGCACCCGAGGACCGACCGGGCTCGAAGGTGTATCGTCGCGAACTCCCCAGAAGAGACGAATCCACGTCGCGCGAACTGTGTGCTCGTCGCGGGCCGGAGCGGAAGGGTGGAGCGAGCGGCGGGGGCCCGTCGCGCGCATCGCGCCACCCCGTTGATCCAATGTGCCGGAGCTGCTCCACGCGGCGGTACGCCGTCGAAGCCCAGCCGAGCGCAACCCTTCCGCGCAGGCCCGCGCCCCGAAGCCCTCAGCGCGCGTGGGAGCGGTCGCCCACCTCGCCGCGGGGAGCGGCGGGGGTGCCGAAGGCGAGGGTGTGGTCGGGGATGGAGCGGGTCACGACGGAGCGGGCGCCGATGATGCTATGGGAGCCGATCCGGACGCCGCGCAGGATCGTGACGTCGGAGCCCACCCAGGTGTGGTCGCCGACCTCGACGGGCTCGGCCTGCTCGGGGCGCTCGGCGTCGAAGTCGTGCTGGTCGGCGTCGAAGACCCGGCTGCCGGGCCCCACCCAGGCGCGCCGGCCCAGCGTGAGCGAGCGCTTGGCCGAGAGGTGGGAGCCGTTGAGGAAGCACTCGGGGCCGAGCTCGATGCGGGCGCCCGCGAAGGCGGCGATCACCACGGGCCCGAGGTCCGTGCGCAGCCAGCTGCCGGCGCCGATCACCACCTCGGCGCCCGGCTCGAGCAGGAAGCGCAGCGCGCCGGGGCGGCGCTCGGTCACCACGCCGGGGCCGATGCGCAGGCGCGCGTCGCGCGCCATCCGGTAGTGGGCGTGGGCGAGGCTCGCGCCGGCGTCCCGGTGGATCTCGAGGCCGGGGTGGCGCCGGTGCAGCCGGGCCACGCGCAGGCGGTCGAGGGCATGGAGGGCGCGCAGGCGCCAGACGAGCCCCCGCGGAGGTCGCGCCGCGTCCACGGCCTAGCGGGGCGAGGATTCGCCTTCGCGGAGCCGGAAGGTGATGAAGCCGTGGGTGGGGTCGTAGGGGGAGACGCCCACCTGGACGCGGTCGCCGGGGATCACGCGGATCCGGAAGCGTCGCATGCGACCCGAGAGCTGGGCGGTGATGGTCTGACCCGACTCGAGGACGATCTGGTAGCGTCCGCCGCCGAGAATCTTCTCGACGCTGCCGGTCGCTTGGATCAGATCGTCTCTTGCCACGCACACTCCTGGCTGCGAAGGGCCGGAAGGCTAGCACGCGGCTGCGTCCGGGCAATTTGAGGCACGCGTGTCCGGGTGCGCGGTCGCTGTGGGGCGCCGGGGGGGCTATTTTGTCCGACCGCGGAGAGGTGCCGGAGTCCGGTTGAACGGGCCTGACTCGAAATCAGGTGATGGGCTTGCCCATCCGTGGGTTCGAATCCCACCCTCTCCGCCAGCCTCGGCCCCGCTCCGGGGTCGCGGGTCCGCGGTGCGGGCGGGGAGCCCCTTCGGGCGCTCGCTCGAACCCGATCTCGAAGCGGCAGGCCGGCGCGCCCGCGAGACAGCAGGCGACGTGCCGGACTCGAGCCTCGGGGGCGACCAGCGCCCGGAACAGGCCTTCGAACACGGCGACGTGCCAGACGCAGCCGGGCAGCGGGATCGGATTGGCGGCGATCTCGATCCGGTGCGGCCGGCCGGCGCGCGCCCGGAAGCCGCCGGAGCCCGCGAAGGTCCAGGCGTTGCCGGCGATGGCGCGCAGGAGCAGTCGCGCCGAGAGGCCCCGGGGCAGGAGCCCCAGCGCCACGCGGGCCGGAGCCGGAATCCGGTTCGCGAGCAGGTAGCTCGCGGTGCGGGCGCCGGCCTCGGCCGCCAGGGCGCCGGGCTCCTCCCCGGGCAGCTGGTCGTAGAGCGCCCGGAAGAGCGCCGCGACGAGTCGCTCGTCGACCATCGCCTGCGGCGGATCGCTCAGGAGCGGGCTCAGCCCCGCCGCCGCGTAGACCTCGGCGGCGCGCTCCTCGCCGAGCCGGGCGCGCAGCGCCTCTCCGAGCTGCACGATCGCGTTCGGCCCGACCCGGGCGTCCGCCTGCGCGCGCGCCCCCGCCCGCGGGCCTTCCCGCGGCCCCGCGGCTCTCACGCGACGGGTCCGGGAGGCGGGGCCGCCTCGGCGCCCACGCGGCGCTCCGGGACCTCCATGCCGGGCAGCTGCTCGTCCCCCCCACCGCAGGCCTTCACGCCGGCCCGCGCGCTGCGCGCCCGCGCCGCACGGTCGGCGGCGGCTTCCCAGTCGTCGGCGTGGGGGTGGATGATCTGGCGCGACTCGTCGAACTGGAAGTCCACGGACTTCTTCGACTGCGGCCCCCAGTAGTTGACCCTGCCGAGGTCGTAGAAGGTGCGCTGGAAGCCGGCCTTGGCGAAGGCCTTCAGGCAGCCCAGCAGGTAGCGGCGGCGGAACCCGGTACCCCGCCAGGGGTAGTGGAACAGCGCCTTGCGCATGTAGAAGCGCCGGTAGTTGTGCATCACCCGGTCCAGGAGCTCGGCGCGATCCATGGCCGCGGGCTTCATGATCGGCGTGACGAAGTTGTACTTCGAGAAGTCGAACACCTCGACCTTCTCGCCCAGCTCCTGGAACAGGGAGGAGAACGGCCAGGGCGTGTACATCGCCCAGTTGGCGAGGTCCGGATCCCACTCCCGCGCCATCCGGTAGGTCTCCTCGAGGGTCTCGCGCGTCTCGTTCTCCAGCCCCACGATGAACTGCGCCTCGATGAAGATGTCGGCCTTGCGCAGCAGCTCGATGGCGCGTCGGTTGTCCTCGATCCGGGTCTCCTTGTTGAAGCGGTCGAGGCGGAGCTGCGCCGCGGCCTCGGTTCCGAGGCTCACGTGCACGAGGCCGGCGCGGCGGTAGAGGGGCAGCAGGCTCTCGTCCCGGAGGATGTCCGTGACCCGGGTGTTGATCCCCCACTTCACCCGGTCCGGCAGGCCGCGGGCGATGAGCTCCTCGCAGAAGGCCACGAACTTCTTGCGGTGGATCGTGGGCTCCTCGTCCGCGAGGATGAAGAAGCCGACGCCGTGCTCGTTCACCAGGGTCTCGATTTCGTCCACCACCTTCTTCGGGTCGCGCACGCGGTAGTCCCGCCAGAACTTCCACTGGGAGCAGAACGAGCAGGTGAAGGGGCAGCCCCGGGCCATGTTGGGGATCGCCACGCGGACGCCGAGGGGCACGTAGACGTACTTCGACCACTCGAGGAGCGACCAGTCCGGCTGGATCGCGTCGAGGTCCCGGACCGTCGGAGCCGCCTTGGTGGCGACGATCTCGTCGCCGTCGCGGTAGGCCAGCCCGAGGATGCGGCTGCGATCGGCCGGCCAGCGTCCCGCGTCGATCGCGCGGATCAGCTCGGAGAAGATCGCCTCGCCCTCGCCGCGCACGATGACGTCGATCCACGGGGCCTCGGAGAGCACCTGCCGGTACATGAAGGTGGCGTGGATCCCGCCGAGCACGCGCACCGCGTCCGGGCACACCTCCCGGGCGATCTCGAGCACGCGCTCCGCGGCGTAGATGGAGGGCGTGATGGCGGTGCAGCCCACCACGTCCGGCGCCAGCTCGCGCAGCCGGTCGGCGACGGCCAGGTCGTCCAGATGGTTCGTCATGGCGTCCACGAAGTGGACGTCGTCGAAGCCCGCGGCCTTGAGGGAGCCCGCCAGGTAGGCGGCCCAGGCGGGCGGCCAGCTGCCTGCGATCTCCGCGCCGCCCGAGTGGTAGTTGGGGTGGACGAGGACGATGCGCATGGGAACCCCCTCGGGTGTCAAGTTTGGCTTACATCCCGAAGTGTCCACGTTGCTTGACGATCCGTCAAGCCCGGAGTGAGCGCGCCCTCGACGGTTTCCCCCGCGGGGCCCAACGACCCCGCCACGGCCGCCCACATGGGCTCCGCAGCGTCAGGGAGGCTCCGCGCCGCGAGACTCGACCGGCCCGGGCGGCCTCGGCTCGACTCGGGCGATGCTCGGGTCGGCAGCGACGACCCGGCCACTGCTCTACGCGACTGCCGCGAGGACGACGCCTTCTTCACGCCCTGGGCACGCTTCCCGATCGGCGCCGGCGACGTCTTCCGCCTGGTCTCGAAGCACCCCTACGACCGGAGCCGCTCGCCGAGCGTCCCCCTTGCTACCCCGCCGGAGACACGGGCTACTTCCAGGGCTTCGCCGAGTTCGGCCGGTGCTTCGCCCCCATCGACGTCGCGCTGCTCCCCATGCACTGGAGCAGCTTCGACCTGACCCACGAGCCGGTGGACGGGCCCGGCGCCCGGCTCCGCCGCGTGGTGGCCGCGGCCGGAGGCGATCCGAAGCGCACGCGCTGCTCGCCATCGGCTAGGGCTCGCACGTGCCGCCGCGGGCTGATTGACGCCCCGCGGGAGCGACCGGTACCCTGACGAGGCTGCGGGGAGCCGTGATCGCAGGGTCCCGACCGAGTCGAGACTCTGTGAATCCCGTCAGGTCCGGAAGGAAGCAGCGGTAGCGGGGAATCGGCTGCGGCCGGGGGTGCCCTGCGATCTCTGCTCTCCGCACTTCTGAGCTTCGCTTCGCCGGCCGGCGGCCCGGGAGCCGCCTGGCTCGCTGCGCGGCCTTCGGCCTTGCAGGGGGCGGCGCGGGCGGTTCTCGACGGATCGCGCGACAGTGTGCGCGACGGTTTCCGGCTCTCGGAGAGGAGCGCTTTCCCCCTTTGTCGTATCAGGTCCTGGCGCGGAAGTGGCGGCCGGCGGGGTTCGACGAGGTCACGGGCCAGGCGCACGTGACGGCGCCGCTGCGCAACGCGGTGCGGACCGGGCGGGTGCCCCACGCGCTGCTGCTGACCGGGCCGCGCGGGGTGGGCAAGACGACCCTGGCGCGGATCCTGGCGCGCTGCCTGAACTGCGAGAAGGGGCCGACGGACGAGCCCTGTGGCTCGTGCACGGCGTGCACCGAGATCGCGGCGGGCAGCTCCACCGACGTGCAGGAGATCGACGCAGCGAGCCGCACGGGCGTGGACGACGTGCGCGAGATCATCGAGTCCGTGCGCTACGCGCCCTCGCCGGGCAAGCACCGCATCTACGTCGTGGACGAGGTCCACATGCTCTCGACGGCGGCCTTCAACGCGCTGCTCAAGACCCTCGAGGAGCCGCCGCCGCGCAGCCTGTTCGTGTTCGCCACCACGAACCCCGAGAAGATCCCCTTCACCGTGGTGTCGCGCTGCCAGCGCTACGACCTGCGGCGCATCTCCACCGCCGACGTCGCCGCCCGCCTGGGCGAGGTGGCGCGCTCCGAGGGCGTGGAGATCTCCGAGGCCAGCCGCCTCGCCATCGCCCGGGCCAGCGAGGGCTCGCTGCGCGACGGGCTCACCCTCCTCGACCAGGTGCTGGCCGCCGGCGGCGAGCGCGTGGAGGACGAGCGCGTCGCCGAGGTGCTCGACCTGGTGGACCGGCGCCTGCTGCTCGGCATCGCCGAGGCCTGCGTGGGCGGCGACGCCGAGGCGGCGCTGCTCGCCTGCCGGCGCGCCGACGAGAGCGGCGTGGACGGTCGCCGCCTGGGCGGCGAGCTGATCCAGCTGTGGCGCGACCTGGTGGTGCTGCGGGTCGCGCCGAAGTCGCCGGAGCTCGTCGAGGCCGCCGACGCCGACCTCGACGCCATGCGCGAGACCGTCTCCCGGGCCACGGCCCCGCGGCTGCGTCGCATGTTCCGCGCGCTGGTGCGCGACCTCGAGGACCTCGCCTGGGCGCCGGAGCCCTTCGCGGTGCTGGAGATGGCGCTGGTCCGCCTCGCGACCCTCCCCGAGGACGAGGACGTCGCCGCGCTGCTGGCGCGCCTCGAGGCCCTCGAGCGACGGCTCTCGGGGGGAGCGCCCGGCGGGAGCAGCGGCGGGGGTGGGGCAGCCTCGGGAGGCGGCGCCTCGCGCAAGCGCGGCGGCGCGACCCGCGCCCGCGCGGACGAGGTCGCGTCGGAGCCCCGACGGGCGGGGCCGGCTGCGAGCGTCCCGGCCTCCGAGCCGCCCGAGGCGACGGCGACACCGGACGCGCCGGAGGCCGGGGAGCCCCTCGCGCCGGCCCCTGCGACGCCCCCGCCCGGGACCGGCGCCGCCCGCCCCGCGCAGGTCTACGACCGGCTGTGCGCCTTCGCCCAGCAGCAGAACCGCGGCCTGTTCGCCGCCCTCGAAGGCGGCCGCCTGGTCGAGCACGCGCCCGGGCGCCTGCGCGTCGCCCTCGAGCCCGGCATCGCGGCGCGGCGGCTCCAGGGCCGGGGCGCCGACCTCGAGGCGGTCTGCGAGCGCTTCTTCGGCGAGCCCACCCGGGTCGAGTTCGAGGTCCGGGGCGGGGGCGGGGGCGAGACCGCACCACGCGTCCCGGCGCGGGACGACGAGGGCGTGCGCCGCCGGCGCAAGGAGGCCCTCGACCACCCGGCGGTGAACGCCGCGCTCGAGATCCTCGAGGGCGAGATCCTGGAGATCCGCCCGCTGGGAGAGCCGCGATGAGCCAGCCGGACCTCGGAGCCCTGCTGGCCCGGGCCCAGGAGATGCAGACCCGCCTGGCGGAGCTCCAGCGCGAGCTGGCGCGGCGCACCGTCGAGGGCTCCTCGGGCGGCGGCATGGTGGTGGCGGTGGCGAGCGGCGACCTGCGCATCCAGGAGCTCCGCATCGAGCCCCAGCTGCTCGAGGGCGGCGACCGCGAGATGCTCCAGGACCTGGTCGCGGCGGCGGTGAACGCGGCCCTCACCAACGCCCAGCAGATGGTCCAGGAGGAGATGCAGCGTGCCGCCGGCGGCCCGCTCGCCGGGATGTTCGGTGGCGGAGGCGGCGCGCCTCCCGGCGCCCCCCGGTGATCACCCCGCCCCCGGTCGAGCGCCTGGTGGCGAGCCTGCGCCGGCTCCCCGGCATCGGCGAGAAGTCCGCCACCCGGCTGGCCTTCTTCCTGCTCTCGGCTCCGGACGCCGTGGGCAAGGAGCTCGCCGAGGCGATCCTGCGCCTGAAGCAGGAGATCGTGCTCTGCGAGGAGTGCTTCGACCTCACCGAGAAGTCGCCCTGTGCGATCTGCCGCAACCCGGAGCGCGACCCCGCGGGCCTGTGCGTCGTGGAGGAGCCCGCCGACCGCGCCGCCATCGAGCGCAGCGGGGGCTTCCGGGGCCGCTACCACGTGCTCGGCGGCTCGCTCTCGCCCATCGAGGGCGTGGGGCCCGAGGACCTGCGCATCGCCGAGCTCGAGTCCCGGGTGCGGCGCGGGGACGTCCAGGAGGTGGTGCTCGCCACCAACCCCAACGCCGAGGGCGACGCCACCGCCCACTTCATCGCCGAGCGGCTGCGCCCCCTGGGCGTGAGGCTCACCCGCATCGCCTACGGAATGCCCATGGGGGGCGACCTCGAGTACGCCGACCAGGTGACCGTCGGCCGCTCCCTCCAGTTCCGCCGGGAGCTCGACTGACTCCGGCTAAAGCCGACCCGCGAGTGCGCCGATTCCAGGCCTGGCTCCGCGGACGCTTGCCCGGAGCCGTGCCGCCGGGGTAAGTTGCGCTTCGGGGGCTCCGCTTTTCGCGCGGTTACAGAGGCTCTTGCCGATGTTCGATACCCAACTGGTGATGTACGACGAGGACTACCGCCGCATCCTCGGCATCATCCAGCGCCTGGTCCGGGACGCGAACGCCAAGGGCGTCTTCGTCGTGGACAAGAACGGCCAGCTGATCGCCGAGGCCGGCGAGGTGAGGGGCATCGACACCACCAGCCTCGCCTCGCTCACCGCCGGCAGCATCGCGGCCACCGGCGGGCTCGCCAAGATCATCGGGGAGGAGGACTTCCCGGTCCACTTCCACCAGGGCGAGCGCGACAACCTCCACATCACCCTGGTCGCCAAGCGCGTGATCCTGGTGGTCGTGTTCGACGATCGCAGCTCCCTCGGCCTCGTGCGCCTGCGGGTCAAGAAGGCCGGTGCGGAGATGGCCAAGGTCTTCGACGAGATCCGGAAGAAGGCCGAGTCGGCGCCCCCGGGCGGCGCCGGCTCCGGCAGCCCCTTCGCCGAGATCACGGACGACGACATCGACAACCTGTTCTCGGACTGACGCCGACATGTCGTTCATCAACTACTCCTCGCGCGAGATCAACTGCAAGATCGTCTACTACGGGCCCGGCCTGTGCGGCAAGACGACCAACCTGCAGTTCATCTACACGAAGACGAACCCCGACCTGAAGGGGAAGATGATCTCGCTCGCGACGGAGACCGAGCGCACGCTGTTCTTCGACTTCCTGCCCCTGGCCCTCGGCCAGATCCGCGGCTTCAAGACCCGCTTCCACCTCTACACGGTGCCCGGCCAGGTGTTCTACGACGCCAGCCGGAAGCTGATCCTGAAGGGCGTGGACGGAGTGGTGTTCGTCGCCGACAGCCAGATCGAGCGCATGGAAGCCAACCTCGAGAGCATGGACAACCTCAAGATCAACCTGCGCGAGCAGGGCTACGAGCTCGAGAAGATCCCCTTCGTGGTCCAGTACAACAAGCGCGACCTCCCCAACGCCGCGCCCCTGGACGAGATGCGCCGCCTGCTGAACCCGCTGGGCGTCCCGGACTTCGAGGCCAGCGCGACCACCGGCGAGGGCGTGTTCGAGACCCTCAAGGCCGCGGCCAAGGGCGTGCTGACGGACCTGAAGAAGCTGGGGCGCTAGGCCCGGGGGTTCTCTGCGTCGCGCGCCGCTCGGCGGCGCGAGCGGGTTCAGGCCTTCTGGACTTCGCGCAGCCCGCCAAAGGCGGGCCGCGCTGCGCGGCCGTTGGCACGGCCTTGCCCCCTCTGACGTCTCCGCGTTCGGGCGGGCTCGCGCCCTGCGGGCGCTCGTCTTCGCGGGCGGATCTCGGCCTTCTGGACTTCGCGCAGCCCGCCGGAGGCGGGCCGCGCTGCGCGCGCCCTATGGGCGCTTGCGCCCTCTGATGTTTCGGCGTCGGGGCGGGCTTGCGCCCTTCCGGCGCTCGTCTTCGCGGGCGTTTTCTTGGGCTCGTCGCGGTGCGGCTCCTCTACACTGGCGGGATGCCGCTGGCGACGGTTTCGGGGCGGAAGGTCTACTACGAGAGCCATGGGGAGGCGGAGGGGGAGCCGCTCGTCCTGATCAGTGGGATGGGGGGGACCTGCAAGGGGTGGCTGGCGCTGCAGGTGCCGGAGTTCGCGCCGGTGCGGCGGACGTTGATCTTCGATCCGCGGGGGGTCGGGGAGAGCGAGGATCCGGGCGGCGCCTTCACCACGGCGGACCTGGCCGAGGACCTGGCGGGGCTGCTCGCCGCGCTGGAGATTCCGCGCGCCGACGTGCTCGGGGTGTTCCTCGGCGGCATGGTGGCCCAGCAGCTGACCCTCGCCCATCCGGACCGGGTGCGGCGGCTGGTGCTGGTGGGCACCTACGCGCGGCCCGACGCGAAGCGGCGCCTGCTCCTCGAGAAGTGGCGCGAGATGGCGCGCAGCGGCACCTCCACCGAGGTGTTCGTGCGCGAGCGGCTGCTCTGGACCCTCCAGGAGGAGACCCTCGAGCAGGCGGACCTCGTCGAGGCCATGGCCCAGAGCTTCCCCGGCGACGCCCTGCCCGCGCCGGCGGACCTGTTCGCGCGCCAGTGCGACGCCTGCCTGGCCCACGACACCGCCGACCGGCTGCGGGAGATCGCCCAGCCCACCCTCGTCGTGTGCGGGCGCAACGACCAGCTGACGCCGCCCAAGTTCCACCGCGAGCTCGCGGACGAGATCCCCGACGCCCGGCTCGTCACCTTCGCCTACGGCGCCCACCTGGTGATCGCCGAGTCGGCGGAGCGCTTCAACCGGGCCGTGCTGCAGTTCCTCGCGGAGTGAGCCGCGCCCGCGGCGCCGCCAGGGTGCGGAAGCTGAGGCGCGGGAGCGTGGGGCGCAGCACCGGGCTCGCGGAGACCGCCGCGCGCAGGTGGCGGGCGCTCAGCACGCCCGGCCCGCCCACCAGCACGCGGTTGTCGTAGCCCTCCACGCCGATCTGGAGCAGGCGCGGAAAGCGCTCGGCGAGGGCGCGGGCCACCTCGGCGGTCTCGTCCAGGGTGTTGCTCGCCAGCACGCCGCCGCGGGCCAGGCGCCGCGCAGCCAGCTCGAGCCCCGGCCGCGGCAGCCAGTCGGGCTTGCGCACCGCGCGGCCGCTGCCCACGAACACGTCCTCGAGGATCACGTCGAAGCGGCGCCGCACCCGGCCCAGGAAGCGGCGCGCATCCTCGGTCACCACCTCGAGGCCGAGGGCGTCGAGGTCGAACCAGCGGCGCGCGAGGCGCACCACCTCGGGATCGATCTCGACCCCCACCACGTCGGCCCGGGGCGCCAGGGCGCGGGCCAGCCGCGCCGCGCTCCCTCCGCCCAGGCCGAGCAGCAGCACCGAACGTCGGCGCGCCGGCGGCAGCGCCAGGATCGGCGCCGCGACGGCGTCCCACACCGAGCCCGTCGCCACGCGGCCGGGCTCCCAGTAGGAGGCGAAGGTCCCGTCGATCTTCAGCTGGCGGCCGCGGCCGCGCACCACGACCCGGTTGACTCTCGATCCCGATGCCAATCGTTACACTCGCCTCATGTCCGAGCTCGGCCTGTTCGCCGCGGCGCCCGTCGGCATCGCGCGCGTGGCGCTGCCGGTTCCCGTCGATCGCCTCTTCGACTACTCCGTTCCCGCCCATCTCGTGAGCGAAGCCCGTCCCGGCCGGCGGGTCCGCGTCCGCTTCGACCGGCGCGAGCTCACCGGCGTGGTGGTGGAGCTCGCCGGCGAGCCCCGACCCGAGGCCCGGCATCGCCTGCGCGCCCTCGAAGCGGTGCTCGACGCCGAGCCGGTCCTCACTCCCGAGTGGATGGGCATCCTACGCGAAGAGGCGGCCGCCGTCCTGTGTCCGGTGGGCCTGGCGCTGGCCACCGCGCTCCCGCCGGGCGCCGCCCCGCGCGCGAGGCCCGGGGTCGCGCTCACGGCCCGGGGCCGCGCGGCCCTGGGGGCGGGGGCGGTGACCGGCACGGCCCGCGCGCTGCTGGCGGCCCTCGCCGAGGCACCGGGCGGCCGTGCGGAGCGGTCCGCGCTGCTTCGCGGGGCGGGCGACGCCGCCGCCGCGCTCGACGCGCTGCTGGCGGACGGACTGGCCGCTGCGGTCTCCGTCGTCCTGGCTCCCCGGGCACGCCGGCGCCGGGAGCGCACCGCGGCCCCCGCGCCGGGCCTCGATCGCGAGGCCGCCCTGGCCGAGCTGGCCCGGGCCCCGCGCCAGGCCGAGGTGCTGCGCGCCGTCGCCGAGGCGGGGGAGTGCGCGACGGCGGAGCTCGCCGCACGCGTCCCCCGGGCGGCGGACGCGCTGCGCGCACTGGAACGACGGGGCTTCGTGGTGCTCGGCGAGCGCGACGCGCCCCGGGACGTGCTCGGCCCGGCGGGCGAGGCCGACGCCCGGGTGAGCCTCACCCCCGAGCAGGCCCGGGCCTGCGCGGCCCTCGCCGAGTGCGTGCGCGACCGCCGCGCCGCGCGCTTCCTGCTCCACGGGGTGACGGGCAGCGGCAAGACCGAGGTCTACCTGCGCACCATCGCCGAGGCCCTGGCGGCGGGGCGCCAGGCCCTGGTGCTCGTCCCCGAGATCACCCTCACCCACCAGATCCTCGCCCGCCTGCGCGCGCGCTTCGGCGACGCCCTGGCGGTGCTCCACAGCGGGCTCTCGCCGGGCGCGCGCCTCGAGCAGTGGGAGCGCCTGCGCGACGGCGAGACCCCGATCGCGGTGGGGGCGCGCTCGGCGCTGTTCGCGCCGCTCCACGACCTCGGCGTGATCGTGGTCGACGAGGAGCACGACAGCGCCTACAAGAACGACGAGGGCTTCCGCTACCACGCCCGGGACCTCGCGGGGCGCCGCGCCCGGGCGGCGGGCTGCCCCCTGGTGCTGGGGACGGCCACCCCCGCCCTCGAGACCCGCTTCGCCTGCGAGCGCGGCGAGATCGAGCGCCTGGTGCTCTCCCACCGCATCGGAGGCCGGCCCCTGCCGGCGGTGCAGATCGTGGACCTCGCGGCGGAGCGCGCCCGCCTGCCCCGGGGCCGCAAGCTCATCCTCTCCCGCGCGCTGCGGCGCGCGCTGGCCGAGGTGCTGCGCGACGGCGGCCAGAGCCTGCTGTTCCTGAACCGGCGCGGCTTCTCCACCTCGATCACCTGCTTCTCCTGCGGCTACGTGGAGCACTGCAAGCACTGCGACATCGCCCTCGTCTACCACGCCGCCGAGGACCGGCTGCGCTGCCACTACTGCGACCACCGCGCGCTCCCGCCCGAGGCGTGCCCCCAGTGCGGCTCACCGGAGAACGCGCTGCTCGGCGTGGGCACCCAGCGCCTCGAGGAGGAGGTGCGCGGAGAGCTGCCCGACGCCCGGGTGGTGCGCCTCGACCGGGACGTGGCCGGGCGGCGCGGCGCCACGCGGCAGATCCTCGACGACCTGCGCGCCGGGCGCATCGACGTGCTGGTGGGCACCCAGATCGTCGCCAAGGGCCACGACTTCCCGGGCGTGCGGCTGGTAGGCGTGGTGAACGCCGACATCGGGCTCCACCTGCCCGACTTCCGGGCCGCCGAGCGCACCTTCCAGCTCCTCACCCAGGTGGCCGGCCGGGCGGGGCGCGGCGGCGCACCGGGGCGGGTGGTGGTGCAGACGTTCCTGCCCGACCACTACGCGGTGCGGCCGGTGGTGGACCACGACTACGAGCGCTTCTACCGCGAGGAGCTCGCCAACCGCCGCGCCCTCGGCTACCCGCCCTGCGGCTTCCTGGCCCGCACGGTGGTCTCGGGCCCCGAGGAGCCCGCCACCCGCGAGGCCGCGGGCGGCCTCGCGGCGGGCGTGCGCGGGATGGCGGACGTCGAGGTGCTGGGCCCCGCCCCGGCCCCCCTCGCGCGCCTGCGCGGCCGGCACCGCTTCCAGCTGGTGGTGAAGAGCGGCGACACGTCCGCGGTGCACGCCGCCGCCGCGCGACTCGTCGACGCCGCCGCGCGACTTCCCGCGCCGTTGCGCGCCAGCGTGGATGCGAACCCCTACGACATGCTTTGATGCCCTCCGGGGCGGTTGCTAGCCTCGCTCCCATGGCGCTGCGACCGGTGCTCCAGTTCCCGGATCCGCTGCTCAAGCGGAAGTCCGTCCCGGTGGAGACGGTGACGCAAGAGCTGCGCCAGCTCGCCGCGGACATGATCGAGGTGATGTACGACGAGCCCGGCATCGGGCTGGCGGCGCCCCAGGTGGGCGAGGCGGTGCGGATGATCGTGCTCGACACGGAGTGGACCGAGGAGGGCAACGACCGCAACCCCGTCGTGATGGTCAACCCCGAGATCGTCGCGCGCGAGGGCAGCGCCCTCTCCAACGAGGGCTGCCTGTCGGTCCCCGACTTCAACGCCGACGTGGAGCGGGCCCAGAAGGTGCGGGTGCGCGGCACCGACCTCGACGGGAACCCGATCGAGGAGGAGGTCGAGGACCTGCGGGCCTTCTGCTTCCAGCACGAGATCGATCACCTCGACGGCATCCTGTTCATCGACCGCATCAGCCGCCTGAAGCGCAGCATGTACGTGAAGAAGCGCAAGAAGGCGCTGCGCCTCGAGGAGGAGGAAGGCGGCGGCGCGGCGGCGCTCTGACCGCCCCTTCCCTGCGCCTGCTCTTCTTCGGCACCCCGGACTTCGCCGTGCCGACCTTCGACCGGCTGGTGGCCGGCCGGCACGACGTCGTCGCCGTGGTCTGCCAGCCCGACCGGCCGCGCGGGCGCGGTCGGCGTCCCTCCCCCGCCCCCGTCGCCCGGCGCGCCCTCGAGGAGGGCCTGCCCCTGCTGCGGCCCGAGCGGGTGGGCACGCCGGAGTGCGCCGAGGAGCTGCGCGGCTTCGAGGCCGACCTCGGCGTGGTGGTGGCCTTCGGGCAGTTCCTGCCCAGGCGCATCCGCGAGCTGCCGCGGCTCGGCTACCTGATCAACGGCCACGCCAGCCTGCTGCCGCGCCACCGCGGCGCCGCCCCCATCGCCCACGCCATCCTGGCCGGAGATACCGAGACCGGGGTGTCGGTGATGCGGGTGGAGCGCGAGATGGACGCGGGCCCCGTGGCGACCCTGCGGCGCACCGCGATCGGCGCCGACGAGACCTGCGGCGAGCTCACCGAGCGGATCGCCGCGCTCACCGCCGAGGCCATCGCCGAGGCCCTCGAGGAGATCGCCGCCGGCACGGTGAAGTGGGTCGACCAGGACGCCGCGCTCGCGACCGAGGCGCCCAAGCTCGACCGCGACGACGCGCTCCTCGACTTCCGCGAGGACGCGGCTGCCCTGGCGCGACGGGTGCGCGCCCTCGCCCCGCGTCCCGGGGCCCGCACGCGCCACGGCGACGAGCCGCTCCGCGTCCTCGCGGCGCGGGCGCTGCCCGGGCCGGTGCCGGACCCGCCGGGAACGTTGCGCTGCGGCGACGTCGAGCCCCTGCGCGTGGCGACCGGAGACGGCTGGCTCGCGCTCGACGTGCTGCAGCGTGCGGGCGGCCGCGCGCTCGCGGCCGCCGAGCTCCAGCGGGGACGCTCGCTTGCCGACGGTGTTCGCCTGGGATAGGGGCCGCGCGCTGCTAGACTGGCGTCGGATGAGGGGGCAGCCGCCGGGGATCGGGTCGCGCGCCGCAGTCGCGCGAGGAGGCGGATCATGAGCCTGGGGGACGGGCCCCGGGGGCGGCGGCGCCGCGGGCGGCCGCTCCTGCCGGCGTCGACGCGCCGCCGCGCCGCGCCGACCCGCGCGCGCCTGCTCGCGCTGCGCGTGCTCGAGCGCGTGGATCGCGGCGGGGCCTTCGCGGACCTCGCCCTGCATGCGGCTCTCGGTCGCAGCGACCTCGCCGCAGGCGACCGCGCCCTGGCGACGGACCTGGTCTACGGCACGCTGCGCTGGCGCGGCCGCGTCGACTTCCTGCTCTCCCACGTGCTCGACCGCGAGCCGGGCAAGCTCGAGCCGAGCGTCGCGAACCTGCTGCGCCTGGGCGCCTACCAGCTCTGCTGCGGCCACCGCATCCCGGCCTCGGCGGCGGTGGACCAGTGCGTGCGCACGGCCCGGGCGGCGGGGCTCGAGCGCGCCACCGGGCTGGTGAACGCGGTGCTGCGCCGGCTCGCGCGCGAGCACACCGGCATCGCCTTCCCGCCCCTCGAGACCGATCCCGTCGGCCACCTGACCCACGCCCTCTCCCTGCCCCGCTGGCTCGCGGAGCGCTGGGTGGAGGCCTGGGGCGCCGAGCAGGCGGCGCGCCTCGCCGAGGCGTCCAACCGGGTGCCGCCGCTCACGGTCCGGGCCAACCCCCTGCGCAACGACCGCGACGCGCTGCTGGCCGAGCTCGGCGAGCGCTTCCCCGACGCCCGCGCCGGCCGGTTCGCGACGGGCGGCATCGTGCTCGGGCCGCGCGGCAACCCGGGCCACGACCCGGCCTTCCTCGACGGCCGCTTCACGGTCCAGGACGAGGCCTCCCAGCTCGTGGTCGAGCTGCTCGACCCGCGCCCCGGCGAGCGCGTGCTCGACCTGTGTGCCGCCCCCGGCACCAAGACCACGGCCATCGGCGAGCGACTGGGCGACGCCGGCGAGGTGGTGGCCACGGACCGCAACCCGCGCCGGCTCGGGCTGGTGGGCCGGGACGCGCGGCGCCTCGGCCTCGCCAACGTGACCACCCGCGAGCTCGACGGCACCGGCTCCCTGGCGGAGCTCGCCGGCGACCGCCCCTTCGACCGCATCCTCGTCGACGCGCCCTGCTCGGGCCTCGGCACCCTGCGTCGCAACCCCGACGCGCGCTGGCGGGTGCGACCCGAGGACGAGGAGCGGCTGGCCGACACCCAGCTCGCGCTGCTGCGCAGCGCGGTCGGCGCGTTGAGGCCGGGCGGAGTGCTCGTCTACAGTACCTGCACCCTGGCCGCGAAGGAGAACGAGGGGGTGATCGGGGCGCTCCTCGCCGAGGTGGAGGGCCTGCGTCGGCGCGACGCGAGCGCGCTGCCCGCGGCGGTCCAGCCCCTGCTCGACCCCGACGGGTTCCTGCGCTGCTGGCCCCAGCGCCACGGAACCGACGGCTTCTTCGCCGCCGCACTGGAGACCGCATCGTGAGCCCGCGCCCCCTGCGCATCGCACCCTCGATCCTCGCCGCCGACTTCGGCCGCCTCGCCGAGGAGGTGCGAGCCGTCGAGGAGGCCGGAGCCGACTGGATCCACGTCGACGTGATGGACGGCCACTTCGTCCCGAACCTCACCATCGGCCCGGTGGTGGTGGAGGCGGTGCGGGCCGCCACCCAGCTCCCCCTCGACGTCCACCTGATGATCGAGGCCCCGGAGCTCTCGCTCGAGAGCTACGTGGCCGCCGGCGCCGACACCGTGGGCGTGCACGTCGAGACCTGCCCCCACCTCCACCGCACCCTGGCCCAGATCCGCGAGGCCGGCGCGCGGGCCTCGGTGGTGCTGAACCCCGCGACGCCCGCCGAGCTCATCGAGCCCGTCCTGGGCGACCTCGACCAGGTGCTCGTCATGACCGTCAACCCCGGCTTCGGCGGCCAGAAGTTCATCGAGGGCGGTCTCGACAAGATCGCGCGCATCCGTCGCTGGATCGACGAGCGCGACCTCGCGATCGACCTGGAGGTCGATGGCGGCATCGGCCCCGGCACCGCCAGCCGCGTCGTCGAGGCCGGCGCCAACGTGCTCGTCGCGGGCACGGCGATCTTTCGGACGCCGAGCTACCGAGACGCGATCGAAGGTCTGCGCAAGGAAGCCGACGCCTCGTAGCTCGGGTTCGTCCTTGCTGAACTTCGCGCGGGCTGACGCCCGCGCTGCGCTGCCGCTGGCGCGGCCTTGCGGGCCTCGCACGTCCCACCGTGTTGCACGGGGGCGCGCGGCCCGCCTTCGGCGGGCCACGCGGCCCTCTTCGGGCGGGACCTCTCGGCGGCGGGCAGCGGTGGCTACCGGAGCGGGGTGGGAGGGGCGCTGATTCGATGGCGGAGCGGCGCAGCCGCGCAGCCGAGCCCGAGGGGCGGCGCGAGGCCCCTACGACGCAAGCGCCCGGGTGGGCGCGCGCAGCGCGGTCGGCCGGCTTCGCCGGCCGACCGCGCGGAGTTCGGCTGGTCGGGGCGACTGGATTCGAACCAGCGACCTCTTCGTCCCGAACGAAGCGCGCTACCAAACTGCGCCACGCCCCGACCGCTGGGGAATATGCCGACTTCGGCGGCGGGCCTCAAGCGAGGCCCGGGGAGCGTGGGACCGGCAACTCGCGTTCCAACCGCCCGTGCGGGTTCCGTCCCTCCGGGCGCGAAGGCGGGGTCCGCCGAGACGGTCTACTCTCGGGTGCATGGCGTTGGCGGGGCGGCTGGTACTGCTGCTGGCCGCGCTGGCTCTCGGGTGCAGCGCGGCAGGCGCGCGATCGACGGAGATCGCGGTTCGCGTGGGCTACGTGGCCGTCGATCCGAGCTCCGACACGCCGGTGCTGGTCCTCGAGGAGCTCGACGGCGACCGCCTGCTCCCCATCTGGATCGGCTTCGCCGAGGCCCGCTCCATCGCGGCCCAGCTGAACGACGTGGAGCCGCCCCGCCCGGGCACCCACGATCTCGCCAAGCGCGTGATCGACCGCCTCGCGGGGCGCGTGGACCACGTGGTGGTGACCGAGCTCGCCGGCGGGATCTACTACGCGACGCTCTCGATCCGCACCGCCTCGGGGCTGGTGGAGATCGACTCGCGGCCCAGCGACGCGATCGCGATCGCGCTCCGCTACGACGCGCCGCTGTTCGTGCGCGAGGCCCTGTTCGAGACGAGCCAGGATGCGAGCGGCGTCCCGGAGGCCGGCCAGGGCATCTGACGGCGGCGGGGCCGCAACGCGCCGGCAACTCGCGTCGGGAGTCGGCGGCTTCACGAACGTTCCCGCCCTTCGTTGCGCGTCCTCCCTCCGAATGGTCGGGGGTGCGACGCGCGCGAGTTGCTTCGCGGCTGCGCACGAACTCCTTCAACCCTGCGTCACGCGGCTGACTTTCGCGTGCGCGAGGCTGCATTGCCTTGACTTCCAGCGTACCGGGGTGGCAGGATCGACCGTCTCAAGAAGAGGATTCCTGCGGTCGGAGGGGTGCGCGCATCGTGCGAGGCACGGATCTCCAGGGAAAACGGCCGCTCGCAGGACCGCTCGAAACGGAGCCGAACATGACGCATACCGAGCTGGCCTGGGAGTTCGCCGCGATCTTCTCGGAGCTTCCCATCGAGAGCATCAACGAGCTCGTGGCGAAGAACGTTCCGATGGAGACCCTGGAGTTCTTCCAAAGCTACGCCGAGACCTTCGGACGCACCGAGGCGCTGGGTCCCGACGCACTGAAGCGGTTGCCCAACCTGATGCTCGTCGGATACCTGATCCGGGTCCTCGAGGAGCGCCTGCTCGACGGCGAGCCCGACGGCGGCCCGATCCTCTCCTGAAGAGGGAGCCGACCGGACCGTGAGCCGGCCGCCGCGCGCCGTCGAGACGACCGGTGCGCCGGAGCCCGTGGGCCCGTACTCCCAGGCCGTCGTCGTGGGCCGCTGGGTGTTCGTGTCGGGCCAGATCCCGATCGATCCCGCCACGGGACGCATCGTGGAGGGAGGCGTCGTCGCCCAGACCGAGCGCGTGCTCGAGAGCCTGGCCGCGGTCCTCGAGGCCGCGGGCTCCGGTCTCGACCGTGTCGTGCGCACGACGATCTACCTGCACGACCTGGAGAGCTTCGCCCAGGTCAACGAGGTCTACGCGCGCCGCTTCACCACGGATCCGCGCCCGGCCCGGAGCACGGTGCAGGTGGCGCGACTCCCCCTCGACGCCGCCGTCGAGATCGACGCGATCGCGCGAACCGGCTGAGCCCCCTCAGCGCGGTGTCGGGATCTCGATCTCGGTGCGGCCGAGCCAGCGGAGGTTGAGGGCGTTGACGACGACGTGGGCGAGGGCCGGGGCGACGAGGTTGCCGGTCCACTCGTAGAGCCCGCCCAGCAGGGCGCCGGCGAGCACGGCGGCCGGCGCCCAGGCCTTGAGGCCTGCCCGGGGCACGTAGTGGGCCAGCCCGAACAGCAGGCTCGCCGCCAGCCACCCCACCGCGGGCTGGAGGGCGCCGCGGAAGAAGGCCTCCTCGGCGACGCCGCTCATCCCCGCCAGGGCCAGGGCGACGGGGCCCGAGACCGGCCCGAGCAGCTCGCGGAGGGAGGCCGAGAGCCGGGCGCCGGCGACGCTGGTGCGGGTCCAGACCCGCGAGGCCACCACCAGCAGCAGGCCGGCGCCCACACCGAGCCCCACGTCGCGTGCGAGCCGCACCCCCTCGAGGGCCGCATCGGGGCCGGCGTAGAGCAGCGACCCGCCACCGAGCACGCTGCGCCACAGGAACGCGGCGGCGAAGAGGACGGCGTAGAAGATCGCCGCGAGGCGGAGCAGCCGATCCGGCGGAATCCCCGAAGCGAGGGATTCCGGCCCCGGCAAGGGCGCTTCTCCTGCCTCCTCGACTGCGGGCTCGGCGGGTTTCATGGCGGTGCGGCCTTCGGAAGGTTAGCTTGAGGACTCGGACGTCCTCCCACGGAGGACGTTTTTCCGTTTCGGGACGGGGCTCTGGATGTTCGGCCCTGGGGCTGCACGGAGCCACGCCCCGCACCCGCCTCGGAGGGAGTGCCATGACGGACCGCGTGCCCATGACCCCGCGCGGATACCAGATGCTGCAGGACGAGCTGAAGCGCCTCAAGTCCGAGGAGCGCCCCAAGGTGGTGAAGGAGATCGAGGAGGCGCGCGCCCACGGCGACCTCTCGGAGAACGCCGAGTACCACGCCGCCAAGGAGAAGCAGGGCCACATCGAAGGACGCATCCGGCTGCTCGACGACAAGCTCGCCCGGGCCCAGGTGATCGAGGGCGCCCAGGACGGCGATCAGGTCCGCTTCGGAAACACCGTCTCGCTGGAGGACGCCGAGACCGGCGAGCGCATGACCTACACCATCGTCGGAGAGGACGAGGCGGACGCCGGCGCCGGGCAGATCTCCGTCACCTCGCCCATCGCCCGGGCCCTGCTCGGCAAGGAGCCCGGTGACAGCGTCCAGGTCCGCGTGCCCCGGGGCACCCGGGAGCTCGAGATCCTGGAGGTGAGCTGAGCCCGCGGCGGCTTGCGACCGACCGCGGCTGGAGTAGCCTGATTCGTAGCAACCGACCGGAAAACTTCGGCTTTTCGGCGAGCGACGGTGCTGCGATCCCAACCCCGAGGTGAGCCCCGCGCGTGCGTTCCCTCCAGCTCAAGTTCAGCCTGCTCGTCGTCGGCCTGCTGGTGCTCGCCTGCGTGGGCCTCGCCTGGATGGCGACGGAGCACGAGCGCCGCTCCCTCGAGGACGGCGTCGAGAGCCGCGCCCGGGGCCTGGCCTTCCACGTGGCCCGGGTCGCCGACGAGCCGCTGCTCGCCCTGGTGGGAACCGCCGAGGACTCGGGGAACGCGTCCGAGGAGCTGGTGCTCGGCAAGCTGGTCCGCCAGGTCGGCAACGAGGAGGGGGTGGTCGAGGGACGCATCCTGGGCCCCGACGGCCGCGTCTGGGCCTCGCTCTCGGCCGACGAGGTCGGTGAGCAGCGCCAGCCGGCGAGCCAGGGCGTGCGGCCCGAGGAGACCGGGGTGGAGCGCACCGGCAGCCTGATGCGGGTCGCGGCCCCGGTGGTCTACGGCGACGTGCGCGTGGGCGAGGCCCAGATCGCCTTCGACCTCGACCTCCTGGTGACCCCGGTGGTGCAGGAGAGCCGGCGTCAGCTCGCCGTGGTGGCCGCCGCCGTGGTCGTGCTCGGCGTGGTCTGCGGGGTGGCCTTCGTGGCCCTGCTGGTGGGTCCGCTGCGTCGCCTGCGCTCCGGCGTGGAGCGCCTCGCCGACGGCGACTTCTCGGCCCGCGTGCCGCCCACCTCCCGCGACGAGGTGGGCGAGCTCACCCGGGCCTTCAACGAGATGGGGGAGTCGCTCCAGCAGAAGGAGCGCATCCAGAGCGCCTTCGGCCGCTACGTGAGCGACTACGTGCTGAACCAGCTCCTCGAGGGCCCCGAGGGCGGCGAGCTGAGCGGCACGGAGCGCGAGGTGACGATCCTCTTCGCCGACATCCGGCGCTTCACCCGCCTCTCCGAGGGCATGAAGGCGCGCGACGTCGTGGCCCTGCTGAACCAGGTGTTCCAGCTGGCCTCGGACCGCATCCTGTCCCACGGCGGCACCATCGACAAGTTCATCGGGGACTCGGTGATGGCCTACTTCGGAGCGCCGGTTCCGCGCACCGACCACGCCCAGCGCGCGGTGGCCGCCGCCATCGACATCGAGCGCGCCATGGCGGCCCAGGGTGCGAGCGCCCACCCCACGGGCGAGACCCCGATCTCCATCGGGATCGGCATCCACACCGGCGTGGTGGTGGTGGGCACCATCGGCTCCGACCGGCGCACCGACTTCACGGCCATCGGCGACGCCGTGAACGTCGCCCACCGCCTGGAGAAGCTCGCCCGCCCCGGCGAGATCCTGGTCTCCGAGGCGGTCCAGCGCCGCGTCCGGGACGCCTTCAAGCTGCACTTCGAGGGCGAGCGCCAGCTCTCGGGCCGGCTCGAGCCGGTCCACGTCTACTCCGTCGACCTGGCCCTCGCCGTGGGAACCGACGAGGCGTGACGCGCGGCCGGATCGCATGCGCGGCGGTGGGGCTCGCCCTCGCCCTCGGCTGCACCACGCCGGTGGAGCTCGGCGAGCGGCGCTACCGCGAGGGGGACCGCCTGGGCGCCCTCGAGATCTGGCGGCAGGTCGACGCCGACAGCCTCTACTACGACGCCGCGCGGACCCGCATCGCGGAGGTCGAGAACGAGTTCGACCAGCTGGTGGTGCGCTACAAGAAGCGCGCCCGCTACTACGAGAGGCGCGACCGGCTGGCGGAGTCGGTGGTGAACTACCGGCTCGCCCTCGAGCTCCAGCCCGGCGATCGCGAGGCGCTGCTCCACGTCCAGGAGCTCGCCCGTCGCCTCGACGCGCGCAAGCGCGAGGAGAAGGAGCGCTTCGACGCCGCCTTCCAGAGCGGCGACCTCCCGCTGGCGCGCGGGCACCTCGACACCCTGCGCACCCTCGACCCCTTCGATCCGCGCCTCCAGGCCGACGACCGCCGGCTCGACGACTCCCTGCGCGAGTCCGTGGACGCGCTCCTCGTCGCCGGGCGCACCAGCTTCGCCTCGGGTCGCCACGCCAGCGCGGAGAAGAGCTTCCAGTCCGTGCTGGCCCTCGATCCCGAGAACGGCGACGCCCGGGGCTACCTCGCCTACCTCGCCACGATCCGAGCCGAGGAGAAGGAGGGGCCGGCGGATCGGCCGCCCACCACCCTGCCCGCGAGCCGCCGGGAGATCCGCGCCGAGGGCCACTACCGCAACGCCCTGCGCGCCGAGCGCGACGGGCGGCCCTTCGCCGCCATCCGCTACTCCCTGCGCGCGCTGCGCCTGAACCCCGAGCACGGCGGCGCGCGCCGGCACGTCGCGGCGCTGCGCGCCCAGCTCTCGCCCGAGGTCTCCGCGCTGATCGAGGACGGCCGCGTCCACTACGAGGAGGAGGAGCTCGAGAGCGCCCTCGACGCCTGGCGCCGGGCGCTGCTGATCGACCCCGGCAACGAGAAGGCCCAGGAGTACGTGGCCCGCGCCGAGCGCCTGCTCCAGAACCTCGAGCAGCTTCGCGACGATCCCGCGGCCCAGCCCGTCCCCCGGGTCGCGGCGCCGGGAGCCCAGGGAGGCCGCTGACCTTGGTCGCGCGACGTCTCGGCCCGGGGCTGGCGGTGCTGCTCCCGATGCTGCTCGGGGGCTGCGGCTCCGCCCTCGACCTGGAGCGCGCGCGGCGGCTGTTCCAGCGGCCGGCCTCCACCCCCACCGTGGGCACCGAGGAGGTGCCCCTCGCGGCTCCCGAGAGCCTGCAGGCCCACTCGGGCCGCCTGCGCGCCATCGCGCTGAGCTGGGACCCGGTGCTCTCGGGAGAGGTCGCGGGCTACGTGGTCGAGCGGGGCCTCGAGGCCGAGGGGCCCTTCGAGCGCATCGCCACCCTGGGCGGTCGCTTCCGCACCGCCTGGGTGGACCGCGGCGCCGACCTCGCCGCCAAGCACGTCTCGGACCAGGGCCTCACCGGGCTCGGCGACGGCGAGCGCTACCACTACCGGGTCCGCTCCTTCCGCGGCGACGGCGCCGTGGGGGCCGCCCCCTCGCCGGTCGCCGAGGGCGCCACCGCGGATGCGCCCGTGAGCCCCGAGGGCCTGCGCGCCTACAGCCACCTGCCGCGCAGCGTCGCGCTCAGCTGGCGCCCGGTGGACGACCCGACGGTGGCCGGATACGTCGTCTACCGCAGCCCCAGCGCGGGCGGCGACTACCGCGCGGTGGCGCGGATCGACGACGCCTACGAGACCAGCTTCGTGGACGAGGGCCTCGGCGCGCTGCGCGTGTTCTACTACCGGGTCGCGGCGGTGAACGCGGCCGGGGGCGAGGGATCGAACACCGAGCCGGTACGCGCCGTCACCAAGCCGCGCCCCCTGCCGCCCGTGGGGCTCGCCGTGGTGGAGCGCAAGCTCGGCACGAACCGCCTGAGCTGGGAGGCCAACGTCGAGCCCGACCTGGCCGGCTACCGGCTGCTGCGCATGCGCTCGGGCTCCGACGGCCTCGAGCCCGTGGCCGAGGTGGGCCCCGAGCAGACCGCCGCCCGGGATGCCGAGGTCGGGGCCGCCGAGACCGTCCGCTACGCCGTGGTCGCCTTCGACGCCGACGGCCTGGAGAGCACGCCCTCGGAGACCGTGAGCGTGGAGGGGGTGGGCTACGGGGCCAGCGGCAACGCGGAGGCAGGCGGCGTGCGCCTGCGCTGGGATCCGGCCGTCGCGGCGGGCTTCCAGGAGGTCCGGGTCCTGCGCCAGGGCCTGCTGCGCGCCCGGGAGCTCGGCAGGGCCCGGGGCCACGAATTCCTCGATCAAGAAGCCGGCCCGGAAGGCCGCTACCGCTACGTACTGATTGGCGTGAGGGCCGACGGCACCGAGGCTCCGGCCTCCCTGCCCCTCGAGGTGGAGGTGCCACGAGCCCCCGCGGCGATCGACGACTGACGCATTGCGCCTCGGAGGCCACTGCCTAGTATCTGGCGTCTCGCCGTTCCCCGGTAGCTCAGCTGGTAGAGCAAGCGGCTGTTAACCGCTGGGTCGTAGGTTCGAGTCCTACCCGGGGAGCCAGGCCTTCTGAGCTTCGCGCGGCGCTCTGCGCCGCGCTGCGCGGCCGCCTGGGGGCGGCCTTGCGGGGGCCTTCTGAACTTCGCGCGGCGCTTCGCGCCGCGCTGCGCGGCCGCCTGGGGCGGCCTTGCGTTCGGAGACGAGCGCGGGCTCCGGGCAGTCGCGCGCCCTCTCCTACTCGATGCGTCGAGGAGACGGCTGCGAGCTTCCTGCAAGCGCGTGCCCGGCGGCGGCGGGGGGTGTGGCGCAGCGAACTCGAGCGGAGCGCCGACAACGGCCGGCTCACGCCCGCGACGGGCCGGGGCGTGCGAGAACACCCGGGCGGCCCGGCTCGCCCGCGCGAGCCATTCGCGGAGACACACCCCCCGCCGCCGACCGGACTCCGATGCACGCACCGCGACGCGCCGACACCCGAGCCGAAACCATGGGGAAACCACCGCGGGCTTTGGGGGGTGGACTGTCGCGTTGGGGAGTGGTGGATACAATCGGCGACCCGGAGGGAGAGTCCGGTTCCGGGGGTGTGGATGGGAACGCGCAGACGGGCGGTTCGGGTGGGTCTGGCGGCGCTGGCGGTGGCATTCCTCCTGCTCGCGTCGACGGCCGGAGCCGAGCGGGCGTGGGTGAAGGGAGAGGTGCGGCTCAACGTCCGCAGCGGGCCGGGCACCGCGTACCGGATCCTGGGCAGCATCAAGACCGGCGACCCCCTCACCGTGGTGCTGCGCGAGAAGCGCTGGACCCGCGTGCAGACCTCCGACGGCGTCGACGGCTGGATTCCCGCCGGCTATCTCGCGAACGCGCCGCCGCCCCTGGTGCGCCTCGCGCAGCTCGAGGAGGAGACCAAGAGCCTGCGCGAGCAGCTCGACACCGTGGGCGCCGAGGCCTCGGAGCTGCGCAGCAGCAACGAGAGCCTCTCGACCTCCGACGCCGAGCAGCGCTCCGAGCTCGAGCGCCTCACCCGGGAGAACCTCGAGCTGCGGGCGGGGGCGCGCTGGCCGGAGTGGATCACGGGCGCGCTGATCCTGTCCACCGGGATGGTGCTGGGCGCCATCCTGAACCGGGTCTCGGGCCGCGGGCGTCGCCAGCGCATCCGGCTCTAGTGGCCGGGCGCCTCGCTCTCGCCGCCGGCCTGGCCGGGCTCTGCGGGCTCGGCTGCGCGCCCGTTCCCGGCGCCGCCTGGCGCGCCGCCCACCCGGACTTCGTGCGCGCGGCCCCCGCGGCGGAGGCCGCGGTGGCGCCGGTGGTGGCCTCCCTGGTGGAGCAGGCGGGGAGCCGGCGCGTCGCGGTCTCCCAGATCCGCTGGCTCGGGCTGGAGAGCGACCCGTGGCGCGAGCTCCCCGGCGAGGAGGCGCTTCTCGCCGAGGCCGCGGGCGAGGGGCTTCACGCGGTGGTGGC
>JANQFK010000086.1 GCA_028277885.1 Myxococcota bacterium
CCAGCTACTGGGTGCCGGACCACGGCCCGCGCTGCTTCGTCGAGAAGGTCGACGTCGTCTCGGGAGTCGGGTACGACCGCGCCGCGGCCCTGGGCGAGCGCACCGCGCGCTTCCACGAGATCCGCCGCGTGGTCTCGAACCTGGGCGTGTTCGACTTCGCCACGCCGGACCGGCGCATGCGCCTGGCCTCGCTCCACCCCGGCGTCTCCGTGGACGAGGTGGTGGAGAAGACCGGCTTCGAGCTCGCCATCGACGGCGACGTGCCCGAGACGCGGCCTCCCACGGACGCCGAGCTGGGCCTGCTGCGCGACGTCATCGATCCCGAGGGCCTGCGCGAGCGCGAAGTGAAGAGCTGAGAGAGACTTCCCGCGTGCACTCCGCCCTCCACACCAGGCTCTGCGACCTCCTCGGCTGCGAGGTCCCGATCCTCCAGACCGGGATGGGCTGGGTCGCCACCCCGGAGCTGGTGGCCGCGGCCTGCAACGCCGGCGCCTTCGGCTTCCTGGCGGCGGCCACCATCCAGCCGCCGGACGTGGAGGCCGCGATCCTCGAGGTGAAGGAGCGCACGGACCGCCCCTTCGGCGTGAACTTCCTGATGGACGCACCCGGCGCCGACGTGATCGTGGACGCCGTCGTGCGCCAGGGCGTGAAGGCGGCCGGCTACAACCGCGCCCCCGACGCCTCGCTCATCAAGCGCCTGAAGGACGCCGGGGTGGTGTGCGTGCCCACCTGCGGTGCGCCCCGCCACGCCCAGAAGGCCGAGCGCCTGGGCGCCGACGCCATCATCATGCAGGGCGCCGAGGGCGGCGGCCACACCGGCACCGTCCCCACCTCGCTGCTGATCTCCGAGGGCGCCGACCTCGTGGACGTTCCGATCGTCGCCGCCGGCGGCTTCCGGGACGGCCGCGGGCTGGTGGCCGCCCTGGCCTTCGGCGCCGAGGGCGTCGCCATGGGGACGCGCTTCCTGCTCACCGCCGAGAGCCCGGTGCCCGCCGCCACCACCGAGCGCTACCTCGCCGCCGCCATGGACGACGTGCTGGTGACGAAGCAGGTGGACGGCCTGCCCCAGCGCGTGGTGCGCAACGAGCTGGTGGACCGCCTCGAGCGCAGCGGCCCCGTCAGCCTGCTGTGGCGCGCGCTGCGCAGCGGGCTCGCCTTCCGCAAGCTCTCCGGTGCCTCCATCCCGCAGCTGCTGCGCTCCGCCATGGCGCTGCGCAGCCACGAGAAGCTCACCCGCGCCCAGACCCTGATGGCCGCCAACGCGCCGATCCTCGCGAAGAGGGCGATGACCGACGGCGACCCGGTGCACGGCTACCTGCCGAGTGGCACCGTGACGGGCGTGATCGGGGACCTGCCGAGCTGCAAGGAGCTCGTGGAGAGGATCGTCGGCGAGGCCGAGTGCACCCTGGCCGGTCTCGCGGGAGAGCGCGCGTGAGCTACGCCGAGGTCAGCGTCGAGAAGGGGGTGGCGGAGCTGGTGCTCGCCCACCCGCCGGTGAACGCCTTCGACAGCGCGGGCTGGGAGCACCTCGCCGAGCTGGTGACGCGCCTGGGCCGCGACGAGCAGGTGCGCGTGATCGTGATCGCCGCCGAGGGCCGCGGCTTCTGCGCCGGCGTGGACATCAAGGAGCTGGCCGCCGACGCGAGCCTCATCACCCGGGTCAACAAGGGCTGCTACGACACCTTCGCCGCCATCCACGACTGCCCGGTGCCGGTGATCGCCGCCGCCCACGGCTTCGTGCTCGGCGGCGGCGTCGGGATCGTGGGCTCCTGCGACGTGATCTACGCCTCCGAGGACGCGACCTTCGGCCTGCCCGAGATCGATCGCGGCGCTCTCGGCGCGGCCTCCCACCTGCTGCGCATGTTCCCGATCCAGAAGGTGCGCCGCATGCTCTACAGCGGCGAGCCCATCGACGCCGCCGAGGCGTACCGGCTGGGCGCCCTCGAGGAGGTGGTGCCCCGGGAGCGGCTGCGCGCCACGGCGCGGGGGCTGGCCGACAAGATCGCCGAGAAGAGCCCCAAGGCGGTGCGCCTCGCCAAGGAGTCCCTGAACGGCATCGAGCTGCTCGACGTGAAGCGGAGCTACCGCTTCGAGCAGGGCTTCACCCTCGAGCTCTACACCTCGCCCGACTCCCAGGAGGCCCGCGACGCCTTCGTGGAGAAGCGCGACGCCGACTTCGACGCGAAGAAGAAGGGCTGAAATGACCTACCGACGCAAGCACGGCCGGCTTCGCCGGACCGTGCGCGCAGCGAGCTAGCGCCCGGCGAAGCCGGACGCGGCCAGCGAAGCGAAGCTCAGAAGGATGGATCTCACCTACACCGCGGAGCAGGAGGCGTTCCGCCGGGAGGCGCGCGCGTGGCTCGAGGCGCACGTGCCCCGAGAGCCTCTTCCCTCCTTCGACACGGCAGAGGGTTTCCAGGCTCACCGAAACTGGGAGCGCGAGCTCCACGCCGGCGGCTGGGCCATGGTGCCCTGGCCCGTCGAGTACGGCGGCCGCGGCGCGAACCTGCTCGAGTGGCTGATCTTCGAGGAGGAGTACTACCGCGTGGGCGCGCCGGGGCGCGTCAACCAGAACGGGATCTTCCTGCTCGGCCCGACCCTGATGGAGTACGGGACGCCCGAGCAGAAGGCCCGCTACCTGCCGAAGATGGCCTCCTCCGAGGAGGTCTGGGCCCAGGGCTGGTCCGAGCCCAACGCGGGCAGCGACATGGCCAACATCCAGACCACCGCGATCCGCGACGGCGACCACTACGTCGTGAACGGCCAGAAGACCTGGGCCTCCCGGGGCGCCTTCGCGGACTGGCTGTTCGGCCTGTTCCGCACGGACCCGGACTCGGAGCGCCATCGCGGGCTGAGCTTCGTGCTCGTTCCCCTCGACGCGCCGGGCGTCACCGTGCGCCCCATCGCCCAGCTCGACGGCGAGACGGGCTTCGCCGAGGTGTTCCTCGACGACGCGCGGGTGCCCGTGGCGAACCGCCTCGGCGGCGAGGGCGAGGGCTGGAAGGTCGCCATGGCGACGGCGGGCTTCGAGCGCGGCCTGATGCTGCGCAGCCCGGCGCGCTTCCAGGGCACCGCGCGCCGGCTGGTGGAGCTCTACCGCGAGGCGCTGGCGGCCGGCGCCCCCCTCGAGCCCTCCCTGCGCGAGGCCGTGGTGCGTGCCTGGATCGACGCCGAGGCCTACGCGCTGGGCACCTACCAGACCGTCTCGCGCCTGCTCGAGGGCGGGAAGATCGGCGCCGAGGCGAGCCTCAACAAGATCTTCTGGTCCGAGCTCGACACCTTCATGCACGAGACCGCGCTGCGCATCCTGGGCGACCGCGGCGAGCTGCTTCCCGAGGCACCGGCCGCCGCGGCGAACGGAGCGCCGGGCGTGGGCCGCTGGCTCGACGGCTACCTGTTCTCCCTGGCGGGCCCGATCTACGCCGGCACCAACGAGATCCAGCGCAACGTGATCGCCGAGCGCATCCTCGGCCTGCCCCGGAGCTGACCCGTGCGCTTCGCCTTCACCGAGGACCAGCTGCTGCTGCGCGACACCCTGCGCGACTTCCTGGCCGGGGAGTGCACGCCCGAGCGGCTGCGCGAGCTGTGGGAGACCGGGACCGCGCGCTCGCCGGTGCTCTGGAGCCAGCTCGCCGAGCTCGGCGTGCCCGGCCTGCTGGCGCCGACCGAGCACGGCGGCCTCGGCCTCGACGAGATCGACGGCGTGCTGCTCTTCGAGGAAGCGGGCCGCGCCGCCCTCGCCGAGCCGGTGGTCGGCACGGCCGCGGTGGGGGTCCCGCTGCTCGCGAGCCTCCCCGATCCGGCGATCGCCGCCGCCTGGCTCCCCAAGGTGGCGGCTGGCGCGGCGCGCCTCGCGGTGGGGCACCCGGTGAGCCCCTTCGTCGAGGACGCCCATGTGGCCGGCCTGCTGCTGCTCTGCCACGGCGACGAGATCCACGCCGTCGAGCCCGGCGCGGTGGAGCTCACCGCCCAGCCCGCCAACGACCCCTCGCGCAAGCTCTTCTCCGTGGCCTGGACGCCGGTCGACGCGACCCGGGTAGCGGCCGGCAGCGAGGGCACGGCGCTCCAGGCCGACGCCCTCGACCGTGGCGCGCTGGCCTGCGCGGCCCAGCAGCTCGGCGTCACCGACCGCCTGGTCGCCCTGGCGGTCGACTACGCGAGGCAGCGCCAGCAGTTCGGCAAGCCCATCGGCGCCTTCCAGGCCGTGAAGCACCAGCTCGCCGACGTCCAGGTGCGCCTCGACTACGCGCGCCCCCTCGTGCACCGCGCCGCCCACTCCGTGGCGCGCGGGGCGGCGACCCGCTCCGCCGACGTCTCCATGGCCAAGATCGCCGCCTCCGAGGCCGCCCAGCGCGCGGCGAAGACGGCGCTGCAGGTGCACGGGGCCCTGGGCTACACCTGGGAGCAGGACGTGCACCTGTGGATGCGGCGCGCCTGGTCCCTCGAGATCGCCTGGGGGCGCAGCGCCTGGCACGCCCGGCGCGTGGCCGAGGCGCTCCTCGAGGGGGCCGCCCCCGTCGAGAGCTTCGGCTTCGAGCCGCGAACCTGAACGAGCGAGGAGTCCGAGCGTGAGCAAGAACCGCGTACCCGCCATCGACGGCTGGTTCACGATGGACCCCGAGGAGCCCCGGCTGCTCGGGCTGCGCGACACCGAGAGCGGCAGCTACTTCTTTCCCAAGGACGTCGCGGTGAGCCGCGCCCCCGGCTACGCCACGGCCCCGCTCGAGGAGACGCCGCTCTCGCGCCGCGGCCGGCTCTGGTCCTACACCACCAACCACTACAAGGCGCCGGAGCCCTACGTGTCGCCGGACCCCTTCGTCCCCTACACGGTGGCGGCGGTGGAGCTCCAGGAGGAGCGCATGGTGGTGCTCGGCCAGCTCGCGGCCGGGGTCGACCCCGCGTGCCTCGAGGCGGGCATGGAGATGGAGATCGTCCTCGACACGCTGTACGAGGACGACGAGAACGAGTACCTGGTCTGGAAGTGGAAGCCGGTGGAGGCCTGAGGGATGAACGAGCACGAGGTCGCGATTCTCGGAGTCGGCATGCACCCCTGGGGCAAGTGGGGGCGGAACTTCGTCGAGTACGGCGTGCACGCCATCCAGGCCGCCCTCGACGACGCCGGCCTGGCCTGGACGGACGTCGAGTTCGTGGCCGGCGGCGACACGGTGCGCAACGGCTACCCGGGCTACGTGTCCGGCGCGACCTTCGCCCAGGCGATGGGGTTCACCGGGATCCCCATCTCCAGCTCCTACGCGGCCTGCGCGACCGGCGCCCAGGCGCTCGAGTCGGCGCGCACCCGCATCCTGGCCGGGATGTGCGACGTCGCACTGGTGGTCGGGGCGGACACCACGCCCAAGGGCTTCCTGGCGCCGGCCAAGGGCGAGCGCCAGCTCGACCCGGACTGGCTGCGCTTCCGGCTGCTCGGAGCCACGAACCCCACCTACTTCGGCCTCTACGCGCGGCGCCGGATGGAGCTGTTCGGCGCCACGCCCGCGGACTTCGCCCGGGTGAAGGTGAAGAACAGCCGCCACGGGCTCCACAACCCGAACGCCCGCTACCGCAAGGAGGTGACCGAGGAGGAGGTGCTGGCCTCGCCCCTGGTCTCGGACCCGCTGCACCTGCTCGAGATCTGCGCCACCAGCGACGGCGGCGCCGCCCTGGTGCTCACCTCCATGGACTACGCGCGGCGCCACGCCAGCGACTTCGTGCGGGTCGCCGGCGTCTCGACGGTGACCCCCACCTACCCGAACGCGCTGATCGACATGCCGAACTTCGCCACGGACTCCGCGGCCGGGCTCGCCGCGCCGGACCGCGGCTTCAAGGACTCCATCGCCGTGGCCGCCTACGAGCAGGCCGGCATCGGCCCCGAGGACCTCGACCTGGCCGAGGTCTACGACCTCTCCACCGCGCTCGAGCTCGACTGGTACGAGAACATCGGGCTGTGCAAGCCCGGCGAGGCCGAGAAGCTGCTGAACGACGGCGCCACGACCCTCGGCGGCCGCGTGCCGGTGAACCCGAGCGGCGGCCTGGCGAGCTTCGGCGAGGCCGTGCCCGCCCAGGCCATCGCCCAGGTGTGCGAGCTCACCTGGCAGCTGCGCGGCCAGGCGACGGAGCGCCAGGTGGAGGGCGCCCGGGTGGGCGTGACGGTGAACCAGGGACTCTTCGGCCACGGCTCGTCCGTGGTCGTGAGGAAGTGAGTCGAGCGGGCAATTCCCAGCGAGGGCCGGCGCGGCCGGCCCGCGCAGCGGGCTGGCGAGCGGCCAGCGAAGCGGAGGTTCGGAAGCGATGGAGGCGTACATCATCGATGCGGTGCGGACCCCGGTCGGGAAGCGGGGCGGCGGGCTCGCCCAGGAGCATCCCGCGGACCTCGGCGCCCACGTCCTGAGGGCGCTGATGGCGCGCACCGGCGTGGACCCGGCCGCGGTGGACGACGTGGTCTGGGGCTGCTGCGACACCCTCGGCCCCCAGGCCGGCGACATCGGCCGCACCTGCTGGCTCGCGGCGGGGCTCCCGGAGCACGTCCCCGGCGTCACCATCGACCGCCAGTGCGGCTCCTCCCAGCAGTCGGTGCACTTCGCCGCCCAGGCGGTGATGAGCGGCAGCATGGACCTCGTGGTGGCGGGCGGCGTGCAGAACATGAGCGCCATCCCGATCTCGTCGGCCATGACCCTCGCCGAGCCGCTCGGCTTCACGGACCCCTTCTCGGGCTCGAAGGGCTGGGTGGACCGCTACGGCACCCAGGAGGTCTCCCAGTTCCGCGGCGCCGAGATGATCGCCGAGAAGTGGGACATCTCCCGGGAGGACATGGAGCGCTTCGCCCTCGAGAGCCACGAGCGCGCGATCCGCGCCCAGGACGAGGGGCGCTTCGGCGACGAGATCCAGCCCTACGGCGACGTGAAGGCCGACGAGGGGCCGCGCCGCGGCACCTCCCTCGAGAAGATGGCGAAGCTCCAGACCCTGAGCCCCGGCGGCCGGCTCACCGCCGCCGTGGCGAGCCAGATCTCCGACGGCGCCACCAGCCTGCTGGTGGCCCCGAAGCAGGCCGTGAAGGACCACGGCCTGAAGCCCCGCGCGCGCGTGCACCACATGAGCGTGCGCGCCGACGATCCCATCTACATGCTCACGGCGCCGATCCCGGCGACGCGCCACGCCCTCGAGAAGTCCGGCATGAAGCTCGACCAGATGGACGCCATCGAGATCAACGAGGCCTTCGCCTCGGTGGTGCTCGCCTGGGAGAAGGAGCTCCACCCCGACATGAGCAAGGTGAACCCCAACGGCGGCGCCATCGCGCTGGGCCACCCCATCGGCGCCACGGGAACGCGGCTGATGGCCACCCTGCTGAACGAGCTCGAGCGCACCGGCGGCCGCTACGGCCTCCAGACCATGTGCGAAGGCGGCGGCCAGGCCAACGTCACCACCCTGGAGCGGCCCTAGGAGGGGACGTTCCTTGAGATTCCCACTTCCCCACGGGTGGGGAAGTGAGAATCCCAAGGAACGTCCCCGGAGACTTGCTTGAACTTCGCGTTCTCGGAGGAGCAGGAGGAGCTACGCGCGTCGGCGCGGGCATTCCTCGCGGACCACTCCGGCTCCGAGGCGATCCGCCGCGCCATGGCGGACGAGCGCGGCCACGACCCCGAGGTGTGGAAGCGCATCGCGGCCGAGCTGGGCTGGCCGGCGGTGACGATCCCCGAGGAGCACGGCGGGCTCGGCCTGGGCTTCGTGGAGCTCGCGGCCCTGCTCGAGGTGATGGGGGAGCACCTGCTCTGCGCGCCCTTCTTCTCGAGCGTGTGCCTGGGCGCCGAGGCGCTGCTCGCGGCGGGAAGCCCGGACCAGCGGGACGAGCACCTGCCCGGCATCGCCGAGGGCCGCACCCTCACCACCCTCGCCCACGCCGAGCCCGAGGGCCGCTGGGACACCGATGGGATCGCCTGCGAGGCCCGCCGCGACGGGGGCGACTACGTGCTCTCGGGAAGCAAGGGCTTCGTCCTCGACGGCGCCGGCGCAGACCTGCTGGTGGTGGCGGCGCGCCAGCCAGGCAGCGCGGGCGACGCCGGGCTCAGCCTGTTCGCGGTGCCGGGCGACGCGGCGGGCCTCGAGCGCCGCGCGCTCCCCACCATGGACCAGACCCGGCGCCTCGCCGAGATCGAGCTGCGCGACGTGCGCGTCCCCGCCGAGGCGCGGCTCGGCGCCGAGGGCGAGGCCGCGCCCGCCCTCGCGCGCATCCTCGACCGTGCCGCCGTCGCCCTGGCGGCCGAGCAGGTGGGCGGCGCCCAGCGCTGCCTCGACCTCTCCGTCGAGTACGCGAAGGAGCGCGTCCAGTTCGGCCGCCCCGTCGGCTCCTTCCAGTCCATCAAGCACAAGTGCGCCGACATGATGGTGGCCGTCGAGTCCGCGCGCTCCGGCGCCTACTACGCCGCCTGCGTGGCTGCCGAGGATTCCGAGGAGCTCCCGCTGGTCGCGCCCCTCGCCAAGGCCAGCGCCTCGGAGGCCTTCTTCCGCTGCGCCGCCGAGGCGATCCAGATCCACGGCGGCGTGGGCTTCACCTGGGAGTACGACGTCCACCTCTACTTCAAGCGCGCGAGGTCCACCGAGGTGTTCCTCGGCGATCCCGCCCACCACCGCGAGCTCCTCGCCCGCCGCCTGGGCATCGGAGCGGGAGCGGGCGCGTGAGCGACCCCCTCGACCTCTCGGGACGCGTCGTGCTGGTGACCGGCGGCGGCAAGGGCGTCGGCCGCGGCATCAGCGAGCGCTTCCTCGAGGCCGGCGCCGAGGTGGTGATCTGCGGGCGTGGCGAGCCCGAGAAGGTCCCCGAGGCCGCGGGCCGCGCTGCGCGCTTCTTCGCCGCCGACGTGCGCGAGCTCGAGCAGATCGAGGCCCTGGTCGGCTTCGTGACCGGCGAGCTCGGGCGCCTCGACGTGCTCGTCAACAACGCCGGCGGCTCGCCCGCCGCCGAGGCCGCCACCGCCTCGCCGCGCTTCTCCGAGGCGATCCTGCGCCTCAACCTGATCGCGCCGCTCCACCTCTCCCAGAAGGCCAACGCGGTCATGCAGGCCCAGGAGGGCGGCGGCAGCATCGTCAACGTGGCGAGCGTGAGCGCCGTGCGCCCCTCGCCGGGCTCCGCCGCCTACGGGGCCGCCAAGGCGGGCCTGCTGAGCCTCACCCAGACCCTCGCCATCGAGTGGGCGCCGAAGGTGCGCGTGAACGCCGTCACCGCGGGCATGATCCGCACCGAGCAGTCCCACCTCCACTACGGCGACGAGGCCGGGATCGCTCGCGTGGCCGCCACCGTCCCGCTCGGTCGCCTCGGCGAGCCACGCGACGTGGGCGACGCCTGCGTGTTCCTCGCCTCGCCCATGGCGAGCTACGTGACCGGCGCCAGCCTGCTGCTCCACGGCGGCGGCGAGCGCCCGGCGTTCCTGGAAGCCGCCCACGGAGACGAGTGAGAGGAGCCCCCATGACCGTCGCCGACTTCAGCCTCGGGGGAAAGGTCGCGATCGTGACCGGCGGCAGCCGCGGCATCGGCCGCTCCATCGCCCTCGGCCTCGCCGAGCACGGCGCCGACGTCGCCATCGCGGCCCGCAAGCCCGAGGCCCTCGCCGAGGCCGTGGAGGCGGTCTCGAAGACCGGCCGCCGCGCCATCGCGGTGCCCACGAACGTGCGTCGCACCGAGGAGCTCGCCTACCTCGTCGAGACCACGCAGCGCGAGCTCGGCCGCATCGACGTGCTCGTCAACAACGCCGGCACCAACCCCGTCTACGGGCCCGTCCAGGACATCGACGAGAAGGCCTGGGACGTCATCATGAACACGAACGTGAAGTCGGTGCACCTGCTCTCGAACCTCGCCCGCGAGGCGATGCTCGCGCACGGCGACGGCGGCAGCATCGTGAACGTGAGCTCGGTGGGCGGCTACCGCGCCTCGGATCTGATCGGCGGCTACACGACCTCGAAGGCCGCCCTCATCCACCTCACCCAGGTGCAGGCCAAGACCTGGGGGAAGGACGGCATCCGCGTCAACTGCATCGCGCCGGGGCTGATCCGCACCGAGTTCGCCCGCGCGCTGTGGGAGGACGAGCGGAACCTGAAGGCCACGGTGCGCGACACCGCACTCGGCCGCATCGGCGACCCCGACGAGATGGCGGGCGCGGTGGTCTACCTCGCCAGCCCGGCCGCCTCCTTCGTGACGGGCCAGACCCTGGTGCTCGACGGCGGGCGGCTGCTCTGAGCCGGCTCCCTAAATCCCCGTAAATGCTGGAAGAATAGTTTACATGCACAAACCTGTTGATATACGGGCTCGGCTCGGAATAGATTCCCAGCTGTGTGAATCTTTGGCTCGGAGGCGATCGTGGGACGCAAGAGCCTGGCCCGCGAGCGGCGTCGGCAGATCCTGGATGCGTTCGAGGAGTGCATCCTCGAGCGAGGCCTGGACCGCGCGTCGATCGGCGCGGTCGCCGAGGCCGCGGGCATGGATCGCACGCTGGTGCACCACTACTTCGGCACCCGCGACGCCCTCGAGTCCGCTCTGGTCGATCGGCTCCTCTCCTCCTACAAGGCGGAGCGCGATGCGATCGTGGCCGCGCTGCCCGACTCGGGCCGGCTCCACCCCCTGCTCGACTATCTCTTCGGCCCGGAGTTCGACGACCCCCGCTCCTCGGTGCTCTTCGACGAGCTCTTCTCCGCCTCGCACCGCAGCCCCTCCACCAAGGCGCGGCTCCGCGAGGTCTATGAGGAGTTCGAGCAGATCACCAACGCCGAGATCGAGAAGGCCTTCCCGCGAACAGCCGCCTCCCAGCGTCATCAGGTCGCCTACGGGATCATGTGCCTCGCCGACGCCGCCTCCTGCTTGAACGGCCTGGGCTTCCCCGCATCCCGTCGCTCCGCGGCCCGCGCCTCGGCGGAGGCCCTGCTGCGTACCCTCGATGGGCCTCCGGGGCCCTGATCCAGGAGGAACCCATGTCCCGATCCAGCCTCGATCTCTCCCGTCGCCGCTTCCTGCAGCTCGCCGCCGTCTCGTCCGCCGGCCTGGCGTTGCCCCGCCGCGCGCTGGCAGGACCTTCGAACGAGATCTTCGACGCCGGAAGCACGGAGGTTCCCGGCGGAGCATTGGGAGATCCGGAGCGGGTGATCGTCGTCGGAGCGGGCTTTGCCGGGCTCGCGACCGCCAACGCCCTGGCCAACGCCGGCGTCGAGGTGGTGGTGCTCGAGAGCCGCGACCGGATCGGCGGACGCGCCTACACGCGCGACGTCGTGGGAGTCCCCGTCGATCAGGGCTGCTCCTGGATCCACTCGCCGATCGGCAATCCGATGGCCCAGTGGGCCGACCAGCTCGGCGTCTTCACGTTCTCGGCCGAACCCACCGAAGACGTCGCGACCTTCACCGGATACGACGCCGCCACGGGGCCGCTGGCTCGAGAGGAGGTGATCGCCGCCTTCTTCCAGACGCTCGTGTTCGAAGCACAGCTCCCCTCGCTGCTCGCTGCGCTCGGCGGCCGCGCCACCGTGGAAGACGCCATCCAGCGCTTCCTGGAGACCAACGGGCTCCAGGGCGACCTGCGCCGTCGGGCCGAGCTGGTGATCCGGTACATCTTCGAGTCGGGCTTCGCCGCCCCGTCCGACGACCTGTCCCTGGATGCCCTGGTGAACTTCCCGCCCGATCCGAACCCCTATGACGGCACGGACGTCTTCCCGCTCGGCGGCTATCGGGCGCTGCTCGAGCCGCTGGGGCGGGGCATCGACGTGCGACTGCGGCATCGGGTGACCCGCATCGAGCACTCCCCCAGCGGGGTCGTGGTCCATGCGCGGGTGAAGCAGGGTCGCAAGCGCAGGACCCGCAGGTTCCGGGGCTCCCATGTCGTCGTCACGCTGCCGCTCGGCGTCCTGAAGTCGCGGCGCGTGGACTTCGACCCCTTGCTGCCGGTCCCGAAGGAGCGCGCGATCCAGCGACTCGGCCTCGGGTTCCTCGAGAAGGTGAGCCTCGGCTTCGACGAGCCCTTCTGGCGGGAGGGCGGCAGGACCCACCTCTTCTTCGGATCCGCCACCCCGGGAGAGTTCCCGTCCTTCGTCGACATGCAGCGCTGGGGCCTCGGGCCCGTGCTGCAGGGGTTCGTGGGCGGCGACTTCGGTCGCCGCATGAGCCGCATGAGCCGGCGCGAGATCAAGACCCGCGTCCTCGAGATCCTGCGGGAGGTGTACGGCTCCTCGGTTCCGCGACCGCGGGAGGTGCTGATCACCCGCTGGTTCAGCGATCCGAACACCCGGGGGTCGTACAGCTCGATGCCCGTCGGGGCCGGCTACGAGGACTTCGACGCCCTTGCCGAGCCCGTGGACGGACGCCTGCTCTTCGCCGGGGAGGCGACCAGCAAGCTCAACGGGGCGACTGCGGACGGGGCGCTCAGGACGGGCGTGCGCGAGGCGAAGCGCCTGCTCGGCCAGCCCAGCGTGCGGCTGCGGCCGCTCGGGGGAGCAGCGGCCGCGGTACCGACCCGGCTCGAGCGCTGGCTGGGGCGTGTCGCCTGAGCCCTGGGAGGCCGACCCGGGGCGGGTCGGCTTCCGCCGCACGGCGAGCCCGAAGGGCTCGCTCAGCTAGGCCAGCACGTCCACCAGCGTCCCGGTCGTCTCCGAGGTGGCGCGCAGCACCCCGACGGACGCCTCGAGCTGTAGCCGGGCGCGGATCTGCTCCACGATCTCGTGGGAGAGCTCCACGGGCCGCGGCTCCTCGAAGCGCGTCACGCGCACCTCGCTGCCGCCCTCGGCGCGCTCGGACTGCACGGCCCGCAGCGGGCGCACGTCCTCGGTGGTGAGGTTGGCGACGTTGTGGGCCGAGACCGCCTGGCGCCGGGAGGCGGACTGGATGCCCGAGAGGGCGGCGCCGAGTGCTCCGATCTCCATGAGTGTGTGGATCGACACACTCCAGGGAAATCTGGATCGGGCGTTCTGCGGATTCTACGTAGTGGTTTCCGGGTAGTAGCGGCTGATGGTGTCGATCACGCAGCCGGGCCGGTCGGCGCCCTCGACCTCGACGCTCACCCGCACCTTGGCCTGGATGCCGCCGTCCTTCGTGCGCTCCACCTCGAGCACCTCCCCCACGCCGCGCACCCGCGAGCCCACGGGCACCGGCGCCGGGAAGCGCACGCGGTCCGCCCCGTAGTTCACCCCCATCGAGATGCCACGCACCTCGAGGATCTGGGGCAGGAACAGGTTCACCAGCGAGAGCGTCAGGTAGCCGTGGGCGATGGTGGTGCCGAAGGGCCCGTCCTTCGCGCGCTCCGGGTCGACGTGGATCCACTGGTGGTCGCCGGTGGCCTCGGCGAACCCGTCGATGCGCTGCTGGTCGATGGCGAGCCAGTCGCTCGGGCCGAGCTTCCGGCCCACGGACTTCTCGAGCTCGAAGGGGTTCTCGAAGACGGCGGCCATGGGTCCTCCGGGGCTCACGGGTGCTGGCTGCTGACCGCGACGCACTCGCCCGTCATGTAGGACGCGTAGTCGCTGGCCAGGAACACGACCACGTTGGCCACCTCCCAGGGCTCGGCGGCGCGGCCGAAGGCCTCGCGCGACGTCAGCTCCTCGAGCAGGCCCGGCGGCGTCACCTTGGCGAGGAAGTCGTGCATCGCGATGCTGGGCGAGACGGCGTTCACGCGCACGCCGGACTCGGCGGCCTCCATGGCGACGCAGCGGGTGAGCGCCATGACGCCCGCCTTGGCGGCCGCGTAGTGGCTCTGGCCCTCCTGGGCGCGCCAGCCCAGCACCGAGGCGTTGTTCACGATGACGCCGCTGCCGCGCTCGAGCATGTGGGGCAGCACGGCACGCGTCATGCGGAAGGTGCCGGTGAGGGTCACGTCGAGCACCTGGGCCCACTGCTCGTCCGTCATGTCCACCACCCGCGCGTAGCCGCCCAGGCCGGCGTTGTTGACGAGCACGTCCACGTGGCCGAACTCGGCGAGGGCGGCGTCGACGAGTCCGCGCACCTGCTCCTCGACTGTGACGTCGCAGGCGCGGTGGGGCAGCGGGCCCTTGGGGCCGCCCAGCTCGCTCGCCGCCTCGCCGAGGCGCCGCTCGTGGCGGTCGCTCAGCATCACCGCCGCCCCCTCCTCGACGCAGCGCTTCGCCACCGCGAACCCGATCCCGGTGCCCGCGGCCGCCGTCACCAGCACCGTCTTGCCCTGGAGGAGCCCGTGGCCGGCGGGCGGCTTCGGCGGCGGGGCCGGGGTTCGGCTCATCGCGCCGCCTCGGGGCGCGGCTCGCGCGGCAGGCCCAGGGCGCGCTCGGCGATGATGTTGCGCTGGATCTGGTTCGAGCCGGCGTAGATCGTGTCCGAGCGGGTGAAGAGGAACAGGCGCTGGAGCCGGGTGAGGTCGTAGGGGGCCCCCTCGGCGAGCTCCGAGCGCGCGCCGAGCACGTCCATGGCCAGCTTGCCGAGCTCGCGGTGCCAGGTGGCCCAGAAGAGCTTCACGATCATGGCCTCGCGCCCGAGGTCGGCGCTCTCGGGCCGGCTCAGCATGCGCAGCGCGTTGTAGCGCTGGAGGCGCAGTCCGATCCACGCCTGGGCGAGGCGCTGGCGGATCAGCAGGTCCTTCGCGGCGCCGTTGCGCTCGGCCTCGGCGATCACGGCGTCGAGCTCGTTCTGGAAGGCGAGCTGCTGGCCCAGGGTCGAGGTGCCGCGCTCGAAGGCGAGGGTCCCCATGGCGACCTTCCAGCCCTCGCCCGGCGCGCCCACGACGTTCGCGGCCGCGGTGCGCGCACCGTCGTAGAACACCTCGCTGAACTCCGAGTCGCCGGTGATCTGCACGATGGGGCGGATCTCGATGCCGTCCTGTCGCATGGGGACCAGCAGGTAGGAGAGCCCGCGGTGCTTCGGCGCGGCCTCGGGGTGCGTGCGGCACAGCACGAAGCACCAGTCCGACCACTCCGCCCAGGAGGTCCACACCTTCTGGCCGTGGATCACCCAGGCGTCGCCGTCGAGCTCCGCGCGGGTCTGCACGTTGGCGAGGTCCGAGCCCGCGTTGGGCTCCGAGTAGCCCTGGCACCAGATCTCCTCGCCGCGCAGGATTCCGGGCAGGAAGCGCCGCTTCTGCTCGTCGCTCCCGAAGGCGATCAGCGTGGGCGCGAGCAGCCCCTCGCCGATGTGGCCGAGGCGGCCCGGCGCGCCGGCCCGCGCGTACTCCTCGTAGAAGATCACCTGGCGCGTGAGCGGCAGCGCACGGCCGCCCAGCGCCTCGGGCCAGCCGAGCCCGATCCAGCCGGCCTCGCCGAGGCGCCGCTCCCAGGCCTTGCGCTCCTCGACGAAGGCGTGCTCGTCGCCCGGCCCGCCGCGCCCGCGCAGCCTCGCGAACTCGCCGGTCAGGTTGGCGGCGAGCCAGTCCGCGATCTCCCGGCGGAACTCCTCGTCCTCGGCGCTGAAGCGGATGTCCATGAGGGTCTCCCTGCGGTCAGGCCAGCTTAGCAACGACCGCATCGCTGAACGCGCCGAGGGTGCGCTTCAGGCCCTCGAGGTCGGCCTCGCCGCAGCCCACCAGCATGCGGGCGATTCCGGCGTCCTGGTAGGCGCGCGCCGTGTCGAGATCCGGCGCGCCCGGGCGGGTGATCTCGATGGCGGCCGGGTCGCGCCCGGCCTCGCGGGCCGCCTCCTCCATGGTCTTGCGCAGCGCGGCCAGCGCCTCGGCGCCGCCGCCCAGCGGGATGAAGCCGTCGCCGAGGCGTCCGGCACGCCGCGCCGCCGCCGCGCTGTGGCCTCCCACGAGGATGGGCACGCCCTCCTCGCGGACCGGATGCGGGCTGCACTTCACCTCCTGGAAGCGCACGTGCTCGCCCTCGAAGCTCGCGACGGGATCGCGCCACAGCGCCCGCATGGCGGGGATGAACTCGTCGGCGCGCTTCCCGCGCTTCTCGAAGGGGGTCCCCAGCGCCTCGGACTCCTCGCGCAGCCAGCCGATCCCCACGCCGAGGCGCAGCCGCCCGCCCGAGAGCCGGTCGAGGGTCGCCGCCGCCTTGGCGAGCACCAGCGGGTTGTGCTGGGGAAGGATCACCACGTAGGTGCCGAGCACGAGCTCCGGGCTCGCGGCGCCCAGCCAGGTGAGCCACAGCAGCGGGTCCGGAAGCGGCGCGTCCGGGATCGGCATGCGGCCGCTCTTCGCGTAGGGGTAGGTGGACGCGTAGGCGGCGGGCATCACCACGTGCTCCGCCGCCCACACCGACTCGAAGCCGAGCTCGACGGTGAGGCGCGCCAGGCCCGCGGCGTACTCCGGGTCCTCGACGGGCGCCACCTGGTAGGGCGGGATCAGTCCGAACTTCATGGCGTCGGGGCAACGCTACCCCAGCGCCGCGAAGCGAGGTACCACCAGCCCCGGGATCGCGATCCGACTGCCCCAGTTCGCGGAGACGCGGGGTCCTCCGACGGTGAAGTCTTCCAAGGAGCCCACGGTCTGCCCGATCTCGTTCTTCAGGGACACCCGGGCGCGCGCGGCCGGCACGGCCTTGCGCCCGCTGTCGCGTGATGCCTCACGCGAAAAGATGGAACGTGATCTCATCGTTCCCGGCGTGGCGGACGCCGAGGCGCGCCGCAGCTCTGCGTACGTGGAGCGGAAGCACGGTCCGACCTGATCGGTCGAGCCATGTGAACTGGTTCACACCCCCGAATGGGCCGCCGAGACTCTTGCGTGCGTGGTTTCCTGACACGCGACGAGCGGAGCTGCCACTCTCGCTTCTAGACGATCGCCAGGAGAAGCTCTTGCAGGAACACGAAGACTCGCACGACGAAGCCGCTCCCGTCAGCTCGGAGACGCTTGCAGAGGAGATCGACGACGATCGGGAAGGCCCTCTGATCGTTGCGGTCGGCGACCCCGACGAGGAACCCGAAGCCTCGGACTCCCGGGTTGCCTTCTCCGGGCCCTGTGTCGGGATCTGCGAGAGCCTCGTCGGCTTCGACAACCTCAGCGCCAGGAAGAGCCTGCGGGATCTCCTCCGGGGAAAGCTCTTTCCGGAGATGGAGGCGAGCACGCGGCTCGCCATCGCCGAGGCGATCGTCAATGAGCTGATGACCGCGGATGCGCAATCCGACGAGTGCCGCTCTCTGCTCGACGAGGTGTCGGATCTACTTCTGGAGCTGGACGGGTAGCAGGAGGCAGAGGAATGCCCGCTACCCTTCGACTATACGAGCATCCGAACTTCGAAGGACGCTCACTGCTCGCTTCCTCGCGCTTCTCGAGACGCTATCGACACGTCTCGATCCAGGACCTCGGACGATCCGGGCTGAATGACCGACTCAGCTCGTTCCGACTCGCCACCCGCTCCGAGCCCCGTGGATACGTTCTCGTCTTCGCCGAACATCCGACGGGGAACCTCCACGAAGAGTATCCCTACCACAATCGGTTCGACGTCTACTCGATCGGGTCGTCCAACGATCTCGACCTCCGCCAGATCTCCTCGCGAATGAACGATCGGGTGAGCGACATACTCCTCATCCGCCGAGCCCGCTTGGAGGTCGCCTTCTTCCTGGACAACGAGCGGGTCAAGCGCGACCTGGTCGAACCTGCGGTGCGGCAGATCGAGCCCCTCGCACGTGCGGCGAACAGTCGATTTCGAAGCATCCGCGTCGGCCAGGTGGCGACGCGCCTCGTCGCCAGGCCCGCGGTCGCACCCAATCGGGTGCTGCTCGGGATCAACATGGACTTCGACGTCTTCGTCCGTCGACCGGTCAATCGACCCGTGGACGGCGATCTGGAGATCCTCTTCTCGGTCGAGGCGGGAGCGGCCGGTGCGGGCGTCGCGTTTCGGTTCCGAGGCTTCCGCTTCGACGCAGACGCCCGCCGCAGGGTTCGGAAGCGGGTCGAGGGCATCATGGCCCAGATCCTCTCGAACGAACGGATTCGCAGGTCCTTCGAACGCTCTCTCGCGGACGAGGTCAACTCCTTCCTGCCGGGCACGACTCTCGAGGGGGCGTACGTCCTGCCGGGGAATGCGAACCGATACCGCCGGGACGCGACCGCCTACGCCGGAGATCAAGCCACGAGCGGTGTCTCGATCGTCTTCGTCTGCGACAACGTGTAGCTCGTGGTCGATTGCTGCGTCCGACGTGCTTCGCGGAGTCGCCCGTCGCTAGACCAGCAGACAGCCGAGGTAGAAGGGCATGGCCATAACCGCAATCGTCAACTTTCCCGGTACCAACAAGATCTATGCGTTTCAGGGGAACCAGTACAGCCGCCTGACTCAGGATGGCTCCACGGCACCGGCCGTACTGGACTCCGGGTATCCGAAGCAGATTGCGGAACTCCCTCTTCCCGTGATCGGCGATGGCCCGATCGACGCCGCGTACACGCTCGGAACCTCGTCCTCTAGGATCCTATTCGTGAAGGGAACGGACGTCGTCGTGTTCCGATGTGCATCGGGCCTCGAGAGTGGGATCTCGAACGTGAATACGACCGATTTGTCGGACAAGTCCGCGCTGGGCATTCCCTTTGCAGCTTTGGAAGACGGGATGGATGCGGCAGCGCTCACCGGCTTCTCCCACACCCACTACTTCCGCGGAACCGAGTACTTTCACTTCAACGTGCCATTCGGACCGGCGGAAACCCTGTCGATCGACGCCCTGCCCTGGGGCGGCTTCGCGGCCGACGGAGTCGATGCTGTGCTCTCCTACGGGCGCAAGACCTTCGTCTTCGCTGGTGATGAGTACATTCGCTTCGACAGCCCTTCCTCGTCGTTCTCGGATGTGGTGGTCGATCCGGGCTTCCCGCTACCCATTGCGCGCGACTGGCCCTTTGGCTTCGACGGGGTCCCGGATCTGTCGATCAGCGAGGCCCAGCTGGAGGAGCTCATCCAGCCCGACGCCTTCCGGGACCGGCTCCGCTCCGTTCCTCCGCCCTTCAAGAGGCTGAAGTACGAGGACGACGGCGACGGAAGCTTCGTCGACGAAGAGAAGGACGAGACGCTCGCGCAGTACGTGGCCTTCTCGGACCGCATGCCGGAGGCGCTTCGCACGAGCATCGAGCGACTCGCAACCCAGGTGGACAACGATGATCTCGTCGTGCCTCTCGAACCCGAGGCGCTCGCACGGCTCGGACTCGAGATCGACGACGACGGGAACCTGGTCGAGAAGCGATTCGGCGAGGACATCTGGAGAAGGTTGGGCCTGATCGCGAAGGGCCCTCCCTACTTCGCCCTCGACATCCCGGCCGACGACATCGCCACGCTTGCGAAGCTGCTGCTGGGCGAGGACACATGACAGCCCACCGACCGAAGGGGAGCCGATCGTGGCAGAAGGCCGCTCCGTAGACGAGATCCTCGAGCTGGTGCGGACGCCCTTGCCGTCCGCTGCCGACCCCAACGACCCCGCCCGATCCATCGCCGGCTTCAGCATTCCGAGGGGGCCGGCCGACCAGGTGGCCTTCCGCGACGTGCAGCAGCTGTACATCGCCTTGGACAGCGTTTGGGCGACGGTTCTGGACGAGCAGCTCGTTCAGCAGCTCTCCGAAGCCTGCTACGAGCTCTGGAACTACGCACGGGAAGTCCTGGGTCCGGGGGATGGCGTCCGTCCGGCGCCGCCCATGACGCTCGCCACCTTTCGGCTGGAAATGTCGAAGGCGGTCCAGAAGAACAACCTCTTCGACATCCTCAGGGGACTCGAGGCGCTCTATGCGCGTCTCGAGAACAGGCCGTTGTCGGCTCGCAGCATCGTGAAGCATGCGCTCGACCTGATCGACCTGCCCCGGCGTCAGGCCAGCGCCCTCGCTGCATCGACCGGCGCGTTCCCGACGGAGGCGGAACGCAGGGCCACCCTCGCGCCGCCGTGGGCGTCGAGCGCCGAGTCGCTTGCCGACCTGAACGAGATCGCGAACCAGGGCCATACCTTCACGGTCTTCCACAAGAACGCGGTCAACTACGGGATCGAGGTCGAATACCGGCAGGAGTGGCACCCCGGCCCGTACCAGACCGGCCGGCTCGTCAAGACCGTGCCGCTCGCGCCGGGCGAGACCCGGACCTACCGCACGACACGAAAGACGAGTCTCACCCGCACGGAGTCGGTCTCTACGAAGATCACGAGCATGGACGAGTCCGAGTCGAGCAGCTCGCAGAAGGATCTGGCGGACATCCAGGAAGCCCAGAGGAAGCAGACGGACTTCTCCCTGAACGGATCGTACTCGGGCTTCGGCGCGTCCCTGGCCACCCAGGTGAGCACTTCTGCGAGCAAGGAGTCCAAGGTCCAGAAGCAGAAGATGGCCGAGTCGACCGAGAAGGCCGCGAACTCCGTCAACCAGAGCCGCGAGCTGGAGGTCAAGGTATCGAGCGCGGAGAGCACGGAGGAGTTCGCCGAGGGTGTGCTCTCGAACCCGAACAACGAGCTCACCGTCACCTACCTGTTCTACGAGCTCGCGCGCCGCTATCGGGTCTTCCAGAGAATCAGGAAAGTCACCCCGCTGGTGTTCGTGGCGCTGGAGATGCCTCAACCGCGCGAGATCACCCGGGAATGGGTGCTCCGCTACGAATGGATCATCCGACGAAACCTGATGGATGATTCCTTCGAGGAGCATCTCGACCTGATCCACAACTCCACGCTCCCCAGCCTCGAGAAGAGGATCCCGGTGCTGAAGCGGGAGATCGATGCAGAGAAGGAACGTCTACAGGAGATCGAGCTGGACATCGAGGTGAACGACGCGCAGCTGACCGAGCGTCGAAAGGAGTACCTGGCCGCGCAGGCCCTGTTCTCGGGAAGCCCACGCCGGCGCAAGAGTCGTGTGGCGGCCCGACGGATCACGGCGGCGCAGCAGTCCACCGAGGAAGCGCTCGAGTTCGAGCTCGAAGACGAAAGGGAGCTGGACGAGGCTCTCCGGCAATCGGCGCAGAGGATCTCGCTCCTCAGCGAGCGACTGCTGGACATGGAGGACGAGTTCGAGTACGCGAAGCGGCTGGTCGACCAGCTCCTTCTCCACATCAAGGACAACATCCTCCACTACATCCAGGCGATCTGGCGCGCCGAGCCCCCGCAGCAACAGCTCTTGCGGCAGTTCGAACGCAACATTCCATGGCCGAAGTTCCGTTACGACAATATCCGAGCGGAATGGGTGACTCGGGACAATGCCCCGGAGCGTTTGCGTCGATTCCCCATTCCGGAGCGGGGATTGGTGAAGCTGGGACAGGTCCTGCCGAAGGAGGTCCTCATCGAGAACCGGCGCCTGGCCGAGGTCGCGGATCTGGGTTCTCCGAGAGGATTCTTCGGCAACTACGTGATCTATCCGCTGCTCGAGGAGAACCGTGTCACCGCCCACATGCTGAAGCCCTACATCGACCCGGCGAACGGAAGCGTCGTCGATCCCTCGGACGACGCGGGGATCGACTGGAAGGGAATCTTCGAGCGTCTCTCGGACGTGGACGAGCGCGAGAAGCTGAAGCAGCCGCCGAACCCGCTGACGGAGACCCAGATCCAGCAGCTCCAAGATGCCGCAAGAGCCGTCATCGAGTCCTCTGCCGTGTCCGACGAGGTCGTGGTGTCCAGCGGCCAGCTCTTCATCGAAGCTCTTCCGGGCACCCATCCGCTGCTCGAGGACTTCAAGCTGCGGCATCGAGCGGTGGACGTACAGCGCGCGATGAACGAGACCGACGCCCTGGGTCTCGAGAACTACCGCATGGCCGCGCGCCTGGCCGAAGGGGACACCTCGGATCCGAGCGTCGACAGGTACATACGAGTGGACACCGAGCGGGATCCCGACGTTACGTTGCCCATCGATGAGGACGAGTCTTCGTAGGACCCGGGGGCGAGCCCGAGCGCGAACCTGCGTGCGGGCGCGGTACGAACGTCGACGCACATCCACCGGGAGCTCCTGACATGACGTCGCTGCCTGCGCCGGAGAGCATCCAGGACCGGGCAAGGCGCATCGGGCATTTCTTGCGAATGCAGCGGGAGCCCGACCCGGTCGTTGCCACATACAGGCAGTACGAAGACGGCGAGGGCCTGAAGGTCGACGCGTTGAGGGCGCTCTGGCGCCGGGATCGTCGCCTCGTCGAGCGACGCCTCCTAGACGACGCCTCCCGCCTGGTGGAAGGCGCCCTTCTCGAGAGCCGTCGGGTCTTGGCCGAGGTTTCGGACCGCTTGCGTCCCTTTCGCAAGGATCTCGGAATGAAGGCCACTTACCTGCACGAGACCCACGTTCTGCGCGGAAGACGATCCCTTCCCAGGCAAGGGGGAGCGAGCACGGTCGTCGGCTGGTCGGGCCTCAAGAGCCCGAAGTCGCGTCGGGTCTTCGATCAGTACCCGATCCTCCTGGTTCTGCCCCACGTGTATCCGAGGGGTGGTGTGCCAAGGGATGGAATGGAGGTCCTCACCGCGTGCCGTGAGCACCTGAGAAGGCAGGTGACCAACCTTGCGAGTGAGTTCCGGGAGCCGAGCCGGGTCCCCTGGGACCAGTATGGGCCACTTCTCGCCCACGCCTTCGACATCGCGCCATGGTCCCAGGGCGTGGATCCGAGAGTACTGGCCTGGGTGAGCCCGGAGACCAGACCGGATCGAGTCGACTCCCTTGCTACGGTGCTTTCCCTGGGTCTCATCGCGGCTGCCCTGGCCGGCGCGCCCGTTTCGGCTGGAGTGGCCCTGGCCGCCGCGATCACAGAGGCCGTCGTCGACTCCCGATCGTTCCTGAAGGCTCTCGAACAGGACGATCGGTCGGCTCGCATCAATCTCGCCCTCGAGACGATCACCGGCGGAGCGGGCATCCGGAGCACGGGGAACATCAGGGCCGTCGCAATGCAGGTGATCGGGCTGCGAATCCTTGGCGCGGCGGCCTCCAAGGCAGTCGGTCGAGCACCGAGAGGGAGAGAGCGAGGCGCGGCAGAGGGAGGCGAGACGCTCCCCCCGTCGGGCGGCAGTTCCGATTCTCCGAGTGCGCGGAGTCTCGAACGGCCCAGCTCCGGAAGGCCGGGGGCGGGCTCGCGGATGACCCGACCGGAGCATCGGAGTACGGGGCCGGAGGCAGGGGGGATCGACGCCGAGACACCCGGCGTGCTCAGGGCCAGGGGTGGTGGAGTCTCCCCGGCCGAGCCTGCGCTCCGTTTCGAAGGGCGCACGGTCCTGGTAGACGAGAACCTGAGTCCGACGCTCGTGCCGATTCTCCGATCTCAGGGATTCAATGCCGAGCGCGTCGTACTCGAGGAAGCGGACGCCATCATCGCCAAGCAGGCCGCGAGGGATGGCTCGATCGTGTTGACCAACAATCTCAGGGACATCGAGAAGGTGTCGGGGTTCAAGCGTGACGAGCTGGTCGTCATCGGAGTCGAGTCGGGCCTGTCCAGCCGGGCCGCGCGGGTAGAGCTCACCAGGCAGCTCCTGAACCTCTCCGAGCGAGCCGCGCTCAACCCGTCCGTGCTCTCGCCAGGGAAGCCGATCATCCTGAAGCCCTAGCAGTCCGTCGGACTCTCTGGCCCTGGAACGCGCTCCCTGCCCCCTCTATCCGAGCTCCCCCACCGCCTCGATCCGGCACAGCGTGTACTTGTGGTGCGGGCAGCCGGAGATCGGGTCGCGATCCGCGGCGTCGGAGAGGTCGTTCAGGTTCACGCCCTGCACGACCAGCTCGCCGTCGGGGCCGGGGTACGCCATGCCGAAGCCGTTCGGGATCCAGACGTGGCCGTCCATCAGCTTCTTGTCGATGGCGGCGGGCAGCTCCGCCGAGCCGCGCCGGGTGGTGATGCGCACGGGGTCGCCCACAGCGACGCCGAGCTTCTCCGCGTCCGTGGGGCTCAGGTTGAGCGCGCAGTGGGGCCCGCGTCCCTTGCGCCACTTCGGGTCGCGCTGGATCGTGTTCGCGGTCCAGCGCGTGCGCAGGCCGAGGGCCAGCACGAAGGGGTACTCGGGGTCGGTCTCCGGCGGCGTCGTCGCGGCGCGGTCGATCTCCTCGAGCATGCGCTCCGGTGCCAGCCGCACCTTGCCGTCGGGCCAGCCCACGTTCGCGCCGAGGTTGTCGGCGACGTCGGCCCGGGCCACCTCGACGCCCTCGGGATGGTCTAGGATGCGCCGGAACAGCTCCGCCGCAACCTCGAAGGGGCTCGCCGCGGCGAAGTCCTCGCCGAGCGTGCGCAGCACGCCGTCCCGGTTCCCCAGCGCCATCTCGTGGCAGGTCGCCCAGACCGAGACCAGGGACGGGGCCGGGAGCCTGGGGCCGAGGGTGCGGTAGCCCCAGAACAGCACCTTCGCCTGGCTGCCCTGGGCGGCCTCCATCAGCGTGCCCAGGTAGGCGGCGGCGCCCTCGGGCGTGAGCGCCTCCTCGGCCAGTGCGAAGAGCTCCTCGGGCGGCGGCGGCATCAGCTCCATGGCCTCGACGAGGCGCGCGTGGATCTCGGGCTCGGGCAGCGCCTCGGCGGGGCCGGGCACCACCGGCGGGCGCAGCTGCACGTAGACCTCGGGGTAGCCCTTCGGGAAGCCCGCCTGCTCCCACTTCTCGTAGCCCGTGGGCGTGGGCAGCACGTAGTCCGCCAGCAGCGCGGTCTCGGTCATGGCGGGCTCCACCACCACCAACAGGTCGAGCTGCTTGCGAGCCTCGCGGAAGGCCGGCGCATCGGCGTAGGAGAGGATCGGGTTCGCGCCCTCCACCCACAGCGCGCGGATGCGGCGCTCGTCGTCCACCGTGATCTCCTCGGGGATCAGGTTCGGGGAGAACATGGGCTGGCCGCCGATGGCCGAGATCGCCTGGATGCCCGACGCCACGGCGCGCACCGGCTCCTCGAAGCGCTTGGGGCTCTGCACGCTCGCGCCCGCGGTCTCGACGAAGACGTTGCCACCGCTCTGACCGACGTTGCCCGTCAGCACCGTGAGGACGCGGATCAGGTAGGAGACCAGCGTCGAGAAGGGGGTCTGCTCCACCGCGAGGTCGTACATGATGGCCGCACGCGGCGCGCTCGCGTAGGCGCTGGCGACCTCCTGGATCTCCTCCCGGGTGACGCCGCAGCGGCGCGCCATCTCGCCGACGTCCACCTCGGCGAGGCGCTCGCGCAGGGCCTCGAGGCCCTGGGTGCGCTCGGCCAGGAACCGCGCGTCGGCCAGCCCCTCGGTGCCCGCGACGGTGGCCGCCATGCCGAGCAGGAACCAGGCGTCGGTGCCAGGCTTCACGCGCACGTGGCGGTCGGCGTGGGCGGTGGTCTCGGTCTCGCGCGGGTCGAGCACGAAGAGCGTCACGTCCTCGTCCTCGGAGAGCCGCTTGAAGGTGTCGTTGGCGTTGTGGCCGCGGTTGCTGATGCGCGGGTTCGTCCCCATCACCAGCAGGAACCGCGCGTTGGCCTGGTCCATGTGGAACCAGCGCGACGGCGCCGCGTCGAACATCCACTGGTCCATCAGGAAGTGCTGGTGCTTCTCCTGGGCGAAGGCGTTGAACCAGCGCTTGGAGCCCACGGCGTTCAGCCAGGAGAGCGCGAAGGCGCCGTCCATGTGGTTCGCCTGCCCCCCCACGCCGGCCAGCGCGATGGCCTCGCCGCCGTGGGCCTCGCGCAGCGCCGAAAGCCTGGCCGCGATCTCGCGGATCGCGGTGTCCCAGTCGATGCGCTCGAAGCTGCCGTCCGCGCGCCGGCGCAGCGGGTGCTCGACGCGCTGGGCGTGGTCGACGTAGTGGCCGACCGAGAAGGCCTTGTTGCACAGGTAGCCCTTCGTGATCGGGTTGCTCTCGTCCGCCAGCACCCTGGCGATGCGGCCGTCCGCGACGTCGACGCGGAGCCCGCAGTTGTGGCTGCACAGCACGCAGACCGTGGGGAGGCCGGTGGCCTCGCTGGGGAGGGGCGTGCGGGAGACCGAGGCGTCGACGGGGATGGCTTGGGACATGGGACCCTCCGGGACGTTTCCAGGGCTCCGGTAGGGTAGTGCAGCTTCTTGGAGGCCGGCCGGCCCCTGCGATAGGGTCCGCCCCATGCCGAGCGAGGTCCTCGAGGAGACGATCCCGCGCCTGCTGCTGGGCGCCGCGGAGCGCTTCGGCGACGCTCCGGCGATCGAGGACGGCGACGTGCGGCTCGACTTCCGGGAGCTGGCCGACTCCGGCCTCGAGGCGGCGCGCGCCTTCCTGGCGGCGGGCGTCGAGCCCGGCGACCGCGTGGCCCTGTGGGCCCCCAACGTCCACGAGTGGATCCTGGCCGCGCTCGGCGCCCACTGCGCAGGGGCGGTGCTCGTCACCCTGAACACGCGCTTCAAGGGCGCCGAGGCCGCCTATGTGCTGCGCAAGAGCGGCGCGCGCCTGCTCTTCACGCCGGGCGAGTTCCTGGGCACGCGCTACGTGGAGCTGCTCGCCGGCGAGGAGCTCCCCGCCCTCGAGCGCATCGTGACCTTCCGCGAGGCGGCGCCCGGCGCCCAGGGCTGGGCCGACTTCCTCGCCTCGGGCGCCGGGGTGCCCATCGCCGAGGCGCGCGAGCGCGCCGAGGCGGTCTCGCCCGACGACCTCTCGGACCTGCTCTTCACCTCGGGCACCACCGGCCACCCCAAGGGCGTGATGACCGCCCACGGCCAGAACCTGCGCGCCTTCGCGGCCTGGAGCGAGGTGGTGGGGCTGCGCGCCGGCGACCGCTACCTGGTGGTGAACCCGTTCTTCCACTCCTTCGGCTACAAGGCGGGCTGGCTGGCGTCGCTGATGCGCGGCGCCACGGTGCTCCCCCAGGCGGTCTTCGACGTGCCCGAGGTGCTCGCGCGCATCAGCCGCGACCGCGTCAGCATGCTGCCCGGGCCGCCCACCCTCTACCAGTCGATCCTCGCTCACCCCGAGCGCGGACGGCACGACCTCTCCTGCCTGCGCCTCGCCGTCACCGGCGCCGCCGCGATCCCCGTGGACCTGATCCACCGCATGCGCGACGAGCTCGGCTTCGAGACCATCATCACCGGCTACGGACTCACCGAGACCTGCGGGATCGTCTCGATGTGCCGCACCGACGACGACCCCGAGACCATCGCCACCACCTCGGGCCGCCCGATCCCCGACGTCGAGGTGCGCTGCGTGGACGAGAAGGGCCACGAGGTGGCGCGTGGCGAGCCCGGCGAGGTGGTGGTGCGTGGCTACAACGTGATGCGCGGCTACTTCGAGGATGCCGCCGCCACGGCGGCCACCGTGGACGCCGAGGGCTGGCTCCACACCGGCGACGTCGCGGTGATGGACGAGCGCGGCTACCTGCGCATCACCGACCGCATCAAGGACATGTTCATCGTGGGGGGCTTCAACTGCTACCCCGCCGAGATCGAGAACCTGCTCTACGGCCACGGCCGGATCGCCCAGGTCGCCGTGATCGGCGTCCCCGACCCGCGCATGGGCGAGGTGGGGATGGCGTTCGTGGTGCCGGACTCGGGCGCGAGCCTCGACGAGGCGGGCCTCGTCGCGTGGTGCCGCGACCACATGGCGAACTACAAGGTGCCTCGCTTCGTCGAGGTGGTCGACGCGCTCCCCACCAACGCCTCGGGCAAGGTCACCAAGTTCGTGCTGCGCGAGCAGGCCCTCGCGCGCCTCGCCGAGCGCGGGCAGCCGTGAGCGCCGCGGCCGGCCTGTGGGACCTGGTGGTCCGGCGGGCCGAGTCGACCCCCGACGCGCTCTTCGCCGTGGACGAGCGCGACCGCACGCTCTCCTTCGTACGCTACCGCAACGCCGCACTGCGCTGTGCGGCGGCACTGGCCGCACGCGGCGTCGGCGAGGGCACCGCGGTCTCCTGGATCCTGCCCACGCGCCTCGAGGCGCTGGTGCTCGCCGCCGCACTGGCCCGGCTCGGTGCGCGCCAGAACCCGATCCTGCCGATCTACCGCGAGCGCGAGGTCGGCTTCGTCGTGGCGCAGTCGAAGGCGCGCCTGCTGGTGGTGCCCGGGCCCTGGCGCGGCTTCGACTACCCCGCCATGGCGCGCGCGGTCGCCGACCGCGTGGAGGGCTGCGAGGTGCTGGTGATCGAGGACGGACCCCCCGAGGCGGACCCGGCCGCGCTCCCCGAGCCGCCGGGCGCGCCCGCTGGCGAGCCGCCGATCCGCTGGCTCTTCTACACCTCGGGCACCACCGCGGACCCGAAGGGCGCGCTCCACACCGACGCCGGCCTGATCGCGGCGAGCGACGGGATGTGCGACGCCCTCGGCCTCGCCGCCGACGACCGCATCGCCATGGTGTTCCCGGTGACCCACGTGGGCGGGGTGGCGTGGCTCGTCGCCGCGCTGCGCTCGGGCGGCGCGCTGATCGCCGTGGAGAGCTTCGACCCGAAGGCGAGCATCGACGTGCTGGCCCGCCACGGCGTCACCCAGGGAACCGCGGGCACGGTCTTCCACCAGGCCTACCTGGCCGCCCAGCGCGAGCGCGGCAGCGAGCCGATCTTTCCGCGGGTCCGTGCCTTCCCGGGCGGCGGCGCCCCCAAGCCGCCGGAGCTGCACCACGCCGTGAAGCGCGAGCTCGGCGGCGCGGGGATCGTCTCGGGCTGGGGCATGACGGAGTGCCCGATCGTCACGATGAACCGCGTCGGCGACGACGACGTGCCCCTGGCCCACAGCGAGGGCCGGCCCACGCCGGGCATGCAGGTGCGCAGTGTCGGGCCGGACGGCAGCGTGAGGCCGCCCGGCGCCGAGGGCGAGCTGCGCGTGCGCGGCCCCCAGGTCTGCCGCGGCTACCTCGACTCCTCCCTCGACGCCGACGCCTTCGATGCCGAGGGCTGGCTGCGCACCGGCGACCTCGGGCGCATCGACGCCGCGGGCTACGTCACGATCAGCGGGCGCCTCAAGGACGTCATCATCCGCAAGGGCGAGAACATCAGCGCCAAGGAGGTGGAGGACCTGCTGCACCGCCACCCGGGCGTCGCCGAGGCGGCGGTGATCGGGCTGCCCGACGCCGAGACCGGCGAGCGCTGCTGCGCCGTGGTGGCGTGCCGGGAGGCCGGGGCCCCGCTCGCCCTCGACGAGCTCACGGGCTTCCTGCGCGAGCAGGGACTCGCGCCGCAGAAGCTCCCGGAGCGGCTCGAGCTCGTCGCCGCACTGCCCCGCAACCCGACCGGCAAGGTGCTGAAGCGGGAGCTGCGCGAGCGCTACGCGGTATCCTGAGCGCGGCATGAAGCGCGTGCTCGTCGTCGGCGGCGGCTTCGCGGGGCTGAACGTGGCCCGCGGGCTGCGGCGGGTCCGGGACCTCGAGGTCACCCTCGTCGACCGTCGCAACCACCACCTGTTCCAGCCCCTCCTCTACCAGGTCGCGATGGCGGGGCTGAGCCCGGCCGAGATCGCCGCGCCGATCCGCAGCCTGCTCTCGCGCCAGCGCAACGCCCGGGTCCGGCAGGAGTCGGTGCGCCGGGTGAGCCTCGCGGAGGGCTGGATCGAGACCCAGCGCGGCCTGCGTCACGCCTACGACACCCTCGTGCTCGCGCCGGGCGCGGTCGACTCCTACTTCGGCCATCCCGAGTGGTCCGCCCACGCGCCGGGCCTCAAGTCCCTCGACCAGGCGCTCGAGATCCGGCGCCGCGTGCTGCACGCCTACGAGCAGGCCGAGCTCGCCACGGACCCCCAGCGCCGCAAGGAGCTGCTCACCTTCGCGGTGGTGGGGGGCGGGCCCACCGGGGTCGAGCTCGCCGGTGCGCTCGGCGAGATGAGCCGCTTCACCCTCGCGAAGGACTTCCGCGAGATCGATCCGAAGCTCGCCCGGGTGCTGCTCATCGAGGCGGGCCCGCGCATCCTGCCGGCGTTCCCGGAGAAGCTCGCGGCCCGCGCCACCCGCGACCTCGAGGCCCTGGGCGTCCAGGTCTGGACCTCGAGCCCGGTGACCCACGTCGACGAGAAGGGCATCGACCTCGGCAACGAGCGCGTCGCCGCCGCCACGGTGCTGTGGGCGGCCGGCGTGCGGGCCTCGCCGCTGCTCGCGAGCCTTGGCGTGCCGCTGGACCGCCAGGGGCGCGTCGAGGTGGAGCCGGACCTGAGCCTCCCGGGCCACCCCAACGTGTTCGTGCTGGGGGATGCGGCGAGCTTCGCCGGGCCCGACGACGTCCCGCTCCCCGGTGTGGCTCCGGTGGCGATCCAGCAGGGCCGCTACGTCGCGCGGCGCATCCGCGACGAGCTGCGCGGCGGCTCCCCCGCGCAGCCGAAGCCCTTCCGCTACCGGGACCGCGGCCAGATGGCCACCATCGGCCGCAAGCGTGCCGTCGCCGAGACCGGCGGCCTGCGCTTCGGCGGCTTTTTCGCCTGGTGGCTCTGGCTGGTGGTCCACATCTTCTTCCTGGTGGGCTTCAAGAACCGGCTGTTCGTGGTGATGCAGTGGGCCTGGGCCTACCTGGCCTTCTACCGCGGCGCGCGGCTGATCGTGGAGCGCGACCTCGACGAGGCCGAGACGGGCTAGATCCGCGGACGATCAAGAGCCAGGCTGCGACCAGATGCGGCGTTCGCGCCGCCCGTCTTGGGAGGCTCGACTTGGATGCGGCCGTCCTTGTGCCGCCTGACGAAGTCATCGGGGCTCATGAATCTCATGGAGCTGTTCGGCACCTTCCGGGAAACCACGACACACGCCCCGAAGATCCACTGGTCCATCAACGAGCAGGACGCATTGGACATCCCGACTTCCGCCTTCCTTCTTCGCCGACGACTCGATGCAGCCGTCAGGACGGCAACGGTCGGGCGTCGGGCTGACGCGCGAGGCCATCCGCGGTCGCGCTACCCGCCGGCCAAGACGTCGGGGAATATCAACATTCCCCGACGTTTTGTTTCGTTCTCCCGATGCCGTACGTCTGGCAGGGCGGCGTCCACAAGTACCGCCCCGACTTCCTGATCCAGCTCAGCCACGGCACGAAGCTGGTGCTCGAGGTGAAGGGCAAGGATGCCCCCAAGGAGCGCACGAAGCGCAGCTACCTGGCCGAGTGGGTCGATGCCGTCAACGAGCACGGCGGCTTCGGGCGCTGGGCCTCGGACGTCTCCTTCCGGGCCTCCGACCTGCCCGACAAGCTGAGGCAGCACAACCGACCTGCTGCGCAGTGAGCCGATGGGGCCAGCGCCATCGCCTGGACCAGGATGCCGGCGAAGCCCGGGCCTCGCCGGCTACGCGCCGCGGGGCGTGCGTCCGCGCAACCCCTCGAGGGCGAGCTCGATCAGCGGGTCGACGATGCGCGGGTGGATGGTGCGGCCGGTGAAGAAGAGCCGCACCGCGATGGGGCCCACCACGAGGTCGGCGGCGAGGTCGAGGTCCAGGTCCGCGGGTAGCTCGCCGCGCTTCACCGCGCGCTCGAGGGCGGCGGCCAGCGGCTGGCGGCGTCCCCTCAGCACGGGATCGAAGAGCTCCGAGAGCTGGGGGTTGTGGGCCCGCTCGCCGGCCAGGCTCGGCAGCACCGCGGCGAGGGGCGTGGTCTCGAAGAGCTTCAGGTAGCTGCGCAGCATCTCGCTCAGGTCGCCCACGAGGTCGCCGGTGTCGACGTCCTCGAGCCCGGGCAGGGCGCCGAAGGCCTCCACCACCAGGGGCAGCTTCGAGGGCCAGCGGCGGTAGATGGTCGCCTTGCCGACGCCCGCCCGGTTGGCCACGCCCTCCACGGTGAGGGCCGAGAAGCCCACCTCGGCGAGCAGCTCGAGGGTGGCGTCGAGGATGGCCTGGTGGGCCTCCTCGCTGCGGGGGCGGCCCGCGCTGGCGCCCGAGCGGCCGTTGCGGTCTGTCGATTTCTCCATCGAAAACGGGCCCTTGTGGCGATGCCCCCGGCGCGAGGGGGCCTCTGTACGGCGGCACCTATTACGATACTATACGTTTCGTTCTAGATCATCCGGAGCGGCCGGCGGGCTCCGGGCCCCCGGCTCCGGCTGCCGCGGAGGGGGCGTCCCCGGCGACCCCGGTGCATCATCGAGATCCCTCGGACCGTGGAGGCGGGCATGCCGCGCTGGGATGTGGAGACCGACGTCGTCGCCGTGGGCTCGGGCCTCGGCGCCATCTGCGCCGCCATCACGGCCCACGACCTCGGTCGCGAGTGCGTGGTGCTCGAGAAGGCGCCCAAGCTCGGCGGCGTGTGCGCCTACGGGGGCGGCGAGGTCTTCGTCCCGGCCAACCACAAGATGCGCGAGTCCGGCATCGCGGACTCCGCCGACGCGGGGCGCGAGTACTTCGAGTTCATCGGTGCGGGCTACGCCGACCCGGAGCTCCAGACGAGGCTCCTCGGCTCGATGCACGCCGCCATCGAGTACTTCGAGAAGGAGGCGGGCGTGCGCTGGCTCGCCGTGCGCGGGCTGCCCGACTACTACTACCCCGAGGCGCCGGGCTCCGTCGCCGAGGGCCGCTACCTGTGCGTCGAGCTCTTCGACGGCGCGAGCCTCGGCGACTGGCAGCCGAAGACCTTCCTCACGCCCCACTTCCCCCTCGGCGTGAAGCACGAGGAGCTGTACGCCTGGGGCGGCCTCGCCAAGGTGGCGGAGTGGAACTACGAGCTGCTGGCCGAGCGCATCACCGACGACCAGCGCGCCTGGGGGGCCGGCATGATGGGCTGGTTCCTGAAGGCCGCCCTGGTGGACCGCGGCATCCCGGCCCACGTGGACTGCCCGGTGCGCGAGCTCGTCGTCGAGGACGGCCGGGTGGTGGGCGTGCGCTGCGAGAAGACGGGCGAGGACGGCGGCGACTTCTTCGTGCGCGCCCGGCGCGGCGTGGTGATCGCGATCGGCGGCTACGACCACAACGAGCCCCTGGCGCGCCAGTACGAGAGCACGCCGGCCTGGAACTCCGCCTGCCCGCCCTACGTGGAGGGCGACCACTTCGCGCTGGGTGCCGACGCCGGCGCCGCGGTGGCGGCGGTGCCCGCCACCAACCTGGCGATGTTCTACGGCTACCACATCCCCGGCGAGGAGCACGAGGGCAAGCCCCTCTACCGCTCGTGCTGGGAGGCGGGCTGCCCCCACGCCATCTGGGTGAACCGCGCCGGCCGGCGCTTCTGCGACGAGTCCTTCTACAAGGACTACCAGCCGCGCCTGCGCGAGTGGGACGGCGACCGCCAGCAGCAGCCGAACCTGCCGCCCTTCCTGATCTTCGACCAGAGCTACCGCGACAAGTACCCGCTGGGCTCCTTCCTGCCGGGCACGCCGGTCCCCGAGGAGCTGGTCGTGCAGGCCGACACGCCGCGCGCCCTGGCCGAGAAGCTCGGCATCGACCCCGACGGCCTCGAGGCGACCCTCGCGCGCTACAACGAGCACGCGCGCAACGGCGAGGACCCGGACTTCGGCAAGGGCTCGAAGCCCTGGGCGATCCGCCTGGCCGGCGACCCGAGCCAGCCGAACCCCTGCGTCGGCCCCCTCGACAGGGCGCCCTACTACGGCGTGAAGCTCGTGCCCGTGGGCGTCGGCATCAACTCCCACGGCCTCGCCACGGACACCGAGGCGCGGGTGATGAGCGCGCGCGGCGCGCCGGTGCCGGGCCTCTACGCGGTGGGCAACAGCGCGGCCCTGCGCGACCTCGGCGGCGGCTACCAGAGCGGCACCTCGAACATGCGCGCCATCGTCTGGGGCTGGATCGCCGGCCGCCACGTCGCGGGCCAGGCCTGACCGTGGCCGAGGCCGAGTACACCACCAGCGCCCGGCTCCCCATCGACGAGATCTGGGAGTTCGTGCGCGAGATGGACAACTGGGCCCACTTCCTGACGGGCTACCAGGCCCACGAGAAGCAGAGCGAGACCGACTCGGTCTGGACCCTCAAGGGCGACGTGGGCGTGCTGGCCCGGGTGGTGAAGTTCCGCGTGCGCATCACCGAGTGGGCGGGTCCCGAGCGGGTCACCTTCGAGCTCGAGGGCCTGAACGAGCCCATGCAGGGCGACGGGCACTTCGTGATGGAGAGCGTGGTCGCGGGCGCCGCCGCCACGCCCGCCGAGGCGCCGCGCAAGGGCTTCTTCCGCCGGCTCGTGGAGGCGGTGTTCCGCTTCTTCTTCCGCCTGCGCCACGGGAACGCGCAGCGCGAGCGGCTCGAGTCGGGCGAGGCCGCGCCCGCCGACGGGCCCGCGACGCGGCTCACGTTCCGGCTCGCGGTGAACCCGGGCGGCCCCATGGCGCCCATGGTGAACGCGCTCATGCAGCCCGCCATGGTGCCCGCCGCCGAGGACCTGGCCGAGAAGATCATGGCGCACCTCGAGGCGCGCCAGAACACGGGAGGCTGACCCCTTGGTCCACTACAACCCGTTCTCCGAAGAGGTGATGCGCGACCCGCATCCGATCTACGCCCGCCTGCGCGAGGAGGCGCCGGCCTACTACATCGAGGAGTACGACGCCTGGGCGCTCTCGCGCTTCGAGGACATCTGGCAGGCCTCCATGGACGCCGACTCCTACTCGGCCGCCAGGGGCACCACCTCGGCCCACGTGCTCACCAAGGTCCAGCCCGTCACCCCGATGTTGAACCTGATGGACCCGCCGGAGCACACCGAGCTGCGCGCGAAGTTCCGGCCCTTCTTCCTGCCCGGGCGCGTGGGCAAGCTCGAGCCCATGGTCCGGGAGCTCGCCGGCAAGCTCCTCGACGCCGCCCGGGACCGCGGCGAGATCGACGTGATGGGCGACTTCTCGTCGCGCATCTCCGTCACCGTGGCCTGCACCATCACGGGCATCCCGCTGGCCGACGCCGACCTGCTGAACGACCTGGTGTTCCGCTTCTTCAAGCGCGAGCCGGGCATCGAGGGCATGACGCCCGACGGCCTGAAGGCCATGGAGGAGCTGTTCGGCTACTTCCACCGGCTCATCCAGGACCGGCGGCGCTCCGGCGGGGCCGACGACATCGTCCAGCTGCTGACCGAGACCGAGGTGGGGGGCCGGAAGCTGCCCGACGAGGCCATCGCGTCCCACCTCTCGATGCTCATCATCGGCGGCTCCGAGACCTTCCCGAAGGTGTTCGCCAACTGCATGCGCTGGCTGGGCGAGCATCCCGACCAGCGGGCGGAGTGCGCGGCCGACGCGAGCCTGCTGCCCGACGCCTTCGTCGAGGTGCTGCGCTACGACATGCCCACCCAGTTCCTGTGCCGCACCCTCAAGCGGGACGTGGAGATCCACGGCGAGACCATGAAGACGGGCCAGCCGGTGCTGTTCCTGTACCCGTCGGCCAACCGCGATCCGCGCGAGTTCGAGAACCCGGACGGCTTCGACATCCACCGCAAGCCGCCGCGCATCCTCTCCTTCGGCCACGGCACCCACCTGTGCCTGGGCATCCACGCCGCCAAGCTCGAGGGCCGCATCTGCCTCGAGGAGGCGCTGAAGCGCATCCCGGAGTACCGGGTGGAGCTCGACCGCGCCGAGCGGCTGGTGACCGACTTCGTGCAGGGCTACGCGTCGCTGCCGGTGAGCTTCGAGCCCTTCTGAGCGGGCGGGTGGGCTCGCGAGCCACGCAGCGCCTGCCCGTCCGGCTCTACAACCGCCTCGCCGCGCGGCTGGGGCGGGAGCCCAGGCCCTTCGACGAGGAGGCGCTGCTGGCCGCGGCCCGCAAGGCCACGGGCCTGGGCGACTTCGGCCGCCTCGACTTCCGGGACGGCCTGCGGGTGCTGCTCCACGCCTACGACGAGGAGGCGCGCCTCACCCCCTTCGGCCGCATGCTGGTGCGACGCGAGCTGCTCGGCATCCTCAAGGCGCGGCTCACCCTGACCGAGGCCTGGCAGCGCGACCCCAAGGTCCTCGACGCGCCCATCCGCCGGCCGATCTTCATCCTCGGCCTGCCCCGCAGCGGCACCACCGCGCTCCACCAGCTCCTCGCCGAGGACCCGGGCAACCAGGTGCTGGAGTACTGGCTGGCGGCGGCGCCGGGGCCGCGCCCGGACCCGGCCGCCTGGCGCAGCGACCCGCGCTTCAAGGAGGCCACCCGGGCCCTGCGCACCGGCTACTGGCTCGATCCGGGCCTGCGCGCCATCCACGACCTCACCCCCGAGGGCCCCGAGGAGTGCCGCCACCTGCTGGGCCAGAGCCTCACCGACGACACCTTCGACTCGAACGCCACGATCCCCAGCTACACGAGCTGGTACGCGCGCTGCGACATGCGCCCCTCCTACGCCTGGCACCGCAACGTGCTGCGGCTGGTGCAGTCCTCGGGCCTCGAGCGGCGCTGGGTGCTCAAGTACCCGGCCCACATGGCGCACCTCCACGTGCTGCTCGAGACCTACCCCGACGCCTGCATCGTGCAGACCCACCGCGACCCGAGCCGGGTGCTGCCGTCGCTGTGCAGCCTGGTGACGCGCTGGCGCGGCATCTACGAGGACGAGGTGGACGTGGAGGCCGTGGCGCGCTGGCAGGTGGAGATGTGGGCCGGGCGGCTCGAGCACGCCATGTCGGTGAGGGGCGCCTGGGACGACCCGGAGCAGTTCTTCGACCTCTCCTTCCAGGAGCTGCGCGCCGACCCCATCGCCGCGGTGCGGCGCCTCTACGCCCACTTCGGCCTCGGCCTGTCCGAGGAGGCCGAGCGGCGCATGCGTGTCCGGATCGCGACCCATCCCGAGGGACGCCACGGCGGCCACGCCTACGCGGCCGAGGAGTTCGGGCTCGACCGGAGCGCCGTGGCGGAGCGCTTCGGCGCCTACAGCGAGCGCTTCGGCGTGGAGGCGGAGCCGGACGCCTAGCTCGTGCCCCCGGCCGTCGCGCTACTGCGCGCCGCGCTGGGCCGGCGGGAAGTCCTCGAGCATGCGGTCGAGGGTCTCGAGCAGGCGCGCCCGCCGCTCCTCCTCGCTCAGGCCCACGTGGACCTCCGCCCGGGCGAAGCCCATCCAGACCCGGCGGCTGCTCTCGGCATCCACGAGCAGGAGCGAGAGCGATCCGATGGAGCGCGTGTTGTCCGGGCCGTACCAGTTGTGGACGGTGAGCTGGTGGGAGAGGAAGTAGTCGGGCTCTCCCGACGTGACGACGCGGTAGCCGCGCGCCCCGAAGGCCTCGTTCGCCGTCTCCTCGAGGACCGGGCCGAGGTTCATCGGCTGGAGCCGGGGATCCTGGGGCAGCTGGTTGGCGGACTCGTCCCACGCGTAGGTGGCCTCGGCGGGGAAGGCGGTGAGCGGGTCGAAGGTCCGCGAGACCTGCACGTCGTCGGTCGCGCAGCCCGCCAGGGGCCAGAGCAGGAGCAGTACGGGGAGGAGGGCGAGCCGGGGGCGCGTCATGGAGCGATCCTCGATGGGGGTTCCGAGCGATCGCGGAGTCTATCGCAGGTCGCGAGGCGCCGGCAGCGCCCGGGTGTTGCCCGCGTCGCTGGTGAGGCACCAGGCACCGAGGCTCGCCACGGTGGTCGACACCCCCACCCCGAGGAAGGCCGCCAGCACCAGCAGCGCGGCGAGGCGCTGGACGGGGCGCAGCGGACGCGGCGTGGAGGCGTAGCCCGGGGGCTGCTCCACGATGCCGACGGGGTTCACGCGCGGGGCCTGCACGCCGGCTTGGATGCGGCGGAGGCCCGGGAGGGTACGGCCCCTACCGGCCCGGGTCCCGTGGCCGCTCTTCGCGGTGGAGGCTCACCACGGACACCTCGGGCGGGACCCGGAAGCGCACGGGCAGGATGCTGGTCCCCAGGCCCGAGCTCACGAACAGGTGGCGGCCCTCCTCGACCACGTGCCCGATCGCGTAGCGCTGGCCGTAGCGCGAGGGAACGATGGGCCGGCCCAGCAGCGGCAGCGCCACCTGGCCGCCGTGGGTGTGGCCGGCCAGGGTGAGGGTGACCCGGGCCGGGACCTCGGGGAAGACGTCGGGGTTGTGGGTGAAGGCGAGGATGGGCGCCATATCGGGGATGCCGCGCAGCGCCGCCTCGACGTCGTGGGCGCCCTCCCAGAAGTCGCTGATCCCGGCCAGCCAGAACCCGCAGCCCCCGCGCCGCAGCTCCGTGGCCTCGTCCTCGAGGAAGCCGATCCCCTCGGCCTCGAGGGCCCGGCGCACGCGGGCCGCGTCGTACCACCAGTCGTGGTTGCCCAGCACCGCGTGCACGCCGAGGGGCGCGGCGAGCCGGCCGAGGCGCTCCGCCATGGGCTCCGGTGCCGTGAAGCTCCCGCCCACCACGCCGTGGATCACGTAGTCGCCGGCCAGCAGCACGAGGTCGGGCTGCGCCGCGAGGGTGAGGTCCACGATGCGGTCGAGCTTGTCGAGGCCGTTCCAGGGCGAGCCCACGTGCAGGTCGGCGAGCACCGCCACGCGCAGGCCGTCGCAGGCCGCGGGCCAGCCCGGCAGCGCGATCTCGTGGTCCTCGTTCCACAGGCTGGCGGGCTCCAGCCAGAACGCCCAGCTCCCGAGCGCGAGCCCGAGCGCCGCCACGGAGCCCGCGAGGATGCCCAGGCCCTTCTTCACTCCGCCATCTCGCAGTACTCCCTGTCCTGGACCCGTTCCTGGACCCGTTCGGCGCCCCGCTCGATCTCATGTTGGGGCACTCGGTGTGGACGCGCTCGGGCATTCGAAACCGGGCGACCCCCGGGCGTTGCGAGCGAGCACCGCCCGGAGCGGTCTCCCCAGCGTATACTGGCGGGGCCACCGCGACGGGAGGCCCTCCATGATCCGCGGCATCCACCACGCAGCCCTCTCCACCGGCGACCTCGAGCGCTCACTGGGCTTCTACCGCGACCTGCTCGGCTTCGAGACCGTGCTCGACTGGGAGTGGCCCCGGGGCACGAAGGACATGGACCGCACCCACCGGCTCCCGGACACCTCGGGGCGCGTCGTGCTGCTCCAGGCCGGCAACGCCATGCTCGAGATCTTCGAGTACGCGTCGCCCGAGCCGCGCGCCGCCGACCCGGAGCGCCGGCTCTGCGACCACGGCCTCACCCACCTGTGCATCGACGTCGACGACCTCGACGCCGAGTACGCGCGCCTGCGCGCCGCCGGCGTCGAGTTCCACGCGAGCCCCGTCGACTACGGGACCGTGAAGTGCACCTACGCGCGGGACCCCGACGGCAACGTGGTCGAGCTCCAGGAGGTGAAGAGCGCCGACGATCCGCTCGCGCTGCGCGTCCCGCCGCGGTGAGCGCAGGGCCCCTCGGCGCCGGCGATCTCGTGCTGTGCGCCGGGACGCTCCCGGCGGCGTCCTTCCGGGAGCGGGTGGAGGCGGCGGCCGGCGCGGGCTTCGCGGGGGTCTCGCTCTTCGTGACCGACTACTTCCGCGCCCGGGGCGAGGGCCTCACGGACGCCGACCTGCGCGCGCTCCTCGACGACCACGGCCTCGCCGTGGCCGAGGTCGATCCGCTGCTGCGCTGGGTCCCCGGCGCGGAGCTCGCCGCGGACGCGAGCGCCGAGGGAGCCGCCTTCTTCGACCACGGCGAGGAGGACTTCTTCGCCGCCGCCGAGGCGGTGGGGGCGCGCTCCATCAACGCGGCCCTCGCCACCGACGCCGCGCTGCCCCGCGACGCCGTCGCCGAGGCCTTTGCGGGGCTGTGCGACCGGGCGCGGGAGCGCGGCCTGCTGGTGCACCTCGAGTTCCTGCCCTGGACGCAGCTCCCGGACCTCGCGAGCGCCCTCGACGTCGTGGAGGCGGCGGGGCGGCCGAACGGCGGCGTCACCCTCGACGCCTGGCACCACTTCCGGGGCGGCGGCGACGCGGAGGACGTGGGACGCGCGCCGGGCGCGCGCATCCTCGCGGTACAGCTCGACGACGCTCCCCGGGAGCCCGAGGCCGACCTCGTCGAGGAGACCACCCACCGGCGGCTGCTCCCGGGCGAGGGCGACCTCGATCTCGTGGGGCTGCTGCGCGCGCTCCGCCGCATCGGATCACCCGCGCCCCTGGGCGTCGAGGTGTTCTCCGACGCCCTCGCCGCCCTGCCCCCGGAGGTGGCGGCGAAGCGCGCGGCCGACTCGCTGCGGACGCTCCTGGAACGTCTCTGACGCGGTATGCTGGCCTCTCCAGCGAACCGGGAGGAACCCATGGCACGACACCTGGCGAGCGTCGCGGAGATCGTCGAGGACTTCGAGGCCGCGGTCCGCTTCTACGAGCAGGAGCTCGGCTTCCCCGTGAACCGCCACGGCGAGGGCTACGCGGTGGTGGAGATGCCCGGCATCCTCCACTTCGGCGTGTGGAGCCGGGGGATGGCCGCCGAGGCCACCTTCGGCGACGCCGCGGCGGCCGAGCGCGTGCCCCTCGGCTTCAGCCTGGGCTTCGAGGTGGACTCCGTCGAGGACGAGTCGAAGGCCCTCGAGCAGAAGGGCCGCAAGCTCCTCCAGCCTCCCAAGACCGAGCCCTGGGGCCAGGTGACGAGCCGCTTCCTGTCCGCGAGCGGCGCCCTGTGCGAGCTCTCGGAGATGCCGCCGGCGCGGCGCATCACCGTGGCCATGCAGGCCGGCCCCGAGGAGTAGGCCTCGGCGCGCCACCGCCGCGCTGGCGATGGGGTAGAGTCCCGCGGTTCGCGATCCACTCGGGGTCGGTTCGGGGCGGGAGCGCAGGAGGATCGGAGATGGCGGGCAGGCTCGATGGCAAGGTGGCGCTGGTGACGGGCGCGGCCCGGGGCACCGGCGAGGCCACGGCGCGGCGCTTCGCTGCCGAGGGCGCCAGGGTGGTGGTCGGTGACGTCCTCGACGAGCTGGGCGAGAAGACCGCCAAGGAGATCGGCGACGCGGCCTGCTTCGTGCACCTCGACGTCACCTCGGAGAGCGACTGGGAGCGCGCCGTCGAGACCGCGGTGGAGCGCTTCGGCAAGCTCGACGTGCTGGTCAACAACGCCGGCATCCTCAAGATGATGGCCATCGAGGACACGAGCCTCGACGACTTCCAGCGCGTCGTCGCCGTGAACCAGGTGGGCCCCTTCCTCGGCATGCGCGCCGTCGTCGCGCCGATGAAGGCCGCCGGTGGCGGCTCCATCGTGAACATCTCCTCCATCGACGGCCACATGGGGATGAACGGCACCGTCGCCTACGCGTCCTCGAAGTTCGCCGTGCGCGGCATGACGCGCGTGGGGGCCCTCGAGCTCGGCCGCTTCGGCATCCGCGTGAACGCCGTCTGCCCCGAGGGCGGCGGCATCGACATGGTGAAGCCCTTCATCCCCGAAGGCTTCGACCCCGAGGTCGCCGACTCCCTCGGCCACCGCCGCCTCGCCAGCCAGAAGGGCCGCAGCAGCGCCGACCGCCGCGACGACATCGCCAAGATGGTGACCTTCCTCGCCTCGGACGACAGCGCCTCGTGCACCGGCGCCGACTTCTACGTCGACAGCGGCAACTCCGCCGGCCGCCTGATCAAGGGGATGCCGGGAAGCTAGAGGGGACGTTCCTTGAGATTCTCACTTCCGTCCCTTTGGGGACGGAAGTGAGAATCTCAAGGAACGTCCCCGCCCCCTCCGCCCCCTCCCCGGGGCTCGAACAGCAGCACGTGGAGCTTCATGCGGTGGTGGAGCCAGCGGCCGTCCACGCGGGCGTACGCGTCCTCCTCGATGCCCGCCATCCAGCGCTTCGTGCCGTCGGGCGTGGTGCAGGGAGAGAGCAGGTCCCAGGTGGCGCGAGCGGTGTCGCCCTCGACGTGGATGCGCGGGGCGACGAACCAGTGGCGCGAGGCCAGCAGGGTGGGCTCGAGGAAGCGCTGGTAGATGGCCTCGCGGCCCTCGCAGCGGCCGAGACGGCCGCCGGCGTCCCAGACGGCATCCTCGGTGAAGAGCGTCGCGAGCTCGCGCGCGATGGGCTCGAGCTCGGCGCGCGGCTTCGGGCCGTCGGCGCCGTAGCGCGCGTCCACCAGCTCCCCGTAGCGCTGCTTGAGGGCGCGGATCGCCTCGGCGTCCTCGAGGCGGCGCACCCGGGCCTCGAGCTCGCGGAGGCGCTCGGCGTCGCTCATCCGAGCAGGTCCGCCACGCGGTCCACCTCCTCGGGGTCCGAGGTGGTGGGCACCAGGATCAGCTCGTCGGCGCCGAGCTCGGCGACCTGCCGGGCGGCCCGCTTCAGCGCGTCACCGGAGGTAGCCGTCACCGTCGGCGCGAGCTTCTCCGCGACGCCGGGGCCGAGGAAGGCGAGGTAGCGGGCCAGGTACTCGTCGAGCCGGGCCCGAGCGCCGTCACCGAGCGCGAACCAGAAGCTCGTCACCAGCCGCGGCGGCGGGCGCCCGGCCTCGGCCCAGGCCTTGCGGGCGCGGTCGAACGCGGTGCCGATCTCCTCCATGGAGGGCCCGAAGCTGAAGCCCGCGAGGCCGTCGGCCCAGCGCGCGGCGCGGCGGATCGAGCGCGGACCCAGCGCGCCGGCCCAGATGGGAAGCGCGCTCCCCTGGAGCGGCAGCGGCTCGACGGGCCGCTCGGCGCCGGGCACCACCGTCTCCCCCGCCCAGGCGCGGCGCAGCAACGCCACCTGGGCGTCGAGGCGCGCGAAGCGCGTGGCATCCAGCGCCGACTCCGCCGCGCGGTAGTCCTCCTCCCGCGCCCCGACCCCGACCCCCAGCACCACGCGCCCGCCGGAGAGCACGTCGAGGGTCGCCACCTGCTTCGCCGCCAGCGCGGCCGGATGCATCGGCAGCACCATCACGTCGAACACGATGCGCACGCGCTCGGTCACCGCCGCCGCGGTGGCGAGCGTCACCAGGACCTCGGGGTTCGGGAAGGTGATGCGCTCGCCGGCGGCGAGGCTCGCGTAGGGCCCGGCGTCGATGCGCCGCGCCCAGTCGTGCACGAGCGGGCGGTCGAGCCCCGGCACCATCACGGGCAGGTTCATGCCGAGCTGCAACGCGCGCCTCCTCCCCTTCTCCTCGCGATCGGGGGCACCCGGGGAGCCCCAGTCTACCCGAACCGGGGTATGCTCCGGCCCGATGAGCTGGAAGGAGGAGGTCGACGAGCTCCAGCGCCGCCGCGAGCTCGCCCGGGAGCACGGCGGCGCCGAGGCGGTGGCGAAGCAGCACGCCCGGGGCCGGCTCGCCGTGCGCGAGCGCATCGACGCCCTCGTGGACTCGGAGAGCTTCCGCGAGATCGGCGCCATCGCGGGCCGCTCGGAGAAGGACGCCGCCGGGCGCCTCGCGTCCTTCACCCCGGCCAACGTGGTCTCGGGCACCGCGAAGCTCGGCGGCCGGCCCTGCGTGGTGTGCGGCGACGACTTCACCCTGCGCGGCGCCGCCTACTCGGTGGCCGGGCTGCGCAAGGGGCTCCACGCCGAGCAGCTCGCCGTGCACAGCCGCGTGCCCCTGGTGCGCCTGCTCGAGGCGGGCGGCGCCTCCATCGCGGGCACGGGCAAATCCCGCGGCCGCTCGGGCTACGACTTCGTCTCCCCCTCGCCCCTCAACCTGTTCGCCATGGAGGCCCTGGCCTCGGTGCCCGTGGTCTGCGCCGCGCTCGGCCCGGTGGCGGGCTTCCCGGCCGGCCGACTGGTCGCCTCCCACCTCTCGATCATGACCCGCGACACCGCCCAGGTGCTGATCGGCGGGCCGGCCCTGGTGGAGCGCGCGCTCGGCGAGGAGGCCAGCAAGGAGCAGCTGGGCGGCGCCGACGTGCACGGCCGCAGCGGCGTGGTGGACAACCTGGCCGAGGACGAGGCCGACGTGTGGCGCCAGATCCGCGCGTTCCTCGGCTACCTGCCGCCGAGCGTGTGGGAGCTGCCGCCGCGGGCGGCGTGCGACGACCCGCCGGACCGCGCCGAGGAGGAGCTGCTCTCCCTGGTGCCGCGCAACCGGCGCCGCGCCTACAAGATGCGCCGGCTGGTCGAGCTGGTGGTGGACCGCGGCTCCTTCTTCGAGCTCGGCGCGCTCCACGGCCGCTCGCAGATCACGGGCCTGGCGCGAGTGGCGGGGCAGCCCGTGGGCGTGCTCGCCAACGATCCCGTCCGCGACGGCGGCTCCATGACGGCCGCCGGCGCCCGCAAGGTGCGCCGTTTCGCGGAGCTGTGCGACGCCTTCCACCTGCCCGTGGTGAGCTTCGTGGACGAGCCCGGCTTCATGATCGGGAGCGAGGCGGAGCGCGCGGGCACGATCCGCTTCGGCATGGAGGCGATCTTCGCCGTCTCCCAGACCCGGGTGCCCTGGCTCGCCATCCTGGTGCGGCGCTCCTTCGGCGTCGCGGCGGGCATCCACCTGGGGCGCGAGTGCACCGCGCTTGCCTGGCCCTCGGCGGAGAGCGGCTCCATGCCCGTGGAGGGCGGCGTGGCGCTCGCCTACGGGCGCGAGATCGCCGCCGCGCCGGACCCCGAGGCGCGCCGCCGGGAGCTCGAGGAGGAGGTGGCGGCCGCCCAGTCCATCCTCCCGCGCGCCGAGGACTTCGGCGTCCACGACCTGATCGACCCCCGCACCACCCGGCAGCGGGTGGCCGAGTGGCTGGAGGCCAACCGGGAGCGCCTGCGGGCCTCCCTCGGCCCCGCGCGCTACACGATGAGGCCATGAAGCTCGCCCTTCCCGTCCTGCTGCTCCTCCTCGTGCCCGCGGGCCTCGCCTGTGCGAGCAGCCCCGAGCCCATGCCGGCCGGCTTCCTCGACCGCTACGGGCGCTTCGAGCCCGCGGCGAGCGGCAGCGGCGCGCTGGTGCAGTGGACGCCGGACGCCGACCTGGGCCGCTACTCGAAGCTGATGATCGACCCCGTCGTGGTCTGGTACAGCCCCGACGCGCAGTACCGCGGCATTCACCCCGGGGTGCTGCAGCGCCTCGCCGAGGGCTTCCGCGCCTCGCTGGTGAAGCACGTCGAGGACGCCTACCCGGTGGTGGACGAGCCGGGGCCCGGCGTGCTCCGGCTGCGCACGGCGCTCATCGACGTGGTGCCGGGGAAGCCCGTGGCGGGCACGCTCTCCACCGTGGTCCCCGGTGGCCTCGCCGTCTCCACGGCGAAGCGCGCCGCCACCGGGACCCACCTGTTCGTGGGCGAGGCCGCCCTCGAGGGCGAGATCGTCGACTCGGTGAGCGGGGAGCGCATCGTCGCCTTCATCGACCGACGCGAGGGCAGCAAGCTCGACGTCGCCGCCGGCGCCACCACCTGGGGCCACGTCGAGGCGGTGTTCGACGAGTGGGCCTCGGGGCTGCGCGCGAGCCTCGACGCGGCCCACGACCGCGAGACGCCCGAGTCGCCCGACTCCTAGCGGGCCCCCGGGATCGGCGCCTGCTGGATGATGGGCAGGCCGATGAAGAGCTTGATCACCAGGGCGTTCACGATGTCGATGAAGAACGCCCCGACCAGCGGGATCACCAGGAAGGCCTTCGGCGAGGCGCCGTACTTCTGGGTGAGGGCGCGCATGTTCGCGATCCCCACCGGCGTGGCGCCGAGACCGAGGCCGACGAAGCCCGCGGAGATCACGCAGGCGTCGTAGTCCCGCCCCATGGCGCGGAACACGACGAGGACGACGAAGATCGTCATCACGAGCATCTGGGCGAACAGCACCAGGAAGAGCGCCAGCGCACCGCTCGCCAGGGTCCAGAGCTGCATGCTCATCAGGCTCATGCTCAGGAAGAGAGCCAGGCTGAGCTCTCCCACCGAGTCGAGGGCCGGGCGGCTGAGGGGGATCTCCAGCAGGTCCGAGCCGTTGGTGATCACGATCCCCACCGCCATGGCGGTGAGGAAGCCCGGCAGCGTCACCCCTCCGGAGAAGAGCAGGCGGTTCACGAGGTCGCCGAGGGCGACACACAGGGCCAGGACGAGCAGGGTCCCGAGCCGATCGGTCAGGGAGACGATGCCGTGCCCGGCCTCCTCGGCCGGGGACTCCGCCTCGTCCGCCGACTCGGCCGTGTCTGCCTCGAGCCCGTGGCGGCCGATCAGCCGCTCCGCGATGGGCCCGCCGATCACCCCGCCCGCGATCAGGCCGAAGGTCGCGAACGCGATGCCGACGGCTCCGGCGTCGGTCAGGCCCGCCTCCTCGGCGACCTCGCCCCACGCGATGGCGGTGCCGTAGCCGCCCGCGAAGGAGACGCTGCCTCCGAAGAGCCCGTAGCCGGGATGGACGCCCACGAGCTTCGCGAGCAGGACGCCGGTCACGTCCTGCACCACGAGGAACGCCGCCGCCACCACGACCAGGATCGCGAGCGCCTTCCCGCCCTCGGCGAGCAGCCGCAGCTTGGCCGAGAGCCCGATGGTGCTGAAGAAGACCAGCAGCAGGAGGTCGCGCATCCGCATGTCGAAGCGGATCTCGCGCTCGAAGGCGACGAAGAGCAGCGCCACGATGCTGCTGCAGATGAGCCCGCCGGTCACGGCCTCGGGGATGCTGTAGCGACGCAGGAACGCGATCTGGCTCGTCAGCCAGGCGCCGAGGAACAGCACCAGGATGCTGATGATGAGGACGTCGGCGCCCTCCAGCTCGTGGACGACCACGGCCGCTCAGGCGCCGGTACGCAGCTCGCGCAGGCGCTCGTGAAGCCGCTTGGCCCAGTACTCGAAGGCCTGGTCCACGTCGGACCAGGTGCTCACCCCGCCCCGCAGCGCCCGGGTGCCCGCCCGCTCGTCCACCCCCGCGGCGAGCCGCTCGTTGGTGAGCCCGTCCAGCAGCTCGGCCTCGATGCCGACCCGGCCGACGAACGCGTGGGTGCCCGTGCCGAGCTTCTTGAGCCCGGAGATGAGGCGCACCTGGGGCACCACGCTGGAGACCACGCCGAGCGCGACCGGGGCTCCCTTCGCCTCGGTGAGGGCCACGCGCAGCCGCAGCACCCCGGGGCCGCCGCGGTCCACGAGCGAGAAGTCGGTCTGGAGCTCCTTGCGCAGCACGCTCTCGAGCCGGTCCGCCAGCTCCTTCAGCTCCTCGTCGGGCACGTCGGCGATCTCGCGCCCCTCGCTGCGCCAGATCGTGACGGGATCGATCTGGATGGAGCTGTAGGCGGAGAAGTCCGCACGCGGATTCCGGTAGACGAGCTGGGCCTCCTCTCCCTCCCCGGGCCGGAACTGGGAGTAGTCCTTCAGGAAGCCGGCGGGCTCCGCGCCGCGGGTCTGTGCCGTCGTCGCGCAGCCGGCGAGTACGAGCGCAATGCCCAGTGCGAGCAGGTGTCTCACGAGGGTCTCCTCAGAGCCGGCCCAGCGGCCGCGCGAAGGTGAACTCGAGGGGGTCCTCGAGACAGGTCTGCCGTGCGTCCACCGGGGTATCCATGACCCAGGCCACGGGAAGCCCGGCCGCACATCCCACCACGGCGACGAGGGTGGGCACCAGGCCGAAGGGCCGCACCAGGACCACGTCCACCAGCTTTCGATGGAAGCCGGGGTCCGAGGCCCCTTCTCGGTGGTCCGCGGCGGCAGGCGCCACGAGGGCGAGCTGCGTGGCGAGCAGGGCGGCGGCGAGACGGCGAGGCATGGCGACCCTCCGGGGTGCTAGGTTCCGGAGCCTACACCGGCTGGGGCGGTCCTCAATACCTCCGTGTCCTTCCTGCTACGCGCCATCCTCCTCGGGCCCGCGGTCCTCGCCTCCCTCGCCTGGTGCGTCGCGGCGCTGTGGATCGACGGGCCGGCCTCGCGCCCCCTGGCCGGCGGGCTGGCCGCAGGCTTCGCCGCCCTCTCCCTGGGCGTGCTCGCCACGCTCCGTCCCTGGCCCCGCGCGCTGGCCGGCCACGCCTTCCTGTTCGCCCTGGTGGTGGGCTGGTGGCTCTCCATCCCGCCGCGCAACGAGCGCGACTGGCTGCCCGACGTCGCGCGGGCCGCCTCCGCCGAGGTCGACGGCGACCGCCTCACGATCCGCAACCTGCGCAACTTCCACTACCGCGACGTGGACGACTACGACGAGCGCTGGGAGACCCGCACCTACGACCTCTCCCGACTGCGCGGCGTGGACCTGTTCCTCTCCTACTGGGGCTCGCCCTGGATCGCCCACACCATCGCGAGCTGGGACTTCGGCGGGGGCGACCACCTCGCCATCTCCATCGAGACCCGCAAGGAGCGCGGTGAGGCCTACTCCGCGGTGCGCGGCTTCTTCCGGCAGTTCGAGATCTACTACGTGGTGGCCGACGAGCGCGACCTGGTGGGGCTGCGCACCAACCACCGGAAGGAGGACGTCTACCTCTACCGGACGCGCTCCGCTCCCGAGGAGGCCCGGGCCCTCCTGCTCGACTACGTCGCCGAGATCAACGAGCTCGCCGAGCGGCCCAAGTGGTACAACGCGGCGCTGCACAACTGCACCACCGCGATCCGCTATCACGTTCAGCACGTCACGCCGGGTCGGCCGTGGGACTGGCGGATCCTCGTGAACGGCCACCTCGACCAGCTCGGCTACGAGCGCGGGAGCGTGAACACCACCCTCGCCTTCGAGGAGCTGCGCGAGCGGAGCCGGGTCTCCGGGCGCGGACTGGCGGCGGGCGACGCCGCAGACTTCTCGAGGCAGATCCGTGTGGGGCTGCCGGAGCGGCCGCCTCCGCGAGGAGGACCCCCGTCATGAAGCTCCGAGCCGTGGCGATCCGAGCGGGGAGAGCTGCACTCGCGGTCGCGCTCGCGGCCGCGCTGGGCTGTGCGACCCCGATCGGCGTCCGCCGCATCGACGAGGATCGCGTCCACCAGAACCTCACCTCGAGCGTGCTGTCCAGCGACCGCGCGAGCGTCCCCTCCCGCCAGGTGCTGCTGCGCCTCGGGCTCTCCAAGCACTTCCGGGAGGATCCGGAGCGCGGCCTGGCCGAGCTGCACGCGCGCACCGTGGAGGAGATGAACCTCGACCGGCTGTTCGCCCTCGCCGAGTTCTCCTTCCTGCACGCGGAGCGCCAGGGCGACCGGTCCTACTTCGTGGCGGCCTCGATCTACGCCTACGCGTTCCTGTTCCCGGAGGACGGTGGCGCGCCGCCGAACGCCTTCGATCCGCGCCTGCGCACCGCGGTGGACCTCTACAACCGCTCCATCGCCCGGGCGCTGGTGAACGAGGCCGGCGAGGTCGCGCTGCGCGCCGGCGAGTTCCCCTTCCACCTCGGAGTGCTCGACCTGGACCTGGACCCGACGGGGCTCGACTGGGCGGACCGCCGCCTGGCGAACTTCACCTCGGCGGCCGAGCTCGAGGTGCGCGGGCTGCGCAACCGCTACCGGCGGGCCGGCCTCGGTGCCCCCTTCGCCGCCGACGCCGTCCCGGTGCAGGGGCGCACTCGCGCCGTCGAGGGCATCCACGTCGCCGAGAAGCTCAAGGTCCCCGTCACGTTCCTGCTCCGCTACCAGGACGCCCGCAGCTCGCTGCGCAGCGGACGCTTCCCGGCGACGCTGGAGGTCTACAGCCTCGAGCGAGCGGCCGAGATCGAGGTGGCCGGCCGCCCCGTTCCGCTCGAGTTCGAGACCACCTCCTCCCTCGCCCTGGGGCTCGAGGGCGACGAGATCTGGAAGTTCTCGCTCCAGGGCTTCCTCGAGGGCGACGCCCTCGGCGACCAGGACGGCCTGTTCGCCCTGCGCCCCCACGTGCCGGGCCGGGTGCCCGTCGTCCTCGTCCACGGCACCGCCTCCAACCCGGCCCGCTGGGCGGAGCTGCTGAACGAGCTGGAGAGCGATCCGAAGCTCGGCGACCGCATCGAGATCTGGCTCTTCATCTACTCCACCGGGAACCCCATCCTCTACTCGGCGAGCCTGCTGCGCAGCTCGCTGCGCAACGCTGTCGCCGGGCTCGGCGGCCCGGAGAGCGATCCGGCCCTGGGGCGCATGGTCGTGATCGGTCACAGCCAGGGAGGGCTCCTCACCAAGGCCCAGGTGATCGACCCCGGGGACCGGTTCTGGAGCAACACCAGCGACCGGTCCTTCGACCAGGTCGAGATGAAGCCCGAGACCCGCGAGCTGGTCGGCTCGGCGGTCTTCTTCGAGCCGCTCCCCTTCGTGAAGCGCGTGGTCTTCATCTCCACCCCGCACCGCGGCAGCTTCCTGGCCGGCAACTGGCTGGGCCGGATCGCGTCGGACCTCTTCAACGCCCCCACCAACCTGGTCGGCACCGGCGTCGACCTGGCCCGGGCCGGCATCAGCGTGGCCGGGGATGCGGCGCGGCGCGGCATCGACCTCGCGACGGGCGACGAGGACACGGCGATCCGCCGGGAGATGGGCCGGATCCCGAGCAGCGTCGACAACATGAACCCCCGGCACCCGTTCTCGCTCACCATCTCGAGCATCCCGGTGGACCCGGGCGTGATCGCCCACTCGATCATTCCCGTGAAGGGCGGGCCGCCCGCCGACGGGCAGAACGACGGCGTCGTCGCCTACGAGAGCGCCTCCATCGAGGAGGCCGCCAGCGAGTACGTGGTCTTCCACAGCGGCCACTCGACCCAGTCCCACCCCGAGACCATCCAGGAGGTGCGGCGCATCCTGCTCGACCACCTCGCCGACGCGGACCCGGAGTCGGACGGAGCGCCCTAGAGCCCGGCCGCGCTCGACCGGTACCTCTCGAAGATCGCACCGATCGGCTGGGCCATGATCTTCCGCCCGAGGGTGTGGTGCGCCGCGGAGCCGAAGCCGGGGCGCTCGGCGAGCGCGATCCGGTGGGCGCGAGTCATCGCCGGGAGGCCCGATCTCCGGTGAGCCGGGCCTGGGACAGGATCTTGATCCACTCGGTCCTCATCTCCACCGGGATCCGTTGCCGACGCGCGCGCAGCGAGGCGCGGTGCACGCCCAGCCGGCCTTCGAGGAGACGCAGGATCTCGTGCTCCGGGTCGCCCCCGGAGCAGCCGTCGTGCTGCCACTCGTACATCGCGTCGCCGGGAGTCTCGTAGAGGGGCTTCCAGGTGAGCGCGGAGCAGCCGAGCTCGAGCTCCTCCCGGAGCTCGGCGGTCGCTTCCGCAACGGGCTCCTTCGAGCTGCCGCGGTAGACGAGCCGGCGCTCCACGCGGAACTCCCAGAGCAGCGGCTTCCGGGTCGCCACCGAGTCGACGGGCAGGTCACCGAGGACCGGCGCCTCGGAGACGAGAGGCGAGTCGGTCAGGGTGGGCAGGCCCCCCAGCGCGATGGACTCGGCGTAGTGGTCCGGCTCGTCCTCGACGGCCAGGAGCTTCCACGGGCGGTCGTCTCCTCGGATCTCGAGCCACTCCGCCGGCCGGTTGTCGAAGCGCGGCGCGATGGCGGTACCCGCCATGCAGGAGATCCCCGCGGCGGTCGTGAAGGAGAGCGCGAGCCCGAGGAGCGTCTTCGCCAAGGGTCCTCCCGCTACGGGCTCGGCGGGAACTGGGCGAGCACGGACTGGATCGCCTTGCGGATCTCCGCCTCGGGCTCCATGGAGTCGTACCAGGTCTCGAAGGCGAGGCCGTGCCAGACGGGGCGCTGCGAGGTGGGATCCACGAGCTCGATCACGATCCCGGCGTACTCGCCCCGGGGGTCGCCGAGCCGCTCATCTTGACCTTCGCCCTCCGCCCCATGTCGAAGCGGACGAGCAGGTCCGCGCGCCCCGCGTCGGTGAAGCGGAAGCCCTTCGCGGCGAGCAGGGTGCGGATCTCCCCTTCGGCGACGGCGCGGTTCGCCTCGGTGCCACCGCGCCCCTTCGTGAAGCCGAGGCTCCGGGACGTCTCGAAGCTGGCCTCGGGATCGTAGAAGACGTCGTTCTGGAGCTGGCTCGCGCAGGCACCGAGGACCAGCGCGATTCCGAGGCAGACCGGGAGACGGGCGCGAGACATGGATTTCCTCCGCTTCGGGGCGTGGATCAGTTCGTCGGAAGGAGAGCGTCGGGCGACCAGCCGCCGCCGAGGGCACGGTAGATGCTCACGAGGTTCTGGACCACGAGGCCCTCGCTCGCGGCCAGGGCATCCTCCTGCTCGAAGAGCGTCCGCTGGGTGTCGAGGACGTTCTGGAAGTCCGTGAGGCCGGTGCGGTAGAGCGTGTCCACCAGACTCACCGCCTGGCGCGCCGCCAGCACCGAGCGCTCCAGGGCGTCGCGGCGCACGCTCTCCTGGACGAAGGCCACCAGGGAGTTCTCGACGTCCTCCAGGGCGAGCAGCACGGTGTTCTCGTAGCGGGCAAGGAGCTGCTCGGTGAGGGCGTCCTGCACCCGGATGTTGTTCCGCACGCGGCCGCCGTCGAAGAGGTTCCAACGGAACGCCGGCCCGAACGCGAAGGCCCGGCTCGGCGAGGTGAGGAAGTCGTTGGCGCGGATGGCGTCGAAGGCGAACTGTCCCACCAGGCTGAAGCGGGGGTACAGGTCCGCCTGGGCGACGCCGATCTGGGCCGTCTGGGCGGCGAGCGCCCGCTCGGCCCGGCGCACGTCGGGCCGCTGGCGCAGCAGCTCCGTGGGGACGCCCACCATCACCTCGGGCGGAGCCGCGGGAATCTCGGCCGGCGCCGCGAGCTGAGCGTAGAGCGTGGCCGGCGGCTCGCCGAGCAGCACGCCGAGGCGGTGCACCGCCGCGGCCAGGGCCTGGCGGAGCTGGGGAATGAAGGCCTCGGTGCTGGCCAGGTTCTGCTCGGCCTGGCGCACGTCGAGGTCGCCCACCAGGCCGGCGCGGTTGCGGTCCGAGGTGAGCTGGAGCGAGCCGCGCTGGGTCTCGACGTTGCCCTCGGCGAAGCGGATCCGGGCCTGGAAGGAGCGGACGTCGACGTACACCGTCGCCACCTCGGCGTAGAGCAGGACCAGGACGTCACGGTAGTCCTCGACCGAGGCCCCGAAGCCCGCCTCGGCGGACTCCACGGAGCGGGTGATGCGGCCCCAGAGGTCGATCTCCCAGCTCGAGTCGACCCCGAGGGAGAGGAGGTTGTCGCTCCGGTTGCCGGGCGGAACGACCATGGGAAAGGTGCCCTCGCTCAGGCGGTCGCGCTGGGCGGCGCCGGTCCCGTCGACATCGGGGAAGCGCTCGCCCGACGCGATGCCGAGCCGGGCCCGCGACTCCTGGATGCGGGCGACGGCCTCGCGCAGGTCGAAGTTCCCGGCACCCGCGCGCTCGATCAGGTCGTCGAGCAGCGGGTCGTCGAGCACGGTCCACCAGGTGCGCAGGCCCGCCTCGCCCCGGGCGAGCCCCTCCACGAGCTGCTGGTGCCAGCGGTCCGGCGTCTCCGGCTGGGGAGCCTCGTAGTCGGGCCCCACGGTGACGCATCCGCCGAGCAGGACGAGCAGGAGGAGCGGCGAGGAGCCGGTACGGGCGCGGGGGGCCATGGCGGCGGGGAGCCTAGCCCAGCGACCTCGCCGCATCTGCCCGCGGGACCTCGGCCTCGGGCACGTCCGAGGCCACCGTCTTGGCGATGCGCTTGGCGAAGTAGTAGATGCGCTTGAAGACCTCGATCACTTCGGCCTCGAGCCGGTACTTGGTGAGGCCCCCCGGCTCGCCCGCCGCCAGGCGACCGGCCAGGTAGGTCTCCAGCGCGTCCGCCTGCTCGACCACCGTCCGCTTGGCCTCGATCACCCGTCTCGCCTCCTCCCGATCCTCCTCCACGAAGGCGCGCACCGCCTGGCTGGCGGCCTCTTCGATCCGGGCGCGGAACTCCCGGAGCCGCTTCAGGGTCTCGTCGCTCACCGTGAGCCGTTGCTGGGAGAGCTCGGCCACGATGGCGGCGGCGTTCACCCCGATGGTGTCGGCCGCGTTGTGGAGATGGTTCGCCACGGCGAGGGACCTCTCGAGCTCCTCGGTCTCTCGCGCGCTGAGCTGTCGCCCGAGGAGGCGACGCGCGTAGTCGAGGATCGACTCGTGGAGCACCCGCACGTCCTCGACCGCGGCGTCCACCGTCGCGCGGTCGAAGGCGCCGGCCTCGGGGCGATAGCGCAGCGCCTCGAGCACCTCGCCCACCACCTCGCCGAGGTGCCCGATCTCGAGGCGCAGCCGGTCGAGGCCCAGGGAGGGCGTGTCCAGGTAGACGTCCTCGAGGAAGCGGGGCCGCGCGCGCTCGGGCACCTCGGCCGGCCGCTCGGGGACCAGCCAGATCACGAGCCGGGCGATGGGGCCCGTGAAGCCGATGAAGGCCACGGTGTTGGCGATGTTGAAGGCGCTGTGGGCATTGGCGATCTGGCGCGGGGTCTCGGCCGCCAGGCGCGCGGCGCCGGCGAGCTCGGGCGAGGCGGGCGAGATGCGGCGAACGAACTCAGCGAGCTCGGGGATGAGCGCGACCCAGACGAGCGCCCCGGCCACGTTGAAGAGCACGTGGATCGTGGCGGCCTGGACGGCCGCCCGCGGCTTCCCCAGCGTGGCGAGCGGCGCCGTCACGCAGGTGCCGATGTTGGCGCCCAGGGCCAGCGCGATGCCGGCCTCGAGGGTGATGAAGCCCTGGCTCGCCAGCACGATCACGATGCCCGTGGTCGCCGAGGAGCTCTGCACCAGGGCCGTGAAGAGCGCGGACGCCAGCATGGCGAGCAGCGGCCGGTGGATGTCCTGCATGGCGGTGATGAAGGGCTCGTAGCTCCGCAGCGGCCTGGTTCCGTCGCTCATCAGGTCCATGCCGAAGAAGATCAGGCCGAGCCCCATGATGATGGACCCGACCTGACGGACCTTCTCCCGTCCGCTCAGGAACTGCATCCCGAAGCCGAAGGCGATCAGCACCAGGGCGTACTGGGTCACCTTGAAGGCGATGATCTGGGCCGTGATGGTGGTGCCGACGTTGGCGCCCATGATGACGCCCACGGACTGGGAGACCGACATCAGGCCCGCGGTGATGAAGCCCACCACCAGCACCGTGGTGACCGAGGAGGACTGGATCACCGCGGTCACGAAGGCCCCGGTGAAGGCCGCCGTGAAGCGGTTCCTCGTGAGCCGGCCGAGCAGGCGACGCATGCCGTCGCCCGCCACCGCCTTCATGGAGTCGGTCATCTGCTCCATGCCGAACAGGAAGATGGCGAGGCCGCCGAGCAGGCCGATCAGGACGGCGGAGACGTCGAGGGAGGTCGCGGTGGCGTCCATGGGGGGCTCCCGAAGCGTGCGACGGAGGGAACCGTCGCGGCTCCGACCCTATCCCAGGTCGCGCAGCCTCCGGTAGAGGCGGATCAACGCGTTGGTGGACGCGTCGTGCCCCAGCTCGGGCTGGACCGCGGCGGTGAGCTCGGGGGCGATCCGCCCCGCCAGCACCTTGCCGAGCTCGACGCCCCACTGGTCGAAGGAGTTCACGTTCCACACCACGCCCTGGACGAAGACCTTGTGCTCGTAGAGCGCGACCAGCGCGCCGAGCACCCGGGGCGTGAGCCGCTCGGCCAGGATCGTGGTGCTGGGCCGGTTGCCCGGGAACGTGCGGTGGGGCACCAGCTCCGGCGCCACGCCCTCGGCCGCCACCTCCTCGGCGGTCCTGCCGAAGGCCAGCGCCTCGCCCTGGGCGAACAGGTTCGCGGCGAGCAGGTCGTGGTGTGCACCGTTCGGGTTCAGGCTGTGGGCGAAGCCGATGAAGTCGATCGGGACCAGGTGGGTGCCCTGGTGGAGCAGCTGGAAGAAGGAGTGCTGGCCGTTGGTGCCGGGCTCGCCGAACAGGATCGGCGCCGTGGTGCAGCCCACCGGGCTGCCGTCCCGGTCCACCCCCTTGCCGTTGCTCTCCATGTCGAGCTGCTGGAGGTAGGCGGGGAAGCGGTGCAGGTACTGGTCGTAGGGGATCACGGCGTGGGCGGTGGCGCCCAGGAAGCCCGAGTACCAGACGCCCAGCAGGCCGAGCAGCACCGGCGCGTTGGCGTCCAGCGGCGCCGTGCGGAAGTGCTCGTCCATGGCGTGGAAGCCGGCCAGCAGCTCGCGGAAGCGCTCGGGCCCGATGGCCATCATGAGCGAGAGGCCGATCGCCGAATCCAGCGAGTAGCGCCCGCCCACCCAGTCCCAGAAGCCGAACATGTTGGCCGGGTCGATCCCGAAGGCCGTCACCTCGGCGGCGTTGGTGGAGACCGCCACGAAGTGCCGCGCCACGGCGGCCTCGTCGCCGAGGGCGGCCAGGCACCACTCGCGCGCGCTGCGCGCGTTGGTGAGGGTCTCGAGGGTGGTGAAGGTCTTGGAGGAGACGATGAAGAGCGTCTCGGCCGGGTCGAGGTCGCGCACGCGCTCGGCGAGGTCCGTGCCGTCCACGTTGGAGACGAAGCGCAGGGTGAGGTCGCGGTCCGCGTAGTGGCGCAGCGCCTCGCTGGCCATGACGGGCCCGAGGTCCGAGCCGCCGATCCCGACGTTCACCACGTTGCGGATGCGCCGGCCGGTGTGTCCCTTCCAGGCCCCCGAGCGCACCGCCTCGCTGAACTCCGCCATGCGGTCCAGCACGGCGTGGACGTCGGGCACCACGTCGTGGCCGTCCACCGCGATGCGGCCGTCTCGCGGCGCGCGCAGCGCCACGTGGAGCACCGCGCGCCCCTCGGTGGTGTTGATGCGCTCGCCGCCGAACATGGCCTCGATGCGCGAGGCGAGGCCGGCCTGGCGGGCCAGGTCGCACAGGAGGCCGAGGGTCTCGGCGGTGACGCGGTTCTTCGAGTAGTCCAGGTGGAGGCCCGCGGCCTCCAGGGTGAAGCGCTCCGCACGCCCCGGATCCTCGGCGAACAGCGTTCGCAGGTGGGTGGTGCCGATCTCGGACCGGTGCGCCTCGAGGGCCTTCCAGGCCGGCGAGGCGGTGACGGGGCCGGCGCTCATGGACACGGAGGATAGACGAAGCCCCGGGACCGGCACGGCAACGGGTCGCTATGCTCGGGCGTCTTCCGACGGGAGTGCCCGGATGGACCAGGACAGCGCCAAGCAGGCGGTGGGGCGACGCGCCGCGGAGCTCGTGAAGGACGGCATGCGGGTCGGCCTCGGCACGGGCTCGACGGTGCGCTGGACCGTTCTGGCCCTCGGCGAGCGCAAGCCCGACGTGGTGTGCGTCGCCACCTCGCGCCAGACCGAGGAGCTCGCGAGCGGGGCCGGCCTGCGGCTCGTGTCACCCGACGAGGCGGGGGCGCTCGACGTCGCCATCGACGGCGCCGACGAGATCGACCCCGGCTGGAACCTCGTGAAGGGCGGCGGCGGCGCGCTGACCCGGGAGAAGGTGGTGGCCCAGATGGCCGCGCGCTTCGTGGTGGTGGCCGACGAGTCCAAGCTGGTGACCGAGCTCGGCGGCTTCGGGCTGCCCCTCGAGGTGCTGCCCTTCGCGCCCGGCGTGGTCTCGGATCGCGTCCTCGCTCTGGGCGCCACGACGGTCACCCGCCGCGAGGCGGCCAGCGACAACGGCAACCTGCTCCTGGATGCCGCCTTCGGGCGCATCCCCGACCCCGCCGCCCTGGCGGCCCGGCTCGCCGGCATCCCCGGCCTGGTGGAGCACGGCCTGTTCCTCGCCGACTGCGTCTCCGACGTGCTCGTCGCCGGCGAGTCCGGTGTGCGGGAGCTCGTGCGGTGACGCCCGCCCGCTGGCTCGCCGCGCTGGTCGTCGCCGCGGTCGCCGTCTCCTGCACCCCCTTCCGGGTCGCCTACGACTTCGATCCCTCCGCCGACTTCGGCGCCCTGCGCAGCTACGCCTGGCTGCCGGGCCTCCAGCCGCCCACCGGCGACCCGCGCGTCGACAACAGCATCGTGGACTCGCGGATCCGCGCCGCCGTGGACACGAGGCTCGCCGCCATGGGCTACGCCAAGGACTTCCCCGAGCGTGCCGACTTCCTCGTCGCCTACCACGCCGCCGTCGCCGAGAAGATCGACGTCGAGACGATCGACCGGTACTACGGCCCGGGCCCCCGCTGGGCCGGGGTGGTGGTGACCGACACCGTGGTGACGGAGTACGAGGAGGGCACCCTGCTCCTCGACGTGGTGGATCGCGGCAGCCGCAAGCTGCTCTGGCGCGGCTCGGTGCAGGCGCGCCTCGACCGCCAGGCGAGCCCCGCCGAGCGCAGCGGGCGCGTCCAGGTCGCCGTGGACGAGATGCTCGCGAGGTTCCCGCCCCCGGAGACCCGGGCCGAGGCCCCCTGACCCCGGCGCCCCCGAGGCCCCGGCTGCGTTACGCTCCTCGGGCTCGCACAGGAGATCGCCGATGAAGGCCCCGGCCTGGATCCTGCTCCCCGCTCTCGCGCTCCCGCTCTGGGCCCGGCCCGCCGCGGCGACCCGCTGCAGCGAGTGGACGCGGCTCCCTGCCCAGCAGAAGACCGCGGCCATCCAGGGGCTCGCCGCCGATCTGGCCCGCAACAACCGGGTCCGGCAGACCAGCGTGAACGGCGTCGCGCTCCAGCAGTGCCTCGAGAAGAGGGTGCGGGCCATCCAGCTCGACTTCGACGCCGCCTGCGCGGAGTCGACGGACCTGCAGACGCTGAACCGCATCTTCCGGCACCACGCCTGGAGCTGCGTGCGATGAGGGCGACCGCACTGGCCGTCGCGCTCTCGCTGTGCGCCTGCGCGACCACGGAGCGGACCGGGCTCGCGAAGCCCTCGGGCTTCCTCGGCGACTACTCCCGGCTGAGCGGCGGCGGGGAGGAGCAGGCCGCGCTGGTGTACATCGAGCCGGGCGCGGACTTCGCGCGCTACCACAGCGTCCTGGTCGAGCCCGTGGTGGCCTGGAAGGGCGGTGACAGCCAGCTCCAGGACGTGCCCCGGGAGGAGCTCTTCGGCCTGGTGAACCACCTCGACGCCGCGCTGCGCGAGCAGCTCGCCATCCCGTTCAAGGTGGTCGAGCGCCCCGGGCCCGGCGTGCTCCGGCTGCGGACCGCCATCACCGAGGCGCGGGCCTCGCCCGTCGTCCTCGACATCGCCTCCACGGTGCTGCCCCCGGCGCGCCTGCTGAGCGCCGCCAAGAAGCTCGCCACGGGCACCGAGGCCTTCGTGGGCCGCGCCGCCATCGAGGTGGAGATCCTCGACGGCCTGACCGGCGAGCGCCTGGTCGCGGCGGTGGACGAGCGCGCCGGCACCAAGACCCTGAGCGGCGCGGCGCGCACCTGGGGCGACGTCGAGGCCGCCTTCGACGACTGGGCGCGCGTCATCGCCCAGCGGCTCGCGACCCTGCGCGCCCTCGACGCGACGCTCGAGTGAGGCGCGCCGCGGCCCTCAGAGCACCGGGATCTCGTAGTTCAGGATGATGCGGAACTGCGCGTTCGTCTCGGGCGCGCCGTTCTGCTGGACCACCGAGCCCCGGAGGCGCAGCCAGAAGCCGGGCAGCAGGCCCGCCTCGGGGCGCCAGTCCACGGTGAGGTCCCACTCCTGGCGATTGGGAAGCGAGCCCCCGTCCACCGGGTCCCGCGCCCCGGCGCCCCGCGTGTAGCTCCCGAAGGCGCTCACGTCCCGAAGGCCGGCCACCCGGCCCGAGAGCGTCACGCCCAGCGCATCCTCGCCGGCCCGGTCGAAGTCCTCCTGCATGCGCGAGAGGTAGCTCGGCCGGCTGCCGAAGGGGCTGCGGATCCCCTCCTCCCCGTCCGTCGTGGTCGCGGCGAGGCTCAGGATGAGGCTCCGCCACCCGAAGGCCGCCCGAGCGCCCACGGTCCGCGTGTCGAAGGCCTCGCCGGTCAGCAGGTCCTCGCCCACGGAGCGCTGGTCCGTGAGCTGCAGCCCGAGCCGCACGCCCAGCTCGTCGCCCAGGTCGAGGTTCCAGTCCGCCTCGGCGTAGAAGATGTTCAGCACGTCCGGGACGTAGTGATCGATGAAGCCCAGCGAGAAGCGGTCGTCCGGGGACCAGCGCAGGCCGACGAAGGAGAGGTTCCGGTTCTTCGTCGCGACCCCCGCCCGGCGGGCGGGCGAGACGAAGTCGTCGTCGTTGCGCTCCTTCATGCCGGTGAGGTGACCGGCGCCGAAGCGGAGCGCGCCCTCGTTCTGCAGGAAGCTGACGCCCTCCACGGTGCGGGGCGTCATGCGACTGTCCTGCCGGTTCACGTAGGGCAGCTCGAGGGAGTGGCGCCAGAGCGTGAGCCGGTTGCCCCGGTGCTCGAGCTTCACGAAGGCCTCGCCGAGGACCGTGTAGGGCCGCTGGCCCGGGCCCAGCAGCAGGCTCCCGTCGGTCTCCGCGGGGCCGTAGACGTCCTGGGAGTGGAACAGCTTCGCGCCGATGGAGAGCGTCTCCCGCCACAGGCCGGACTCGTAGTCGAGCCAGCCCCCCGCCGCCCAGGCCGCGTCCCGCGTGTCGCCCAGGTTGCGCCGGTTGAACACGTAGGTGCGCAGGTGGAGGAACGCCTTCGAGTCCCGCAGGAAGGGCGGCAGGTCCTTGAGCCGGCGCTTCAGGTTCGGGAAGAGGGTCGGCTTCCTCTCGGCCTCCTCGAACCCGCTCTCGAGGGGGCTCTCGAGCTCCTCGACGGAGTCGGGAGCGGGCTCGTGGTCGCGCTGGGACTCGGCGGCCCGGGCGCGCGTGGCCGCGAGCAGCGCAAGGGCGAGGGCGACGACGAGCGGGAGCGCGCTGGCCGCCCGTCTCACCGCCCGGTCTTGCTGCGCGGGAGCACCTTGTCGACCCCCCTCCGCACCGCGTCCACGCCTCCCTGCACGACGCCCGCCATCGCCCGCTGCACGCCCTCCACGCCGCCGAGCAGGCGCACCAGGGTCCGGGCCGAGACCCGGGAGGCGTCGACCTTGAAGGACGGCTCGGTCAGTGTACCGCCCACCGCCACCGCGATCGGGACGAAATCCTCGGCGCCGAGGGTCGGCAACGGAAGCTTCGCCATGGAGAAGACCTTGCGGGCGCCCTGGGTGGTGAAGGTCACGCGGGTCGAGAGATCGAGGCCACCGTCGAAGCCGAGGCTCCCGGTGCCCTCGGCGAGGTAGTCGTCGGTCTCGATCCGCAGCGCCTCGGTCGCGATGCGCGATCCGGACAGTGTGAAGGGGTGGCGGATCTCGAGGAGCTTCGTGGGCGCCGCCCGGCCCCGGTCGAGGCGCAGCGCCTCGACGCCGGGGATGCGCAGGAACAGGGCCTCCCACACCGCGCGCAGCAGCGAGAAGGAGGGCAGGTTGCCGCCCCGCATCGCGAGCTGGCCCTCGCCGGTGAGGGTGCCGAGCCAGACCTCGGGCTCCGACCAGTCGCCGGCGAAGCGCCCGTCGAGGTCGAGGCTTCCGAGGTCGGTCTCGACGTCGCGCTGGAGGACCACCGGCACCAGGCGGTCGAGGTCCGCGCCCTCGGCGTCGACGTGGGCCTCGAAGCGTCGCTCGCCGAAGTCCACCGTACCCGCGGCCTGCCAGCTCCCGCCGCACCAGGTGGTGCGCAGCTCCGCGACCCGCATCACGCCGCCCTCGAGGTCGAAGACGCCCTCCACCTCGCCGCCGTCGACCCGCTCCACGGCGAGGCGCGCCGCCTGCACCCGCGCCCCATCGAGGGCGAGACCCTCGGGCCCGAGGCGCAGACCGGCCTCGAGGCGTGCAGGTCCCGTCACCCGGGTGATGCCGGACGTCACCCGGCCCTGGTCGAGCTCCGCCTGGAGGGGCCCGGACCAGGTGTCGGCGTCGGGCGCACGCTCGAGCTCGAGGTCGAGATGCCCCGCCGCGAGCTCGCCCGGCGCGCGGCCGCGCAGCGCGACGGTCGCGTCCGCGACGAGGATGCGCCCTGCGGCTCCCTCCTCCGCGCTGGCCAGCACCAGGCGCGCCAGCTCGAGCTCCACGTCCCAGCGGTCGTCGCCGACCTGCTCGAGACGCAGGCGCGGCGACTCGACGCGCAGGTCCAGTGGCGCAGCGGCGGCGCCCGCCGCCGCGAGCTGGGCGGCGAGGAGGAGGACCCGGGCTGAGCGCGAGATCAGCCCTCGGCGCCTACGTAGTAGGGCGAGAGCTGGCGCCACAGGTCACCGGCCCGGGTGATGCGCCCCATGATGGCCTCGTGGAGGAAGATCTTGCGCGCCTCCTCGCGCGCGTCCCGGGAGAGCGTGCCGAGGCGCTCGTAGGTGGGCAGGGTCTCGGAGCGACCGGAGCCCGCCTTCAGCTCCTTGGCGAGGTAGGCGCTCTCGTTCTTGAGCAGGCGCAGCGAGTAGAGCAGGCGGTGGCGTGCGTTCGACTGGCCGGAGCCGATGTTGCTCGCCGGGTCGTCCCGCACCACGTCGCGCAGGTCCGCCACGGCGTCGGCGAGGTCGGCCGCGATGGTGGTGACACGCTCCTGGTTCCACTTGGCCGGCTTGATGTCCGCGGGAGCCGGGGCTCCGCTGGCGAGGCCGGTCTCGGACACGTTCGCGCAGGCCAGCGCGAGGCCGGCCGCGAGGGCGAGGAGGGTCGGGGCGAGCTCGTGGGTGGTCATGCGGATCCCCCAGATCGGATGGAGGCCAAGCATATATCAGATCCAGCCCGATCGGGGTGGAATCGGGGCCCGGGGGGGACGGGCCTCGGCGCCCGCGGGTCAGCGCCCGCGGAACCGGGGCTCCCGCTTCTCGGCGCGCGCGGCCTTCAGCTCGGCGTAGTCCTCCGAGGCGAACACCATGGACTGGGCGAGGGCCTCCTCGGCGAGGGTGCCGGCGACCGCGGGGTTGGCGAGGCGACCCAGGGTCTGGCGGAACATCTTCACCGTGAAGGCCGAGCTCGCCGCGATGGCGCGGGCGATCTCGACGGCGGTCTCGTCGAGCGCCTCGTCGGGCACCACCCGGGAGACGATGCCGTGGCGCAGGGCCTCCTCGGCGTCGAGGGTGCGGCCGGTGAGGGCGAGGTCGGCCACCAGCCCGTGCCCCGCCATCTGGAACAGGCGCGCCGTCCCGCCGGAGTCCGGCACCACGCCGTGGCGCACCTCGGGAAGCATCATCTTCGCGCTCTCGCCCGCGATGCGCAGGTCGCACAGCAGGGCGCGCTCGAAGGAGCCGCCGATCACCCAGCCCTTGAGCGCCACCACGATGGGGGCCGGCATGCTGAAGAAGAGCTGCGCGCCGCGGTGGCCGCGCTCGATGAACTCGAGGTCGCTGATGTCCTCGGTGCGCACGCCGAGCTCGGTGGTGTCCCGCCCCGAGGAGAAGGACTTGCCGTTGCCGCGCCACACAACGGCGCGCAGCCCCTTGCGGTGGTGCAGCTCCTCGAGGATCTCCCACAGCCGCGCGTCCATGGCGTCGTTGGCGGCGTTGTGCTTCTCGGGGCGGTTGTTGCTCACGATGGCGATGGGGCCGTCGTACTCGAGCTCGATGGGATCCATGCTCTCCTCCGGCGCTCAGCGCCCCTGGAACCGCGGGCTGCGCTTCTCCGCGAAGGCGCGCACCGCCTCCAGGTAGTCCTCGGTCTGGGCGCTCGCCACCATGCGCTCGGCCTCGCGGTCGAGGCAGGCGCGCAGGTCCTCGCCGAGGGCGCGGTTCAGGTTGTCCTTCATCCAGCCGAGCGCGATGGGGGCGCCCGCGGCGATGCGCCTGGCCAGGGCGAGCGCCTCCTTCTCGAGATCGGCGTCGGGGACCACGCGGTTCGCGACCCCGAGGCGCAGGCACTCCGCCGCGTCGACGCGGTCGGCGGTGAAGTAGAGCTCCCGGGCCTTCGCGGTGCCGACGAGGCGGGTCAGGAACCAGCTGCCGCCGTAGTCGCCGGAGAGGCCCAGGCGCGCGTAGGCGGTGGTCACGAAGGCGCTCTCGGCGAGGATGCGCAGGTCGCAGGCCAGCGCGAGGGAGAAGCCCGCGCCGGCGGCGGCGCCGGGCAGCGCGGCGACCACGGGCTTGGCGAGCTCGTGGATCGCGAGGGGGATGCCGTGCTCCTCGCGCAGCAGCGCGAGACGCTCCTCGGGCGAGGGCAGGCGCCCGTCGCTCGCCATGCGCTTGGTGTCGCCGCCGGCGCAGAAGGCGGGCGGCGCGCCGGTCAGCAGCAGGCAGCCCACCTCGGGGTCGGCACCGAGGCGCGGCACCAGCTCGAGCAGGCTGCGCTTCATCTCCAGGGTCAGCGCGTTGCGGGCCTCGGGCCGCTGGAGCGTCACCACCGCCACGCGGTCCTCGAGGCGCGCACGGATCTCGTCGGTGCCGGTCTCGATCGCGCGCGGCTCGCTCGGGCAGGACACGGGCAGAGACTACCACGGGCCGTGCGCGCGGTTTGGCGGCCGCGGCATGGGTCGGCCACACTCGCCCGGGCATCGACGGTCGTCACGCGGCGACGAGAGGAGTGTCCATGGGTCTGCCCGAACCGCCGGAGCTGGGCGCGGCGGCGCTGCCGAAGGGAGCCTTCGAGGGACGGGTGGTGCTGGTGACGGGCGGCGGCACCGGGCTCGGCAAGGCGATCGCGGTGGAGTTCGCGCGGCTCGGCGCCGCCGTCGCCGTGGCGAGCCGGGGCGAGGAGCACCGCGCCGCCGGCGTGGCCGCGGTGGAGGCCGTGGGCGCCCGGGGCCTCGGCGTCCCCGTGGACATCCGCCAGCCCGAGGCCGTGGCGGCGGCCTTCGACCGGATCGGCGCCGAGCTGGGGCTGCCCGACGTGCTCGTCAACAACGCGGCGGGGAACTTCCCGGTGCCCGCCGAGGACCTCTCGCCCAACGGCTGGCGCGCCGTGGTCGACATCGTGCTGAACGGCACGTTCTTCTGCTCCCGGGAGTTCGCGCGGCGCCACATGACCGCCGGCACGCCGGGCTCGATCCTGAACGTCGGCGCCTCCTACGCGTGGACCGGCGGCCCGGGCTTCGCCCACTCCGCCGCCGCCAAGGCGGGCGTGAAGAACCTGACCGAGACCCTCGCCGTCGAGTGGGCGCCCCACGGCATCCGCGTGAACGGCCTCGTGCCCGGGCTGGTGCCCCACGAGGACGAGGTCGAGGCGATCCGCGGCGTGCCCGAGCGCGGCCAGCAGGAGGATGCGCGGGCGCCGGCGGGACGCGTCGGCCGGCCGCGCGAGCTGGGGTGGGCGGCGACGTTCCTGTGCTCGCCCTGGGCCGCCTACGTGTCGGGCTGCACGCTCGCCGTGGACGGCGCCAACTGGCAGCGCCGCGCCATGCTCCAGCCGCCCTTCGTCCCGATCCGCGAGCAGCTTGGAAAGGGGCCCTTCGAGCCCTAAGGTTGGAAGCGTGTTGGCGGGGAGGTGCCCCGTGCGCGAGACGCTCCAGACGACCCTCGGCACCGCCGTCGAGGTGGCGGCGCGCGCGCTGCTGACGCCGCTCTTCATGGGCCTGCGTCGCAGCGACGCCCTGCGCGGCCCCAAGGCGCCCGGCATCCCCCGCGCCGTGGGCGGCCTCGCCATGGCGGGCAAGGGCTTCCTCGACGAGTTCTTCTTCGCCACCGAGGTGGCGTCGGCCACCATGGTGACCCTGCGCGACCGCGAGCGCTGCCGGCGCGAGGTCGACCAGGCGCTGGCGCTCTTCGAGGAGCAGGGCTGGCTCGACGACCCCACGGGCTACCACGGCACGCCGCCCGCCCTCGAGCACGTCGAGATCGGCATCGGCGGCTGGGGCTGGATTCCCCACCGACACCTGCGCTTCGAGAGCGGCTATGTGCCCCACCCGGGCGAGCCCGGACGCGAGCGCTGGATGGGCTACGAGGCCAACCGCACCGCCCACGCCTGGGTGCTCGACCACCCCGGCGCGCCGCGGCCCTGGATCGTGTGCGTGCCCGGCTACCGCATGGGCCACCACCTCGTCGACTTCACCGGCTTCCGGGCGCGCTGGCTCCACGAGACCCTGGGCCTCAACGTCGCCATCCCCGTGATGCCCCTCCACGGCCCGCGCCGCATCGGGCGCCGCGGCGGCGACGGCTTCTTCACCGGCGACTTCGTCGACACCCTCCACGCCCAGGCCCAGGCGGTGTGGGACGTGCGGCGGCTGGTCGCCTGGCTCCAGGACGAGGGAGCGCCGGCGGTGGGCGCCTACGGGATCTCGCTGGGCGGCTACACGACGGCCCTGGTGGCCAGCCTGGAGGAGAAGCTCGACTGCGTGATCGCCGGGATCCCGGCCACCAACTTCGTGCGCCTGGTGCGCGACCACGTGCCGCCGCTCTTCCTCGGCGCCGCCGAGCGCCTCGGCTTCGAGTTCGACCGCATCGAGCGCATGCTGCGCGTGGTGTCGCCCGTCGCCATGCCGCCGCGGGTGCCGAAGGAACGCCGCTACATGTACGCCGGGCTCGGCGACCGGCTCGCGCGCGCCGACCACGCCCACGAGCTCTGGCACCACTGGGAGGGCCCGCACGCCGCCTGGTACCAGGGCGGCCACGTCTCGTTCCTGTGGGAGCAGGAGGTCGAGGGCATCCTGCGCGCCGCGTTCCGCGAGAGCGGGCTCACGACCGACGCCGCCTGAGGGGCGGCTCGGACCGGTGCCGCCCGGGCGGCGGCTCAGGGCCGCATGATCTGGCCGCCGTCCACGTTGAGCACGTGGCCGGTGATCCAGCGCGCCTCGTCGGAGAGCAGGAACAGGCAGGCCCCCACCAGGTCGTCGGGGGTGCCCTGGCGCGAGAGCGGCATGCCCGAGAGGATCTGCTTCAGGATCGGCTTCGGCACCACGCTGCGCGTCGCCTCGGTGTCGATGGGGCCGGGCGCGATGGCGTTCACCCGGATGTTCCGCGGGCCGAGCTCCCGGGCCAGACTCTGGGTGATGCCGTTCAGCCCGAGCTTCGCGATCCCGTAGAAGCCCGCCCCCATCCAGGCCGCCGTGGAGGACTGGTTGAGGATCGCGCCGCCGCCGCGCGCGGCGATCGACTCCCAGCAGGCCCGGATGCACAGCAGCGCGCCGTTCAGGTTCACGGCCATGAAGTGCTGGTAGTAGTCCCAGTCCACGGTGAGGAGCGACGCCATCTTCATGTCGCCGTAGATGGCGGCGTTGTTGACCAGGTAGTCCAGCCCGCCGTACTTCTGGATGGCGGCGTCCGCCATCGCGGCCACGGAGTCGGGTGACGAGACGTCCACCTCGACGAAGAGCGCGTCGCCCCCCGCCGCACGGATCTCGCCCGCCACCCGCTCGCCCGCGTCCTTGCGCACGTCCGCCACCACGACCCCGGCGCCCTCGGCCGCCAGCGCCCGCGCGTAGGCCTCGCCGATCCCCTGCCCGGCCCCGGTCACGATCCCGACCTTGTCCTCGAACCTCATACGAACCCCCTCAATCGAGGATGGCGCTGGCGATGCGTTCTTCGCAATGGCGGGTGTCCCACCAGGAGAGCTGGAGCTGCTTGGCGCGCCGGAAGTAGAGCTGGATGTCGTACTCGATGGTGAAGCCCACGCCGCCCCACACCTGCTGCGCCATGGCGGTGAGGTCGCGGTAGGTCTGGCACGCGAAGAGCTTCGCCATGGGGGCGAGCCGCGCGACGTCGCGGCCCTGGGCGGCGCTCCAGGCCGCCTCGTAGACGAGCGTGCGGCCGCCGTCCACAGCCGTGGCGGCGTCGGCCAGGTAGTGGGAGATCGCCTGGAAGGCGCCGAGGGGCTTGCCGAACTGCTCGCGGTCCTTCGCGTACTGGACCGTCAGCTCGAGCGCCCGCTCGGCGCCGCCGATCGCCTGGGCGGCCACCAGGATGGCGCCCCGCAGCATGCTGGCGTCCCAGGTCGCCCAGCCCGAGCCCGGCGCGCCGATCCGATCGTCGGCCGCGACCTCCACGCCGTCGAGATCGACGCGGTACTGGGTGTCCGATGCGATGCTGTGCTGCTGGGTGAGCGTCACGCCGGCGGCCTTCGGGTCCACCAGGAACAGGTCCACGCCGGTCCCGCCCTCGCCGCTGCGCGCCAGCACCACCAGGCGGTCCGCCGCGCTCGCGAAGGGGACGTGGCGCTTGGTGCCCGAGAGGCGGTGGCCGTCGCCCTGCTTCTCGGCGCGCAGCGTCACGCCCTCGGGACCGAAGCCGCGGTCGGGCTCCAGCCAGGCGGGCACGAGGATCGCCTGGCCCGAGGCGATCTTCGGCAGCCAGGCGCGCCTCTGCTCCTCGCTGCCCGCCGCCTCGAGCACGCCCGCCGCGAGCACCGCGCTCGCGAGGTGAGGCGTCGGCGCCAGCGCGCGGCCGAACTCCTCGTACACGATGGCGGCCTCGAGCAGGCCCTGGCCCGAGCCGCCGTGGGCGTCGGGGACGAGCAGGCCCAGCACGCCGAGCTCGGCCAGCTGCTTCCAGAGCTCCGCCGGGTAGCCGGTCGGGTCGTCCTCCATGGAGCGGACCACGTCGAGCGGCGCGTACTCGGCCAGCACCCCACGCGCCATCTCGCGCAGCATCTCCTGCTCTTCGCTGAAGTCGAGATCCATGATCGGCTCCTCAGGGGTTCCACTGGGCGCCGCGGCGCTTCCAGGGGTTGTCGTGCTCGTCGGCGGGCAGCGCCACTCGGGCGGTGCACTCCGTGGTGGTGCGGTCGCCCACCGCCAGGCGCAGCGAGAGGTCCGCCCAGTGGCAGCCCGCCTCGTCGGCGCCGACTCTCTCCACGCGACCGCTGAACTCCATGCGGTCGCCGGGGAAGACCGAGTCGCGCATGCGGAACTTCATGCGACCGAGGCGGCCCGTGGGCCCGGTCCAGTCGGTGACGTAGCGCTCGAACCAGGCGGCCTGGTTCGGCGTGTTGAGGAAGATGTCCTTCACGCCGTTGCGCTCCACCGCGAAGTCCTTGTCGTGGTGCATGGGGCGCCAGTCCCGGGCCGCCAGGGCGCCCAGCACCACCGTCGTGGCGGTCACGTCCACCGCCAGCGGCGGGAGCGCGTCGCCCTCCCTCACGCGGCTCGCGGTGAGTCGGACGGGCTCGGGCATCACGCGTCCCTCCGGTAGCCGAAGCCGGTGTAGCTCTCGCGGCCCACGGAGTCGCCGCGCTGGTTCACATACTCCACCTCGATCACCCAGAAGCGCCCGGTGCCGAGCTTCGTCTGCTTGGGCTCGCTCACCGAGCGCAGCACCTGCCAGGTCCGCAGGCGGTCGCCGGGCCGCACCGGCTCGCCGAACACGATCTCGTTGTCGGTCATCACCGCCTCGGGGAGGCCGAGCTTCTCCTTCAGGTCGAAGTGGACCTGGAGGGGCTGGGCCTGCTCGCTGCGGCCGGGCGCCCAGTGGTGGGGGCGGAACCAGGCCGAGAGCATGGTGGGCGGCGCGATCCAGCCGTCGGTCAGGTCGCGCGCCGCCTTCTCGTCCCAGAACAGCGGGTTGCCGTTCTCCGTGGCCGCGCAGGTGTTGAACACGTAGCCGCGCTCCACGTCGAACTCGCCCTCCTCCTCGTAGCGCTTCTGGCCGATCCAGCCGCGCACCTCCTCGGGCAGGTCGCTCATCGCTCCTCCGGGTCCTTCGTGTCCATCAGCGGGTGCCCGCCAGCACCGGGGCCAGCTGGCGGAAGCGCCCGTGCTCGGGATGCTCGGCCTCCACCACCACGCCGCGGTGCCGGAACTGCGGGTCGTCCACCAGCTCCTCGATGGCGTAGACCGGCGACACGCAGGTGTTCGCCGGCGCCAGCTCCGCCACCCAAGCGTCGCGGTCGCGCTTCGCGAAGGCGTCGCGGAAGGCGGCGCGGATCGCGTCCTGATGGGAGTCGTCGAGCTGGTGGGGGATCCAGCGCTCGAGCCCGAGGGCGCGGCACAGGTTGGCGTAGAAGGCGGGCTCGATGGCGCCCACGGCGAGGTGCCGGCCGTCCCGGGCGGTGTAGACGTCGTAGCAGGCGTAGCGGCCCGTGAGCAGGTCGCTCCCCGGCCCGGGGATCTCGCCGGTGGCGAGGTGCTGGTCCACGGGCAGGGCCGTCAGCGCCAGCACGCCGTCGGCCACGGAGACGTCGAGGTGCTCGCCCACGCCGGTCGTCGCCCGGCGCACCAGGGCGGCCAGGATGGCGAGGGCGGCGTGCATGCCCCCCGCCGCGGCGTCGGCCACGCTGGCGCCGGGCAACGCGGGCCGCTCGTCGTCGCGGCGGCCCGAGAGGTGCAGGAAGCCGCCCACGGCGAGGTAGTTGAGGTCGTGCCCCGCCCACGCGGCGTGGGGGCCGTCCTGCCCGTAGCCGCTGGTCGAGCAGTACACGATGGCGTCGTTCACGCCGCGCACGTCCGCGTACCCGATGCCGAGGCGCGCCGCGACGCCGGGCCGGAAGCTCTCCACCACCACGTCGGCCGCCGCGGCGCGCTCGAGGAACTCGCCGCGCCCGGCCTCGGACTTCAGGTCCAGCCGGATCCGCTCCATGCCGCGGCCCGCCCCGTAGGACCACCAGGCGGGCTCGATCTGCTTGCCCTGGGGCGCCCCCACCTTGGTGACGTGCGCACCGTAGTCCGCCAGGATGCGGGTGCAGCGCGCCGCCGGCCCGACCGTGGCGAGGTCGAGCACGAGGATGCCGTCGAGTGCGGGAGGGGCGGCGTCCATCGCTCGCTCAGAAGTTCTTCGGCAGGCCGAGCTTGCGCCGGGCGATGATGTTCTTCTGGATCTCCGAGGAGCCGCCCCCGATGGTGTCGATCACCGAGTAGCGGTAGCTGAGCTCGGGCCGGCCCCGCATGGGCGCCTCCTCGGTGTGGACGCGCAGCTGGCCGCCCGGGCCCGCGATGTCGAGCGCCGCGTTGGAGACCCGCTGGGAGAGCTGGGTCGCGAAGAGCTTGTACTCCGAGGCCTCGTTGGTGGGCGGCTTGCCGCCCTTCAGCGAGGTCGCGACGAAGCGCAGGCCGAGCACCCGGGCCACCTCCATCTGCGTGGCGAGCTGGGCGACCTGCTTGCGCACCAGGGCGTCCTCGCGCACCGGCCGGCCGTCCTGCTCCGCCTCGGCCACCCACGCGAGGAGCTCCTCGAACTTCTGCTGGATGGGCGAGAAGGTGAACATGGTGAAGCGCTCGAGGTCGAGGGCCTCGGAGATGTACTGGAAGCCCTTGCCGAGCTCGCCCACCACGTAGTCGTCGGGCACGAAGACTTCGTCGAAGAACACCTCGTTGGTGCGCTCGTCGCCGATCGTCCAGGTGGCCCGCACCTCGAGTCCCGGGTGGTCCATGGGCACCAGGAACAGCGTGATGCCGTGGTGCTTGGGCGCCTCGGGATCGGTCCGCGCTCCCACCCAGTACCAGTCCGCGAAGTGGGCCGAGGTGGTCCAGATCTTCTGGCCCTTCAGCACCCAGCCGCCGCGCGCGTCGTCCCGGGTGGCCTTCAGCTGCATGTTGGCCGCGTCGGAGCCCGCGCCCGGCTCGCTGTACCCCACCGCGAACTCCACCTCGGCGCCGATGATCTTCGGCAGGAACTCCTTCTTGAGCTTCTCGCTGCCGTGGCGGATCAGGGTCTTGCCGATGATGCCCACGCCCTTGCCGATCTGGGGCGCGCCGCGCCGGGCCAGGGCCTCGTTCAGGATGTACTCGTAGACGCCGCTCTTCTCCTGGCCGCCGTACTCCTTCGGCCAGGTCATGCCGAGCCAGCCCTTGGCGGAGAGCTTCTTCATGAAGGCGCGGCGCTCCGGCGTGTCGACGATCTGCGCCATGTTCTCGCGGCACACGTCCGCGACCTCGGCGGTGGCGTGCTCGTCGAGGAACTTCTCCACCTCCTCGGCGAAGGCCTTCTGCTCGTCCGAGAACTCGAACTCCATGGCTGCTCTCCTCGTGGGCTCGTTCAGAAGCAGGGCGGGAGCCCGAGCCCCCGCCGCGCGATGATGTTGCGCTGGATCTCCGACGTGCCGCCTCCGATGGTGTCCACCACCGTGTAGCGGTAGGAGCGCTCGAAGCGGCCGCCCACGGGCGCGTCGGCGACGCCGGGCCGCAGCTGGCCCTCGGGCCCCATCAGGTCGAGGGCCGCGTCGGCCACCTGCTGGCCGAGGCGCGTCATGAAGAGCTTGTACATCGACGACTCGACGGTGGGGACGCCGCCCTTGACCGCCTCGCCGATCACCCGGCGCTGGAGCATGCGCGCCACCTCGAGCCGGGTGGTGAGGGTCGCCAGGCTGCGACGCGTCTCCGGGTCCTCGCGCAGCGGCCGCCCGTCGCGCTCGGCGCCCTCCACCCACTCGACCAGGGCCTCGAGCTTCCGCTCCAGCGGCCCCACGGGCATCATGGCGAAGCGCTCGAGGTCGAGAGCCTCGCAGATGTAGGTCCAGCCGCGATTCACCTCGCCCACCACGTGGTCGTCGGGCACGAAGACGTCGTCGAAGAACACCTCGTTGGTGCGCTCGTCGCCGATCGTCCAGGTGGGATGGATGGTGAGGCCGGCGTGGTCCATGGGCACCAGGAAGAGCGTGATGCCCTGGTGCTTGCGCGCCTCGCGGTCGGTGCGCGCCCCCACCCAGTACCAGTCGGCGAAGTGGGCCGAGGTGGTCCAGATCTTGTGGCCGTTCAGCACCCAGCCGCCGCGCGCCTCGTCGCGCCGCGCCTCGAGCTGCATGTTGGCCGCGTCGGAGCCGGCGCCCGGCTCGCTGTAGCCGATCGCGAACTCGATCTCGCCGCGGATGATGCGCGGCAGGAACTCGCGCTTCAGCTTCTCGTTGCCGTGGCGGATGATCGTCTTGCCCACGATCCCCACGCCCTTGCCGGGCTGGGGCGCGCCGTGGCGCGAGAGCGCCTCGGTGAGCAGGAAGTCGTAGAGGCCGGGCTTCTCCGCGCCGCCGTACTCCCGGGGCCAGGACATGCCGAGCCAGCCCCGGGCGCCGAGCCTCCCCATGAACTCGCGCTTCGCCGGGGTGTCGACGGTCTGGGAGAGCTGCTCCGGGTTCTCGTCCATCACCGCCGGCGAGCGGCTCTCCTCCAGGAAGCGCTCGACCTCCTCCTGGAAGCGGCGCTCCTCGGGCGCGAAGTCGAAGTCCATCAGCTCTTCCTGCTCTCGCGCAGCGCCGCGCTCGCCGCGGCCTCGTGGCGCATGGCGTCCGCCATGCTGCTGCCGGCGCCGCGCAGCAGCGCGGCCTTCGCGGCGGCGAGCACCTCGGGCCGGCAGTCCGCCATGGCCGAGGCCGTCTCCCGCGCCGTCTTCGCCAGGGCGTCGGCGGGCACGACCTGGTTGACGAGCCCCATGGCCAGCGCCTCGGCGGCGGGCACCACGCGCGCCGTGAGGACCAGCTCGAGGGCGCGGGGCAGGCCCACGATGCGCGGCAGCAGGTGGGTGCTGCCCAGCCCCGGCAGCAGGCCGAGCTTCGCGAAGGTGAGGCCGAGCTTCGCGTCGTCGGCCGCGATGCGGACGTCGCAGGGCAGCACCATGGTGACCCCGACCCCGATGGCGGCGCCGTGGATCGCCGCGACCACCGGCTTGGGGAAGCTCGCCAGCTCCAGCGGGAAGGTGGTGAGGAAGGCCTCCTCGCCGAGGCGCCGACCGCCCTCGCCGCCGGTCTGGCTCTGCTGCAGCCGCTCGAGGTCGACGCCGGCGCAGAACCCCTTGCCGGCGCCGGCCAGCACCACCACCCGCGCCTCGGCGTCGCCGCGGATGCGCGCGAAGGCGTCCACGATCTCGTCGCCCATCTCGGGCACGTAGGCGTTGCGCCGCTCGGGGCGGTTCAGGGTGACGGTCGCGATGCCGTCCGACACCTCGTAGAGGACGTGCTCGTAGGCGGTCATGCGCGCGTCATTCCGAGTGCGGCGCCCAGCGCGGCTTGCGCTTCTCGACGAAGGCCTTGGCGCCCTCGGCGAGGTCCGGGTGGTCGTTGTGCTCCTGCACGATCTCCCAGGCGCGACCCAGGCCGTCGTCGAGCCCCACGTCGAGGCTCTCCCAGATGGCGCGCTTGGTGCGCGCCAGGGCGGCCGGCGAGTGCTGGGCGATCTTCGCGGCGAGGTCCCGCGCCCGGGGCAGCAGCTCGGCGGCGGGCAGCACCTCGCCCACCAGGCCGATCTCGAGGGCGCGCCGCGCGTCCACCCGCTCGGCGCCGCCCAGGAACGCCATGCGCAGCACCGCCTCCAGCGGGATGCGCCGCGCGAGCCCCACGGGCTCGAGGCCCGCCACCAGGCCCACCTTCACGTGGGTGTCGAAGAACGTCGCGTTGTCGGAGCAGATCAGCAGGTCGCTGTCCGCCACGAAGTGGAGCCCGCCCCCGCAGCACATGCCGTTGATGGCCGTGACGACCGGCTTCCAGCAGCGGTTCTGCACCGCGGTGAGCTGGAACCAGGGCGTGCTGGCGCGGTCCGCCTCGGCGCTGCCCTCGGCGTCGCCGCTCGCCACCTCGGCCACGTCCATGCCGGTGCAGAAGGCGCGCTCGCCCGCGCCGGTGACGATCACGCAGACCACCTCCGGGTCCTTCTTGATCGTCTCCCAGGCGCTGCGCAGCTCCCGCGCCATGGCGAGGTTGAACGCGTTGTGGCGGTCGGGCCGGTTCAGGGTGAGGGTGGCGACGCCCTCGGCCTTCTCGTAGAGCAGGGTCTCCCAGGCCACGCTCAGGCCCGCCCCAGGATCACGATGCCGCAGGCCGTCGGGTGCCCGCCGATGTTGTGGGAGAGCGCCAGGCTCGCGTCCGCCACCTGGCGCTCGCCGGCGCGGCCCTGGAGCTGGAGCACGTTCTCGTACACCATGCGCACCCCCGTCGCGCCGGTGGGATGGCCGAAGCTCTTGAGCCCGCCGTCGGTGTTGACCGGCAGCTCGCCATCGAGCTCGAAGGTGCCCGCGGCGACGTGCTCCCTGGCGGCTCCCTTGCGGCAGAAGCCCAGATCCTCGTAGGAGAGCAGCTCGGTCAGGGTGAAGCAGTCGTGGAGCTGGGCGACGTCGATCTCCTCCATGGGGTTCTCGATGCCCGCCTGGCGGTAGGCCTCCTTCGCCGCGTGGGCGGTGGGCTTCCAGGAGAGGAAGTCGTTGCCCGGGTCCTTCTGGGGGTTCGGGCCGGCGAACACCGTCACCGCCTTCACCAGCACCGGGTCGTCCCGGAAGGAGCGCGCGTTCTCGGCCCGGGTCAGGATCGCGGCGGCGGCGCCGTCGGTCTGGGCCGCGCAGTCGTAGAGGCCGAAGGGCCAGGAGATCATGCGCGCGCCAAGGGCGTCCTCCACGCTGATCTCGCGCTTCAGGAACGACTTCGGCGCCAGCGTCCCGTTGTGGTGGTTCTTGACCGCGATGCGCGCCAGGTCCTCGCGACCGGCGCCGTACTTCTCGAAGTAGGTGGCGGCGCAGAGCGCGAACCACCCCGCCGGCGTCATGGGCAGGTCGCGCACCTGGTTCATCACCACGCTGGGGCCCGCGACGCCGCGGTCCTTGGGCTTGTCGTACCCCACCACGAGCACGGTCTCGTACACGCCGGCCGCGATCGACATGGCGGCGCAGCGGAACGCGTCGGTCCCGGTGGCGCAGTAGTTCGACACCATGGTGACGGGCTTCCACAGCTTGAGCGCGTCGCTGCACTCGTGGGGCCCCTTGTTGGAGTAGATGGAGCCCGTGAAGACCGCGTCGATGCGGTCCTGGGGATCGTCGATCCCGGCGTCCGCGTAGGCCTCGTAGGTGGCGTCCACGATCATGTCCGAGGGCGACTGGTCCCAGTTCTCGCCGAACTGGCAGCAACCGACCCCGACGATGGCGACCTTGTCCCTCATGCCTGCGCGTCCTCCGGGAGGGGCCGGGCCTTCCAGTAGTAGTTGGGCCGGCCGCCGGTCTCGTGGATGCGGCGGAAGACGGGCTCTACCGCCATGCCCGTACGCACGTCCTCGGGGCGCACGTTCACGAGCTGGAGGTGCACCCGGGCGCCGTCGATCTCGGTGATGGTGACCACCGTGGGCGGCTCCGGCGTGGGAAAGAAGTGGTCGAGGGTGTAGGTCACCACCCGGCCGCTGCGGTCCGAGAGGCGCGCCGGCTCGAAGTCGTCCTTGGCGAAGCAGGTCTCGCACACGCGCTGCTTCGGGAACTGCACGCTGCCGCACCGGCGGCAGCGCTGGCCGATCAGCGAGAGGTCCTCGTCGCGCTCGCGGAAGTGGATCGTGGCCGAGAGCCCCGAGTCCGTGCCGCGCTCCCACTCGCCGGCCTCGAGGCCGCGCGCCTTGCGGTAGTGGTCGTAGCTCGGCACCGTGCGGCGCCGCGCCAGGTGCCAGGCCACGCCGCGGCGCGGCTCGAGCTTCTCGACGTGCTCCGTCGCCGCCAGCGCGAAGGCCTCGGCGCCGTCGCCGTGGCTCGCCACCAGCAGGCGGTCGCCGGGCCGGGCCGCGTCGAGGGCGGCGGCCAGGAGCAGTGGAGCGAAGGCGGCCCCGGCGTTGCCCAGGCGGCCGAAGAGCGGGTCCTGGAGCTGCTCCTTCGCGAGGCCGAGGCTGCGGGCCACGCTGCCGTGGCTGCGCGCGTCCGGCCCCTGGAGCGCGGCGCGGGTGAGGTCCCCGGCTGCCACGCCGAGGCGCTCGAGCAGCCCGCGCACGGCCTCGACGGTGCGCGGCACGTAGCTCTCCTGGACGACGAAGCGCTCCTCCCAGCCGTGCACGAAGCGGTCGCGCGGACCGCGCCAGACGTCGACGATCTCGTCCGCCAGCGCGTGCCAGCCCTCGAAGGTCGCGATGGCGTCGCTCCCGCCGACCAGGAAGGCCGCCGCCCCGTCGCCGAAGCCGCGCTCGAGGGGCGAGCCCGGGGCCGCGAGCCGGCAGTCGCTCGCCACCACCAGCACGCGCCGGGCGCTGCCCGCCGCCACCGCGTCGGCCGCGGTCTCGAGGGCGCGGGTGCCCGCGCGCAGGGAGCCGCCGAGGTCCGTGGTGCGCACGTCCCGCCGCAGGTCGAGCACCTTCGCGAGCAGCGCCGCGGTCTGCTTCTCGCGGAAGGGCGTCGTGGTGGAGGCGAACACCACGCCGTCCACCGAGGCGCGGTCGAAGCCGCGCAGGCACTCCACCGCGGCGGCGACGCCGAGGGTGACGGCGTCCTCGTCGAACCACGCCACCGCCTTCTCGGGGCCGCCCTCCTGCGGCGGACGCCCGGCCAGGCTCGCGAGGGAGAGCCGGGTGGGCGGGACGTAGGCCCCGTAGGAGACGATGCCGGTGCTCACGCGCCCGTCCTCCAGCAAATACGATCCGTAACGTATCGTAAATCGGTAGACCGGTCAAAGGACCGGAGCGATGCCGCAAATATATGGTTTATTTATAGAAATCCGGCTCAGCCGAGCAGGTCGGCGACCCGGTGGGCGTGCTCGCCGCCGGTCCCGAAGCCGTTCTCGAGCACCCAGGTGCGCTTCAGGTAGAGGTGCGCCGGGACCTCCCAGGTGTACCCCATGCCCCCGTGCACCTGGATGCAGGTGCGCGAGTTGCGCAGCGCCGCCTCGCCGGCGGTGAGCTTCGCGGCCGCGACGGCGCGCACCGGCTCGCCGGCGCTCGGGTCGTCGAGGATCGCGCCCGCCGCGTAGACGGCGGCGCGCGCCAGCTCCTGGCGCACGAAGGCGTCGGCGAGCAGGTGCTTCATCGCCTGGAACTCGCCGATGGGCCGCCCGAACTGCTCGCGCTGCTTCGCGTAGGCGGTGGCGAGCTGCTGGCTGCCCTCGGCGAGGCCGAGGAGCTGGGCCGCGGCGAGGGTGGCGCCCTCCAGGCGCAGCCGCGCGGCGGCGGCGGCGTCGGCGACCCGCTCGCCCCCGGGCAGCGCGGCCGCGTGGTGGAGCGGCGTGAGCGGGTCGAGGGGCACCGCGACGGGCTCCGCCGCGACCGCGCGCGGGTCCACGCGGAACGCCCCGTCGGTCCGCAGCACGAGCAGCGCGTCGAGGTGGGCCAGGTGCTCGAGCAGCAGCGGGCCGTCGGAGTCGGCGGTGCAATCGATGCCGCCCACCACCACCGCGCCGCCCGCCGCGCCCTCCAGCAGCCCCGCGGCCAGGTGGCTCCACACCAGCGGGCCCGGCACCAGGCGCCGGCCGAGCTCGGCGAACACCAGCACGGCGTCGGCGCAGCCGAGCCCGACGCCGCCCTCGGCCTCGGGGCGGCGCAGCGAGAACACCCCCATCTCGGCGAGCTCGCCCCACAGCCCGCGGTCGAAGCCGCCCTTGGCCTCGAGGTCGGGGAGCCGGTCGGCGGGAACGCGGCCCTCGCAGAAGCTGCGGATCCCCTCCTGGAGCGCCTCCTGGTCTTCGGTGAGCTGGAAGTCCACGCTACCTCCGCGGCTCCCGCGGCAGCCCGAGGATGCGCTCGGCCACGATGTTGCGCTGGATCTGGGAGGTGCCCGCCGCGATCGAGGAGTTGAGCGACTTGAGGCCCTCGGCGAGGAAGCGGCCGCTGGGCAGGCCGCCCACGTCCTCCCGGGAGAGCGCCGCGCGCCCGAGCACGCGCAGGCCGAGCTCGGTCATGCGCTGGTAGAGCTCGCTGTAGTGGAGCTTGATCGCCGAGGCCTCGAGGCCCGGCATGCCGGTGCGGCTCGCGCGGCACACCGAGAGCTTCACCATGGCCCAGAGCGCGTCGATCTCCGCCGCCATGTGGCCCACGTCCTCGCGCAGGGCGGGGTCGGCCCAGCGGCCGCGCTGCTTCGCCAGGTCGACCAGCTCGGCGAGGTTTCGCTGGAGCAACACCAGCTCGCCCGCGAAGGCGGTGCCGCGCTCGAAGCGCAGGGTCACGTTGGTGACGCGCCAGCCGTCGTTCTCCTCGCCCACGCGGTTCTCGACCGGAACGCGCACGGCGTCGAGGAACACCTCGCTGAACTCGCCCTCGCCGGCGAGGGTGGGGAGCGGGCGGATCTCGATGCCCGGGGCGTCCATGGGCAGGATCAGCCAGGAGATGCCCTTGTGCTTCGGCGCCTCGGGGTCCGTGCGCACCAGCAGCTCCCCGAAGTCCGCCACCTGGGCGAAGGAGCACCAGATCTTGTGGCCGCTCACCACGTAGTGGTCGCCCTCGCGCACCGCGGCGGTCTTGAGCGAGGCGAGGTCCGAGCCCGCCGAGGGCTCCGAGAAGCCCTGGCACCAGACCTCCTCGCCGCGCAGGATGCGCGCCAGGTGGCGCTGCTTCTGCTCCGGCGTGCCCTCGGCGATGAGCGTGGGGCCGCCGTGGAGGGTGCCGACGAAGTTCACGCCCACGTAGGGCGCGCCGGCCCGGGCGGTCTCCTCGCTGTAGATCAGCTGCTCGTTCGGGGTCGCGTCCCGGCCGCCGTACTCGGCGGGCCAGCTCATGCCGGCGTAGCCGGCGTCGAAGAGCTTGCGCTGCCAGCCGGTGTCGTAGGCGCGTCGCGCCGGCCAGTCGTGGGCCGGGGGCGGCGGGCCGTGGGCCGGCACCGCCTCGGCGAGCCACGCGCGCAGCTCCTCGCGGAACCTCGCCTCCGCTTGCGAATCGCGCAGATCCAAGGGGGGTCCTTCTCGCTGGGGCGCCTTATGCTGTAGCCGCATGCGCTTCACGGTTCAACTTCCCACCGACAACGTGGGCGCGCCTCACGAGTTCCTGACCGGCGAGGCGATCGGCCAGATGGCCCGCGCCGCCGAGGATGCGGGCTTCGACGCCTGCTTCGTCACCGACCACCCGATCCCCGCCACGCGCTGGATGCAGGCCGGCGGCCACCACACCCTCGACCCCTTCGTGGCGCTCTCCTTCGCGGCCGCCGCCACCCGGCGCATCCGCCTCCAGACCCACGTCCTGGTGGCGCCCTACCGCAACCCGTTCCTCACCGCGAAGGCGGTCGCGACCCTCGACGTGGCCTCGGGCGGCCGCGTCGTCGTGGGCGTGGCGACGGGCTACCTGAAGGGCGAGTTCGCGGCCCTCGGCGTGCCCTTCGACGAGCGCAACGCGCTCACCGACGACGCGCTGCGCGCGATGGTGAGCTGCTGGAGCGGCGAGGACTTCGCCTTCGAGGGGCGCGGCTACCACGCGCGGGGCAACGTGGCGCTGCCCCGGCCCGCCCAGGAGCCCCGCCCGCCGCTCTGGGTGGGGGGCAACAGCAAGGCCGCCATCCGCCGCGCCGTGGAGCTCGGCGACGGCTGGCTGCCCTTCCCGACCCCGGCCCACCTCGTGCCCCACATGCGCACCGCGAAGATCGAGAGCCTGGACGACCTCGCCGGGCGCCTGGCCTTTGCGCGGGAGCACGCCGCCGCCGTGGGGCGCAGCGAGCCCCTCGACGTCTGCTTCGTGCCCTTCGGCTTCGAGGTGTTCGCCCACGAGCCGCCGGATCCGGCGCGCTTCGCCGAGCACGTCGCCGAGCTCGAGGGCCTCGGCGTGACCTGGCTCGCCATCACGGTGCCCTGCGGGACCCGGGCCGAGTTCCTCGACAAGCTGGCGGCCTTCGGCGCGGCCCACCTCGGGAGCTGCTAGCGTCCGGCACCTCGCACACCCTTCCGATCCTCGAGAGGAATCCCCCGTGCCTTCCAAGCCTCCGCCGCTCGGCGGCCTGCGCGTCATCGAGAGCGCCATCCTCGGCCCCGCCGCCATCACCACCCACCTCGCCGACCTCGGCGCCGAGGTCATCAAGGTGGAGTCGCCCGCGGGCGACTACGTGCGCCAGATGACCTGGCCCATCGTCGAGGGCGTGTCGCTCCTGCACCTGCACGTGAACCGCGGCAAGCAGAGCCTCACCCTCGACCTGAAGAAGCCCGAGGGCGTGGAGATCTACCTCGACCTGGTGAAGGACGCCGACGTCGTCGTCGAGGGCATGCGGCCGGGCTCCCTGGCCCGACGCGGCCTGGGCTACGACCGGCTGCGCGCCGCGAATCCGCGCATCGTGTTCTGCAACATCTCGGGCTACGGGGCGACGGGCCCCTACAAGGACCTGCCCTCCCACGGCATCGCGTTCGACACCTGGGCCGGCCTCGTGAACCCCGAGGTCGACGAGGAGGGCTTCACCACCATCCCCGAGCACGCCTCCATGGGAATGCACTCGGGCCCGCTGTTCGGCGCCCTGGCGGTGCTGGCCGGCGTGATCCGCGCGCGCGAGACCGGCGAGGGCTGCGAGATGGAGCTCGGCCAGTCCGACGCCGCGGCCTACATGGACTGGTACCGGATCGAGAGCTGGAAGGCCTACGAGCGCCCGGAGTCCGAGGTGACGGGCAATGCGGCGGACGACTACGTGCGGCGCGCGCCGGGGACCGCCGGCATGAAGGAGGGCGTCCGCTACCAGATCTACGAGTCGACGGACGGGCACGTGCTGTTCATGGCCTCGGAGCGCGCGTTCTGGAAGAACTTCTGCGAGGGCGTGGGCCGCCCGGAGCTCTTCGAGCGCTGGCCCGGCGCGAAGTTCGCCGACCACGCCCGGGGCAACCGCGAGCTCCAGCGCGAGCTGCGCGACATCTTCGCCACGAAGTCCTCCGCCGAGTGGATCGCCTTCGGGAACGAGCACGACACCCCGATCGCGCCGGTCAACACGCCGAAGACCATCGCCGACGACCCGCAGTTCCAGCACCGCTTCCCCTGGTACCCGAAGGAGCGCCACGGCGCCGACATGCTGCCCCTGCCCGTGAAGCTCCGGGACGAGGAGCTGCCCGAGCCCGCCATGGCGCCCACCGTCGGCGAGCACAACGACGCGGTGCTGCGCGACGTGCTGGGCTACGACACCGAGCGGATCGCCCGCCTGAAGGAGGCGGGCGCCCTGGGCTGATACACTTCGCCGATGGCCGCCCCGGCGCAGCGAACCGGCGGATTCGACGCCGACTACGAGCTCGACGACCGCTACCGGCGCCGCAGCGGGCGCGTCTACCTCACCGGCGTGCAGGCCCTGGTGCGCCTGCCCATCATGCAGCGCCAGCGCGACGCCGCCGCGGGCCTCGACACCGCGGGCTTCGTCTCGGGCTACCGGGGCTCGCCGCTCGGCACCTACGACATGGCGCTCTGGCAGGCCCGGGAGCTCCTCGAGGAGCACCGCGTGCGCTTCGAGCCCGGCGTGAACGAGGACCTCGCCGCCACCGCGGTGTGGGGCTCCCAGCAGGCGGGCCTCTACGAAGGCGCCCGGCACGACGGCGTGTTCGGGATCTGGTACGGCAAGGGCCCGGGCGTGGACCGCTCCTGCGACGCCCTCAAGCACGGCAACCATGCCGGTGCGGCCGCGAAGGGCGGCGTGCTGGTGCTGACCGGCGACGACCCCGGCGCGCGCTCCTCCTCCATCGCCCACCAGAGCGAGCACGCGCTGGTGCACTGCGGCATCCCGGTGCTGAACCCGGCGAGCGTCCAGGAGTACCTCGACTTCGGGCTGTACGGCTTCGCGCTGTCCCGCTACGCGGGCTGCTGGGTGGCGATGAAGTGCCTGACCGACACCGTGGACAGCGCGCGCTCGGTAGACGTCGATCCCGAGCGCGTGCGCGTCGCGATCCCCGCCGACTTCGCCATGCCCGAGGGCGGGCTCTCCATCGGCTGGGCCAACCTGCCCCTCGCCGTCGAGCAGCGTCTGTTCCAGCAGCGCCTCCCCGCCGCCCGTGCCTTCGTGCGCGCCAACGGCCTGGATCGCGTGGTGTGGAGCCCGCCGCGCCGCCGCCTCGGCATCGTCACCACGGGCAAGGCCTACCTCGACGTGCGCCAGGCCCTCGAGGACCTCGGCATCGACGACGCCCGCGCCGAGCAGCTCGGCCTCACGCTCTACAAGGTCGCCATGACCTGGCCCCTCGAGCCCGAGGGGGCGCGGCGCTTCGCCGACGGACTCGACGAGATCCTGGTGGTCGAGGAGAAGCGCCCGCTCGTCGAGGAGCAGCTCGCCCACCTGCTCTACAACGAGCCCCGGCGTCCCCGCCTGCTCGGCAAGCGGGACGAGAACGGCGCCCCGCTGATCCCCTCGGAAGGCGAGCTCGCCCCCGGCGCCGTCGCCGCCGCGCTGCGCGCGTGGCTCACCCGCCTCGAGCCGGAGCTCGCCCGGACCCTGCCGCCCCCGCCGGCGCGGCCCGCCGCGACCGCGACCGGGTCTCTCTCCAGGCTGCCCGCGTTCTGCTCGGGCTGCCCCCACAACGGCTCGACGGTGGTGCCCGAGGAGAGCGTGGCCCTCGGCGGGATCGGCTGTCACGGCATGGCGGTGTGGCTGCCGGACCGGCGCACCCTGGCCGTCACCCAGATGGGCGGCGAGGGCGCCAACTGGATCGGCGCGGCGCCCTTCACCGGGACGCGCCACGTGTTCCAGAACATCGGGGACGGCACCTACTTCCACTCGGGCCTGCTCGCCATCCGGGCGGCCGTGACCGCGAACGTGAACATCACCTACAAGGTGCTCGCCAACGGCGCCGTGGCCATGACCGGCGGCCAGCCCATCGAGGGCGAGTCCCTCCAGGGCGAGGTGACGGTCCCCGAGATCGCGCGCCAGCTCGCCGCCGAGGGCGTGAAGCGCATCGCGGTGCTCAGCAACGAGCCGGACAAGTACCCGCACAACGCCGGCTTCCCGGCGGGCGTGAGCTTCCACGACCGCGACGAGATCGACGCGGTGCAGCGCGAGCTGCGCGACGTGCCCGGCGTGACGGCGCTCGTCTACGACCAGACCTGCGCCGCCGAGGCCCGGCGCCTGCGCAAGCGCGGAGCCTTCCCGGACCCGGACCGGCGCATCGTCATCAACGAGCTGGTGTGCGAGGGCTGCGGCGACTGCTCGGTGCAGTCGAACTGCATCTCCATCGAGCCCGTGGAGACCGAGTACGGCCGCAAGCGGCGCATCAACCAGTCCTCGTGCAACAAGGACTACTCCTGCGTGAAGGGCTACTGCCCGAGCTTCGTGAGCGTGACCGGCGGGCGGCTGCGCAAGACGGGCAGCGAGGCCGCGGACACCGGCGGCGACGCGCCCTTCGCGGGCCTCCCGGACGCCCCGGTGGCCGACCTCGAGCGACCCTTCAACGTGCTCGTCGCCGGCATCGGCGGCAGCGGCGTGGTGACCGTGGGCGCGCTCCTCGGCATGGCGGCGCACCTGGAGGGAAAGGGCTGCTCGGTGCTCGACGTGACGGGCCTCGCCCAGAAGAACGGGCCGGTCACCAGCCACGTCCGCGTCGCCCGGGAGCCCGAGGCCATCCACGCCACCCGCATCGCGGCCGGCGGCGCCGACCTGCTGCTCGGCGCGGACATCGTGGTGGCGGCCTCGCCCCAGGTGCTCCCCGCCCTCTCCCCGGAGCGCACCAGCGCCGTGATCGACACGCGGGTGGCCCCGACCTTCGAGTTCGCGCTGAACCCCGACCTCGACCTCTCGTCGGAGGGCATGGAGGAGGCGCTGCGCGGCGCGGTGCGGGAGAAGGACGCCCACCTGCTGGCGGCGAGCCGCATCGCCACGGCGCTGCTCGGTGACGCCATCGCGACGAACCTGTTCCTGGTGGGCTACGCGCTCCAGAAGGGTCGGCTGCCCGTGGGCCTGCCGGCCCTCGAGCGCGCCATCGAGCTGAACGGTCGCGCCGTCGAGCTCAACAAGCGGGCGCTGGCCTGGGGGCGGCTCGCCGCCCACGACCTCGCGGCGGTGGAGCGTGCCGCGCGGCCCGCACTGCGCGACGCGGTGGAGACGGCGCCCCGGACCCTCGAGGAGCTGGTGGAGCGACGCGCCGAGTTCCTGACCGCCTACCAGAGCCGGCGCTGGGCGCGCCGCTACCGCGCGCTGGTCGAGCGGGTCGCGGACCGCGAGCGCGCGCTGGGCGGCGCCACGCCGCTCGCCGAGGCCGTGGCGCGCTACGCCTTCAAGCTGATGGCCTACAAGGACGAGTACGAGGTGGCGCGGCTCTACACCGACGGCAGCTTCCGCCGCCAGCTCGAGGCCGAGTTCGAGGGCGACTACCGGCTCCGGCTCCACCTCTCGCCGCAGCTCTTCTTCCGCCGCGACCCCGAGACCGGGCGCGTGCCCAAGGTCGAGGTGGGCGCCTGGGCGCTGCGCGCCTTCGCGGTGCTCGCGAAGCTGCGCTTCCTGCGCGGCACGCCGCTCGACCCCTTCGGGCGCACGCAGCACCGCCGGCTCGAGCGCGCGCTGATCACCGAGTACGAGGCGACCGTCGACACGCTTCTCGACGGCCTCGCACCGGGCAACTACGACACCGCGGTCGCGATCGCCAGCCTGCCCGAGCAGATCCGCGGCTTCGACGTCGTGAAGGAGCGCCACCTCGAGGAGGTGCGCCAGAAGCAGGCGGAGCTGATGGCCGCCTTCGCGCTCCAGTCCGCCACGGACTGATCCGCCGCCGGGCGCGGCTCCAAGTCCCCGCCAGAGCAGGGGTTCCTCGGCCCGGCTCCAGCCTTGACCGGGCCTCGCCGATGCAGAAAACTAACGATCGATCGTTTGCTTCGAGCCGAGGCCCCATGCCCGCCGCCGCGACCCCCGCCCCCGCCGAGGACCGCCCCCGCACCAAGGGCGAGCAGACCGCCGAGCGCATCCTCGACGTCGCCGAGGAGCGCTTCGCCGAGTGCGGCTACGCGGGCACCACCCTGCGCGACGTCGCGGCGCGGGTGGGGCTGCGCATCCCGAGCCTCTACAACCACTTCCCCGGCAAGGAGGCGCTCTACGTCGCGGTGCTCGAGCGCGGCCTCGGGCCGGTGCTGGCCGTGCTCTCCGAGTACCTCGACGCCGACGCCGAGGCCTACCGCGACTCGGGCCGCGTCGTGGAGCGCGTCATCGAGCTGCTCGCGCGGCGGCCCAACCTCGCGCGGCTGATCCAGTACGAGACCCTCTCGGGCGGCGGCCGCATCAGCCCGGCCCTGCGCGACTGGATGGCGCGCGCCTTCGCCCGGGCCCACGAGGCCGTGGAAGCCACGCCCGCCGCGCGGCGCTGGGGCCGCGAGCGCGCCCCCTTCCTCGTGCTCGCCATGTACCACATGGTGCTCGGCTACTTCGCCATGGCGCCGCTGTATCGCGAGCTCGCAGGCGAGGACCTGCTCGCCGACGAGATGCTGGAGCGCCAGAAGCGCTTCGTCACCGACGTGGTGGACACGCTGTTCGCGGAGGCCTGAGGGCCGGCCGCAGGAGACGACGATGGACCTGGACATCCGCTTCACGGACTCCGAGAGCTGGGACGCCAGCATGCCCGAGCGCCTGCGCTGGCTGCGGGAGAACGATCCCGTGCACTGGTCCGGGCACGACGACATCTGGGTCGTCACCAAGTACGCCGACGTGTCCGCCATCTCGAAGAACCAGAAGCTCTTCAGCTCGGCCGAGGGCGTGCGCCCGGACAAACGCATCAAGATCGGGCTCATCGACGAGGGCGAGCCGCGCCACGGCAACCTCCGCAGACTGATCAACCGCGGCTTCACGCCCCGCATGGTCGCGAAGCTCGAGGAGATCTTCCTGCGCATCACCACCGAGGCCATCGACGCGGTGGCCGAGCGCGGCGAGTGCGACTTCGTGGACGACATCGCGGTGCCGCTCCCGCTCCTGCTGATCGCCGAGATGATCGGGATCCGGCGCGAGGACCACGACCGCTTCCACCAGTGGTCGGACCGCATGATCGCCGCCGACGGCAACGCCGACGATCCCGTCGTCACCGCCGCCGCGGGCCAGGCCTTCTTCGAGTACTCCACCTACGTGACCGAGATCATCGAGGACCGGCGCAAGAACCCCCGGGACGACCTCGTCAGCATCCTCACCGGCGCCAAGGACGAGGGCATGCTGGTGCAGTTCGACAAGGAGATGATGCCGGGCATGGAAACCGGCGAGGAGTACGAGAGCCTCGCCAACGACGAGCTCATCATGATGCTCGTGATCCTGCTGGTGGCGGGCAACGAGACCACCCGCAACGGCATCTCCGGCGGCATGCAGCTCCTGATCGAGAACCCGGCCGAGCGCCAGAAGCTGATCGACGACCCGGGCCTGATCCCCTCGGCGGTCGAGGAGATGGTGCGCATGGTGTCGCCGGTGAACTCCTTCTCCCGCACCGTCACCCGGGACACGGAGCTGCGCGGCAAGCGGCTGCGCGAGGGCCAGCGGGTGCTGATGATCTACCCCTCGGCGAACCGCGACGCCGACGTCTTCGACGAGCCCGACACCTTCCGGGTGGAGCGCAACCCCCAGCACCTGGGCTTCGGCATCGGGACGCACTTCTGCCTGGGCGCCAACCTCGCCCGCATGGAGATGCGGGTGGCGTTCCGCGAGCTGCTGCGGCGGCTGCCCGACATGGAGTACGCGGCCGGCGGGCCCGTCCTCAAGCCCTCGGCCCTGGTGCGCACCTGCCTCCACATGCAGGTGCGCTTCACGCCGGAGCGGCGGGCCGCCTAGGGGGCCGCGCGCCGCCGGCACAGCGGGCGCGCCAGCAGCATCGGGAGCAGCAGGGTCACGAGGTCGCCCAGGGAGGCCCGGCCTCCCTCGTCGCCGGGGCCGCTCCCGCACGCCATGCCCGGCGCCGACTCGACGCTCACCCGCACGTCGTCCGCGCCGCTCGAGAGCTCGCCCTCGCTCACCACCAGCGCGACGCGGTAGAGGCCCGGGGTGCGGGCCCAGAACCAGGGCCGCGGGGTGTCGGCGTCCATCAGCGTGGGCTGGGAGCCCGGCGGCGACTCCACCACCTGCCAGTCGAACGCGAGGAGCCCGCCCGCGACGGGCCGGCTCGCCGAGCCGTCGAGGCGCACGCCGTCGCCGCCGCTCGCCACGGCGTCGGGGCCGGCGTCGGCGACCGGGGCCTCGGGCAGGGCCAGCGTGGTGGCGGGGTCGCCGATCAGCACCAGGCTGCGGCGCGCGTCGTCGGCTCCGTCGAGCAGCGCGATCGCCTGCATGGCGGCGAGGAAGACGTCGCCGACGCGCCGGCCGTTGCGGCCGAGGAGCTCCTCCGCGAACGCCTCGGCGAAGGCCTGCTGGGCCGGGAAGGGCGAGACCGTGGTGGAGGACACGAACGCCACCGCGCCCCGGTCCGGCGGCGCCAGCGCCGCCTCGGCCAGGGAGTCCTCGTTCGGCGCGTCGAAGAAGCCGTTCAGGCAGTTGAGTGCGAGGAAGAGCGGCGCCGGCGAGGGGGCGAGGTCGGCGAGGTCGTCCGCCCCGAAGATCGCCTCCTCGGCCCAGTGGCGTGCGCCGCCGTGGCCGGCGTAGACCACCAGTGCGGCCCCGGCCTCGATTCCGGCGCGCAGGCTCGCGTTGGCGGCCGCGCCGGCGCCGGCGTCGGGGAGCCCGGCCAGATGGACGCGCTCCACCTCGAAGCCCCCCGGCGCCCGCGCCGCGAAGGCCTCGGTGGCGGCCTCGAAGCGCTCCGCCTCCACGGGATGGCCGGCGCCGGCGCCGTCGTCCGCCGCCAGCAGCAGGCGTCGCCGCCAGTCCGCGGCGGGGTCCGGATCGGCCTCGTAGGCGACCAGCTTCGCCACCACGTCGGCCAGCTCCGCGGCGTCCCGCGCGGGCAGGCGCCCGACGGCGAGGGCCAGCGGGGCGCCGGGCGGCGTGCCGAACCAGGTATCCGACGCGGACTCCACGAAGGTGGTGTCGAGCAGCATGGTGGGCGTGGCGTTGCGCGCGCTCCCGGAGAGGAAGTCGCGGTAGTCGTAGCTGGCGTCGCCCACCAGCAGCAGGTAGCGGGGCGCGGGGTCCCAGGTGGCGAGGAGCCCGAGCACGAGGTCACGCAGCGCGGGCGGCGAGAAGCGGCCGCCGGCCAGCTCGTCGTAGACCTGCTCCACGTCGATGCGCGCGGTGGCGAGCCCCTGGCTCTCGCGCAGCGCGACCAGGGGGTCGAGGGCCTCGAGCAGCTCGGCGGGCCCGATCGCCACCCAGTCCGCGCCGCCGCCGGTGCTCCAGCTCGAGCCCTCGCGCAGGCCCAGCGCGTGGGGAGCCGTCGGGGTCTCGACGACCGCGTAGCGCCGGCCGGCGAGCTGCGCGAAGCGCAGCGTGCCCGCCTCCCACACCGCTCCCTCGACCACGCCGGGCGCGTCGGGATCGGTGACGTCCCAGACCCGGGCGCCGGCCGCGACGCCCTCCACCTCCGCGACGCCGTCGGCGTCGGCCTCGAACACGAGCCGGTCCGCGTCCGCGGCTCTCGGCTCGAGAGCGCGGCGGTAGCCCACCTCGAGGGCGTCCACGTAGATCAGGTCGAAGGGCGCGCCGGAGTCGAAGCGGGGATGGATCTCGACGGCGAGCTCGTCCCCGGCGAGGAGTGCGGCCGGGACCGGGACCGTGGCGTCGAAGGCCTCGGTGCCGTCGAAGCGCACGTCGAGTAGCGTCGTGCCCCCGACGCGGACCTCGAAGTGGTGGTCCTCGGGGACGTCCGCGAAGCTCGTGCCCCCACGCAGGAGCACGCGCAGGCGGCCCGCGACGGGCAGCGCGGCGGGGGTGGGAACGGCCTGCACGACCGGCTCGTCGAACACGAAGGCGCCGACGAAGTTGTCGCCCTCGCCGTTCAGGACCGTCGGCAGGTAGGTGCGCTGCTCCTCGAGGCGGCCGAGCGCGTCGGCGTCGCCGAAGACCGGCGCGGCGCCGGGAGCCGCCGCGAGCGCCGCCGCCCTCGGGCCCGGGCCCGGCGCCAGCAGGTAGACCTCGCGATCCGTGTAGCGGTCCTCGTGGGCGCGGCTCCAGAAGCGCAGGCGGTCGCCGGCGTCGAGCCGCCCGTCGGCCTCGCCTTCGATCCGCAACGCGACGTCGCCGCCCTGGCGCGTGAGCCCGAGGCTGCGCGGGTCCACGCCGGGATCGAGCCCGGCCGCCAGCAGCTCCGCCGCCCCGACCTCGACCAGGCCGGCGCCGCGCGTCTCGATCTCCAGCCCGGGCCCGGCCGCGGAGGCGGCGGGCACCGGGGCGGGGCTCGCCGCCGTCGCGGCGCCGGCGCCGGCCGGGCTCGCGGTGGCCGGCTCGGCGCCCGGCGGCGCCGCGGCCCCGCCGCCGGCCACGACCGCGAAGCCGTCGAAGGCGACGGGGTCGAGCGCGATGGGCAGCGCGCCGGCCCGGGGCGTGGCGAGGATCGGCCCGTGACGCGTCACCGTGCCGTCGAGCTCGACGTCCTCGAGCCAGTACTCGAGCTCCACCCCGTTCTCGACGCCGCGGTCGAGGATCGCGTAGCGGCCGGCGAGGTCGGTGGTGCCGCGCCCCAGCAGCAGCGTCGCGTTCACCCGGGTGAGCGGGGCGTCTCCGGCTCCGCCGACGTGCCGGCGGTGCAGGTGGAAGCCCAGGTTCTCGAACTCCGACGCCGTCTCCCAGGCGACGAGCACCTCGCCGTCGCCCGCCAGGGCCTCGAAGCTCGAGAGCTCCACCGCGACCGGCGTGGCCGCGGTGGTGGTCACCGACAGGTCGCACAGCGGGCCGAGGCTCTCGGTGCGCGGGAAGCTCGCGCTCGACCAGGCCGGCGTGAAGCTGGCGCGGGTCCCCATCGCGGCGGGCGCCGGCGGCTTCGGGATCGGCGGCGCCGGGTTCACGGCGGGCGCGGCGCCGCCGCCGCGGAAGCGGGGCCCCTCGGTGAGGTACAGGGTCTGGGGCGAGGTGGTGGCGTCCACCCGCACCGCGTAGGCGAGGGTGGCGGCCGAGGCGGGCGGGATGCTGGTCCAGGTGGCGACGACGTTGCCCGAGCACGGAGGCCCGGCGCAGGGCGTCACCGCTCCGCCGACGCCGCCGGACACGATGGCGCCGCCGCCGACGTTGGGGCCCGTGTCCACGTACTGGGTCGGCGCCGGGACCGGGGCCGTCACGCTCACGTTGGTGATCGCGTTCACCGGGTCGGGGTTCACGAGGGTGACCTCGACCGCGTAGTGGGCGAAGACGCCCGGCGTCGGATCCGGCGGATCGCCGGCGAGGGGCAGGGCCGAGTGCATCAGGCGCGGCGCGTAGGGGCGCGCCGCGCCGTCCATGGAGGTGGGCGTGAGCGGGCTCGGCGTCTCGTCGTAGCGCGGCAGGTAGTAGCGCAGGAAGGTGTTCGTCCCGGCGGCGAAGGGCTCCTGGTTGTAGGCCGGGCCGGGGCTCGCCGTCAGCGCGGGCGTGGGGTTGGCGGCGAGGTTGCCCGGCGGCACCGGGATCGGCGGGCCCGTGCCGCCCCCGTCCACCCAGCCGTTGAAGTCGGCGCCGCGCTCGCTGATGTAGTTGTTGCCGTTGGCGAGGTTGGTGATCTGGGCCACGTAGCCCCACAGCCCGTAGTCGGTGCGCGCGCTCGGCCCGTCGGGGGTCGGCGACGCCACCGGCGCGAGGGCCGGGTCCACGTTGGTCTCGAAGTGGAGGTTGCTGGGCGTGCTGATCGCCACCGGCGTCTGGGAGCCCTCCCGGGAGTGGAGGGTGAGACTCGTCCCGGGGTTCGTGCTGGCGTCCCAGTCGAAGTTGCTGGCGGTGAACTCGCAGCCGCGATCGAAGTAGGGGTACAGCCGGAAGGGGTCCAGCGGCGTGAAGCGCGGGAAGCTGCCGGTGGTCTGGGTGATGCCGTAGATGGGCGCGTGGGAGTAGGCGTTGAAGCCGTCCACCCAGAGACCGAAGGCATTCAGGTCGTTGTTGCCAGGGAGCTGGATGCGCAGCCGGTAGAGCCCCTCGTTGCCCGCGCCCAGCGGGATGCCGGCGCCGCGCACCGCCAGGCTGGCGAGCGGGTTGGGGCCCACGCCGTCGCAGGGCGGCGTCGCGCAGCTGAGGGTGGCGATGCGCATGTCGAGGTCGGCGCGCCCGTTGGCCGCGATGGTGTGGCTCGCCACCAGCGTGCCGGCGGGATCGAAGAGATCGAGCTGGGTGGCGGTGTTGAAGCCCCCGCCCCCGGCGTCGCGATCGAGCCCGTCCCGCACGTTGGCGTCGAACAGGCGGATCTCGAGGGGGGCTGCGGTGGAGGTGACCTCGATGAAGACGTCGATCTGGTTCTCGACGTCCCCCCAGCCGCTCGGCTGGCCGGGCCCGATGACGAGGCCGCCCGAGCCAGGGATGGGGGCGCGGCGGGTCGGCGTGCCGAGGTTCGCCGCGGGCAGCGTCGAGGCCAGCGGCGGCGAGAACCCCATGCCGACCGGGAAGGACCCCGGGAGCGGGCCGGCGGGGATCGCGGTGGGGGCCGGGTTGCCCGGCGGCACGTTCACCAGGCCGCCGAACGCGTTGGCGACCACCAGGTCCCCGGTGAAGTAGTCGACGCTGAAGCCGATCGGGCCGTTCAGCGGCGCTCCCGCGGCCAGGGTGGTGAAGCCGCCCGTGGGCCGGTCGAAGCGCAGCACCGCCTGGTTGGCGAGGTCCGCGATGTAGTAGCTCCCGTAGGGCCCCACCTCGAAGTGGATCTGGCTGGTGGTGCCGCCGCCGGAGACGTTCACCACGTTGCCGCCCCCGATGGGGACGCGCTGGATCGCGCCGCCGAGCTCGAGGATCGCGAGGTTGAGGCCCGGGCTGGCGCCGGTGAAGGGCCGCGGGTCGACGTCGACGTCGGTCGGGTCGGCCAGGCCGACGCCCCCGGTGTCGAGCCGCACGGGCGCCCCGCCGCCCGGCGCGATGGCGTACACGGCGCCGTTCGCGGCCGCGCCGAAGCTGGCACCGACGTCGGCCACGTAGATGGTGCCGTCGCTCCCCACGGCGACGCCGAGGGGGTTCACCAGGGGGGCGCCGGCCGCCACCACCGCGAGCACCGGTGCGCCGCCTCCCGTCGTCACCCGGTAGACGGCGCCGTCGGTGGCGCCGCCGGCGTTGCCCTCGTCGACGACGATGACGTCGCCGTTGGTGGGGTCGACGGCGCAGTCCCAGGGGTCGACGAGCACCGCCGGCGCCGGCGTCTGGTTGGTGACGACGCCCGCGGGCGTGACCGTCGCCAGCCAGCCGTCGACGGCGCCGGCGAGCGTCGCGCCGAGACCGGAGACGCAGTAGTCGCCGGGCGGCACGGCAGCGAGACCGGGCCGCGCCGGGAGCACCGCGAGCAGCAGAAGCAGCGCGCAGCGGAGGCGCGACGCCGCGGCAGCTCGGGGCGGAAGTCCGGACGCCGGCATGGTCGTTTCATCGACCGTGGCGTCGGTGGGATTGAGTGGGATCGGGTCCGTTGGCTCCCCGACCTCTCCAGCCCGCAGCGCGCGCGCAGCTTCCGGCGTAGACCGGCGTCCGGGCCGGGCCCCCCTGGCCGAGCGAGCCCTTCGGGCTCGCTTTGCGGCGGAGGCCGACCCATCCTGGGCCGGCCTCCTAGCCCGCCTGGCGGCGGCTCAGCCAGATCGCCAGCAGGCCGAGGAAGATCACGAGCAGCATCGCGAGCCACACGGGGCGGCGGCTGTCCACCTCGTCGGCGGCGTCGCGTCCGGCGCCCACCGGCGGGACGCCCTCCACGACCCCCTCGGCGCCGGCTTCGGCCGCGGCCTCGGCGGCGGGGTCGGCCGGCGAGGCCAGCGGCCCGGCCGCCGCTCCGGCGGTCGCCACCACGCCCCCGGCCGCCGCGGCCGCGCTGCCGGCGGGCCCTGCACGGCCCGAGGGACGCGGCGTGGGACGCCACGCGCCCTTCGGGCGCCAGTCCTCCCCGCCCGCCTCGAACTCGTTGGCAACGGCCTCGGGCGCGCTCTCCGCCGCGGCCCCGCTGGTCCGGGGCCCCGCAGTCTCGCTGCGGAACAGCGCGCAGCCGCTCACCAGGGAGAGGAGGAGGAGGGCCGTGAGGACCACTCGCGGTCGGGGTGTCGACAGGTTCTTCCGCATCCGCATCGCTTCAACTCCAACGCAGCAGGAACAGCACGAATCCGCCCTCACGGCCGGAGCCGCCACGATTGCAAGATGCGTGCAAACGGGCGGCGGCGGGGCCCTTCCCGCCGCGCGGCGTCCACTCCCGCCGGCAGCTGCGCCCCCACTGCCGGCTCCCGAGAGCCGGCAGGCCGGAAGCAAGTGACCCAGTCGTGGGAAAGGTCGTTCCGCTCGGCGGCCGGGAGCCGGCTCAGCGGGCTTCCGGAGTCCCCTGGCTGGGGGACGTCCGGCCGACCGACTCCTACCGGATCGACCCCTGGCCGATCCGGTAGGGCTCGCGCAGCGCCACCTTCACGAGCTGCCCCTCCGCGAGCCGCGCGCCCATCACCAGGCCGTTCACCGTGGCGGTGCGGTGCACGTCCCACTCGTTGCCCGTGCGCCGCGAGACGTCCTCGAGGGTCTCGCCCTCCCGCGCCTCCACGATGCGCAGCCGCAGCTCGGTCAGCTCGGCGCGCTCGTCGGTGCCGAGGGGCCGGAAGGTCCGGCTGATCGCGCGGGACAGCCCCTCGGCGCCCCGCAGCCCTCCGAGCAGGCGTCCGGTGGCGATGCGGTAGATGCGCCCGTCCCAGGCGATGAAGGTGATCTCGGCGTCGGCGGGTCCGCGCGGCGTCTGCACCGCGGCGAGGCCCCGGGCGGCGTCGAGCGCGCCGATCTTCACCGGCGTCACGCTCCGCATGCGCAGGCCCTCGCGGGACGCGTAGCGACGCGCGGCCTCCAGGGGGTCGCCGCCCTCGGAGTCGAGGGTCAGCAGCGCGATGGCGTCGCTCTCGGGCGACGTCGCCATCACGTAGGCGTTGGCGTTCTCGACCTTCCAGCCCGCCGGGAAGCGCAGCGAGAAGCCCAGCTCGGGGTGGGTGAAGCGGCTGTCCTCCACGATGCCCTCGGCGGCGGGGCGGCCCACCGGGATGCCGTCGAGGCGCCGCAGGAAGTCGGCCTGGCTCTTCGCGATGGCGAAGCGCGGGGTCCAGCGCCGCATCTGGGCGCGGGTCGCGTTCTCGGCGATGCGCTCGATGTCCGTGGGATGGGTGGAGAAGTAGGAGTTGGGCGGCACGTAGCCCTTCAGGCGGCGCCGCTCGCTCTGGAGGCTGCGCAGGATGCTCGACATGGCGGTGGGGTCGACGCCCGCGGCCACCACCAGGTCCTGCCCGATGCGGTCGGCCTCGCGCTCCTGGTTGCGCCCGTAGGCCGCGATCCCGGACACGCCGCCGATGCTCTCGCGCTGGGAGCCGGCGTCCTCGGCGCTGCTCCCGCTGGCCAGGTTCCCGAGCAGGGTGGCGAGGCCGAAGGTGGCCTGATGGGCGTGGCGCTGGGCGGCGTGGCGCGCGGCCACGTGGGCGATCTCGTGGGCGAGCACGTTGGCGAGCTCGGCCTCGGAGTTCATCAGCAGGAGCAGCCCCCGGGAGACGTAGATGCCTCCCGCCGGCAGCGCGAAGGCGTTGGGGTCGTCCATCTCGACGACCCAGAACCGGTAGGTGACGTCCTGTCGCGGCGAGTGGGCCGCAAGGGCTTCGCCGACGGAGCGGACGTACTCGGCGAGGACCTCGTCGTGGGCCGTGCCGAACTGCTGCTGGATCTGCTGCTGGGCCTGGGCCTCGGCCTGGCGCTCCTCCTCGCCGCCCATCAGCAGCACCTCGCGGCGCCCCGTGGCGGGGTTCACCGTGGTCTCGCAGGCGAGGATCGCGAGCGCGAGGGCGGCCAGGGCGACGGGAGTGGCGGGGCGTCGCATCCGGAGATGCTAGCGGGCCCCGGGCTGCACCCCCCAGCGGTCCGCCCCGGCGGTTGACGCCCCGGCGGCGCTGACCTACAGGTCGGGCATGGATCGGCTCCACCTCTCCACCGTCGACGACGTCGGCGTCCGCGTCACCTCGTTCGGTGTCGCGCCGCGCTCCATTGCGAAGTGGTGCGCGGAAGAGAGGGTCCGAAGCCGCTAGCCATCCGCCTCGCCACCCTCTCCCGCCCGCAGCCACCGGAGGGGGTCCCCAGCGAGAGAGTCGGGCGCCGCTCCAGGCCGGCCGCGGTTCCGGAGCGACAGCATGTCCGACGCCATGGAAGCCCCGCAGGAGCCGACCCTCCGGCCGCTCTACACGCGCAACTTCGTCGCGCTCCTGGCCACCCAGGCGGCCTTCGGCTACTCGAGCTCCGCCTTCCAGATGCTGCCGAAGTTCCTGGACCGGGAGCTCGGCGCCGAGGCCGCCGAGATCGGCGCCGTGGTGGCGGCCTTCGGTCTCGCCTCGGTGGTGGCGACCCCCTTCATGGGCGACTTCGTGGACCGCTTCGGGCGCCGACGCTCCCTGGCCTGCGGTGCACTGCTGCTCGCCGTGACCTCGTGGGTCTTCGCGGCCGTCGATTCCCTCGGGCCCTTCCTCTTCGTGCTGCGCGCCATCCAGGGCATCGCCTTCGGCCTGACGTTCGTGGCCGGCTCGACCCTCGCCGTCGACGAGGCGCCACCGGAGCGCCTCGCCCAGGCCCTCGGAATCTTCGGCCTCACCATGCTCGGCATGAACGCCGTGGGTCCGCTGGTGACCGAGGAGATCGCGACGCGCAGCGGCTGGCCCGTTGCCTTCGCGGCGGCGGGCTTCGGCGGACTGCTCTGCGCGTTGCTCAGCCGCGCCGTGCGCGAGACCCCCCACGACGCCGACGCGCCCGCGCCGGACGGACTCCTCGCCATGCTGCGCCGCCCCCGCCAGGCCCGCATGGCGACCGTCATCGTGATGGTGGCCTCCGCGTGCGGCGTGATGTTCGCCTTCCACCAGCCCTTCGCCCTCGCCCTCGGCATCGAGCGCGTCGGCCTGTTCTTCGCCGCCTACGCGAGCGCCGCCGCGGTGGTGCGCCTGGGCCTCGGCGGCTTCATCGACCGCCTGGGACGCCACCGCGTCGCCATCGGCTGCCTCGCCCTCTACGCCGGGGTGGTGGCCGCCATGACGCGCCTCGATGCGATCGGCCTGGTCCCCCTCGGTGCGGTCTTCGGCGTGGCCCACGGCCTGTTCTTCCCGGCCTGCAACGCCCTCGCCCTCGAGGACGTCCCGGTGCGCGCGCGCGGCAAGGCCATGGCGATCTTCATCGGCGCCTTCAACCTGGGCTTCTCGCTGGGCCCCCTGGCCCTCGGGCGCGTCGCCGACGCAGCGGGCTACCCGCCGGTCTTCGCCATCGCGGCGGCGATCGCCTTCCTGGCCCTGGTGCTGCTCTCGCTGTCGCCGGAGGGCCGGGCGCGCCGGGTGCACGCCGCCGAGGAGGTCCCGCGGGCGGCCCTCGACTAGGGGGCCGACCCGGGATGGGTCGGCTTCCGCCGGGCTCGCTCAGCTAGCTCGACCAGGCTGCGAGCAGGTCCTCGCTGCGCACCAGGGTGGAGACCGCGCCCAGGGTGTTGGCGAACACCGCCTCCACGTACTCGGCGGGGAAGCCCGCCACGGCGTCGCGCGGGATCACCACCTGGTAGCCGGCGTTCACCGCGTCGAAGGCCAGGTTCTGGATCGCGACGTTCACCGAGACGCCCACGCCCACCAGGGTGCGAACCCCCAGGTTGCGCAGCACGAAGTCGAGCTCGGTGCCCTGGAAGGGCGAGAGCCCGTGCAGGCGCGGCAGCACCAGGTCCGACTCCGCCACCGGGATCTCGGGCACGATCTGCGCGGCCTCGGAGCCGGGCAGGAGCTTCGGCTCGGAGCGCGCCATGTACTGGAAGATGCGCGCGTTGGTGTTGGCGCCCTGGCCGTCGGCGCGGCGCTCGGCGGTGCAGTGGAGCACCGGCACCCGGGCGGCGCGGGCCGCCACCACCAGCCGGGCGATGTTGCCGGTGACGGGGCCCTTGGCGGCGGCGGCCAGCTCGGGCAGCGCCGAGAGGTCCCCCATCACGGCGCGCTGGCACTCCTGGGTCACCAGCGCGGTGTGGGCGGGATCGACGAGTGCGTTCAGGTCCAGCGGCACGGGGGCACCTCCCGGGGCTCGGGGCTCACGCGATCACTCCCTTCTCGCGCAGCGCCGCGATCTCGGCGTCGCCCAGGTCGAGCACCCGGCGCAGCACCGCGTCGCTGTGCTCGCCGAGCCGCGGGCAGGGCGTCACCGGCCCCTCGGCGACCCGGGAGAGCTTCACCGGGTTGCCCACCACCCGCATGGGACGCTCGGCGTCGGGGCGCGGCACCTCGATCAGCATGCCGCGGGAGGCCACGTGGGGGTCGCGCTCGAGGTCCTCGGGGCGGTGGCTCGGGCCCGCCGCGATGCCGAGCTCGCACAGCGCGCGGCAGGCCTCGAGGCGGGTCTTGTCCCGCGCCCAGGCCTCGAGGGCGGGGCGCACCACCGAGTCCGTGTGGGCCGCCCAGCCTTCGCGGGTGGCGAAGCGCTCGTCGTCGCACCACTCCGGGTGCCCCACCGCCCGGGCCAGGCGCTCGAACTGGTGCTCGCGGAACACCGCGACCACGAACCAGCCGTCGCTCGCCGCGAAGGCCGAGCAGATCGCGATGTTGCCGGGCGCGGCGAACTCCGGCGGGAGCCCCATGGACCAGAAGAAGGGCGGCATGTCGGACATCGCCACCATGGCGTCGTAGAGCGCGACGTCCACCTGCTGGCCCTCGCCGGTGCGCTCGCGCTGGCGCAGGGCCGAGAGGATGCCGATCACCGCGAAGAGCGCGCTCGAGATGTCGCCCAGGGCGCCGGCCACCACCACCGGCGGCGGCTCGCCGGGCCGGCGGCTCGGCTCGTAGAGCCCCGCCATGGCCTCGGCGACGGGCGCGTAGGCGGGCCAGTCCGCGTAGGGCGAGCCCTCGTGGCCGAACCCCGAGATCGAGGCGTAGACGAGCCCCGGCGCGAGCTTCGCCAGGGCCTCGTAGCCCAGGCCCAGGCGCTCCATGGCGCCGGCCTTGAAGTTCTCCGCCACCACGTCGAAGTGGGGCACCAGGCGCAGGAACAGCGCGCGCCCCTCCTCGCTGCGCAGGTCGAGGGCGAGGCTCTGCTTCGAGAGGTTGTTGCGCAGGTAGGTGGCCCCCACCGTGCGCCCGTCCTCGTCGGTGATGGCGGGCAGCGAGGCGCGGCCGGCGTCACCCCGCTCGGGCGGCTCGATCTTCACCACCTCGGCGCCCAGGTGGGCCAGCAGCTGGGTCGCGTAGGGGAGCGCCTGCATCTGCTCGACGGCGAGCACACGCACGCCGTCCAGGGGCTTCCCCCAGGCGGCTCGCTCCGGGTGGCGGACCTCGCCGACGCGCACGCCCCGGCCCGCCGCTCAGGTGGGGATCTGGAGCGCCTCGGGGAGCGTGCCTTCCAGGAAGGCCTGCTCCTCGACGCGCTCGCGGATGCGCCAGCCGTCGGCGGTGCGCACCAGCCGGTCGTTGTAGTAGGCGCCCACGGTGAAGATGTGCAGGCTGCCGTCGGGGTTCGGGAAGCCCATGGGGTTCAGCACGCAGGTGCGCGCCTTCGCGGCGTCGCCGTCGAGCTCCACCACCGAGTTGCTGATGAAGTGCACCGTCATCGGGAAGGGCGCCAGGGCCTTCTCGAGCCACTCGCGCACCTTGGGGTAGTCGCCCGCCACGCCGCCCGCGCTGGTGTAGTCGAGGTGGGCGTCGGCGACGAAGCAGGTGTCGAGCAGCGCCCAGTCCTTGGTGTCGATCGCGGTGGTGTAGCGGATCAGCAGGTCGTCGATCTCGATGCGGTCCGAGACCTCCTGGAGGGACAGGGCCATCGGGTTCTCCTCTCGCGCGGAACGCGCAGTCTACCCCAGGTCTACCCGAGGTCGGCGGATCCGATCCGGGTGGCGCGCCCCGCCCAGTAGCGCTCGCGGAGCCGGCGCACGTAGAGCTTCCCCGACGGGTGCCGCGGCAGGGCGTCCTCGAAGTCCACGGAGCGGGGCACCTTGTAGCCGGCCAGGTGCTCCCGACCGAAGGCGAGGACCTCGGCCTCGAGCTCCGGCGAGGCCCGGAAGCCCGGCAGGAGCTCCACCGCGGCCTTCACGCTCTCGCCCCACTCGTCGTCGGGCACCCCGAAGACCGCCACGTCGGCCACCGCCGGGTGCTCCTGGAGCACCTGCTCCACCTCGGCGGGGTAGATGTTCACGCCGCCGGAGATGATCATGTTCGACTTGCGGTCCACCAGGTGCACCCAGCCCTCGGCGTCGACGAACCCCACGTCGCCCAGGGTGAAGACCCCGGGCGCGAGGTGGGCGGCTTCGGTCTTGTCGGGATCGTCGTGGTACTCGAACACCCGGTCCTGGCCCTTCGCGTGGCAGTAGAGCTGGCCGACCTCGCCGGCGGGCAGCCGCTCGCCGGCGTCGTCCACGGCGAACACCTCGAAGGCCGGCAGGACGCGCCCCACGGTGCCGGGATGCTCGAGCCACTCCTTCGTGTCCACCAGGGTGTTGACGCCGCCCTCGGTGCCGCCCCAGTACTCCACGAAGATCGGCCCCCACCAGTCGATCATGCGCCGCTTCACCGGCACCGAGACCGGCGCCGCACCGTGGAGCACCAGGTCGAGGCGCGGCGCCGAGAAGCCCGCGCGCACCTCCTCGGGCAGGCGCAGCAGGCGCACGAACATGGTGGGCACCAGGTGGGTGTGGGCGATCGCGCTCTCGGTCAGCACGTCGAGCACCCGGCGCTCGTCCCAGCGCGGCAGGATCACGATGGGGGCGCCGTTCGCCTGGTCGTAGACCGCGAACATGAGCGGCGCCGCGTGGTACATGGGCCCGGTGATGAGGTGGGGCCCGCTGCCGTCGAGCCCCACCCGGTGCCCGTAGGCCTCCTGGCCCGCCAGCGCGGCGGCGAGGCTCCCCGCGCGGGCGCGCTTCACCCCCTTCGGCCGCCCCGTGGTGCCGCTCGTGTAGATCATGGGGCCGCCGGCGGGCCCGTCACCGGGCATCGGCTCGTCCGACGCCGAGGCCAGCACGGCGTCGAGCTCCCCGCCCACGCGCAGCACACCCGGCGCCCCCGCCGCACGGGTCGTCGCCTCGAAGGCGTCGTCGCACACCACCCACTTCGCGCCGGAGTCGGCGATCACGTAGGCGATCTCCTCGGGCGCCAGGTGCCAGTTGATGGGCGTCACCCAGACCCCGGCCAGGATCGCCCCCACCACCAGCTCCACGTACTCGACGCGGTTGTGCATCAGCAGCGCCACCCGGTCGTCGGGCGCGACCCCGGCCTCCTCGCGCAGGAAGCGGGCGAAGCGGGTGGCGCGGTCGGCGAGCTCGGCCCAGCTGCGCCAGCGCTCGAGGTCCGAGACGGCGAGCTCCCCGGGGCGGCTCCTCGCGTGGTCGTAGATCAAGCGTCGCCTTCCGCCGGCCGCTCGAGCCGTGCCTCGCGCAGCGCCGAGCGGCGCACCTTGCCGGCGTCGTCGCGCAGGGGCTCCGCCACGTACTCGAAGCTGCGCGGCACCTTGGTGCGAACCAGCCGCTCGGCCAGGTGCTCGCGCAGCTCGGCGTCGCTCACCGGCTCGGTGGCGTCCACGATGGCGTGGATGCGCTGGCCGAGGTCGTCGTCGGGCAGCCCGATCACCGCGCTCGAGCGCACCGCGGGGTGCTGGTCGAGGGCCGCCTCCACCTCGGCGGGGTACACGTTGGCGCCGCCGGTCACGATCATGTCCGTCTTGCGGTCGGCGAGGTAGAGGTAGCCGTCCTCGTCCACCCAGCCGAGGTCGCCCAGGGTCTCCCAGCCGTCCTCCGTCGCCCTCGCCTCGGCGCCCACGTAGTGGTACGTGGAGCCGCGGCCGCCCGGCGGCATCATGTAGACCTCGCCCAGGGTCCCGGGCGGGCACTCCTTGCCCTCCTCGTCGAGGATGCGGATCCTGCGCCCGCCCGTGGGCCGTCCCACCGAGCCCGGGTGGGCGAGCCACTCGGTGCCCGAGATCTGGGTGCCGGCGATGCGCTCGGTGCCGCCGTAGGCCTCGTGGATGCGCTCCGGCCCGAGCCAGCCGATCCAGGCGCGCTTGAGCCACTCCGGGCTCGGCGCCCCGGTGCACATCACCGTGCGCAGGGACGAGAGGTCGTGGCGGTCGCGCACCTCGGCGGGCAGACGCCAGATGCGCTGCATCATGGTGGGTACGAAGAGCACCCACTCGACGCGGTGCGCCTCGATGGCCGCGAGACAGCGCTCGGGATCGAAGCGCGGCAGCAGCACCACCGTGCCTCCGCACAGCAGCGTCTGCCACGAGGTGATGAAGGGCCCGGCGTGGTAGAGCGGGCCCGGCACCAGGGTGACGCCGCCGCGCCGCATGCCGTTGGGCTCGGCGTCGGGGTCGCACTCGGCCGGCGCGCGCTCGACGATGAGCTTCGGCCGCCCCGTGCTGCCCCCGGACGTCATGGCCCGCACGCGCCCGGGCGTCGCGTCGGGCAGCGGAGCCTCGTCCAGGGTGGGGGACGGGACGAAGCCCTCGGGCAGCGAGACGCGGTCCTCCACCTCCCCGGGCGGCGCCCCCACCACCAGGGGCGGATCGGCGAGCTCGATGATGGCGCGGCGCTCGATGGCCGGAAGCCGCGACGAGACGGGCTGGGGCGTGGCGCCGAGGCGCCAGATGGCCAGGCAGGCGCCGAAGAACTCGACCCCGTTGGGCAGCGCGAGGGTGACCAGGTCGCCGCTCTTCACCCCGAGGCCCGCGTAGGCGCGGGCCAGGCGGTTCGCGCGCCGGTCGAGGGCCGCGAAGCTCTCGCGCTCCACGCCGGCCTCGCCGAGGAAGCGGATGGCGTCGCGCCCCGGCGCCGCCTCGGCGTGCCGGCGCAGCGCCTCGCCGTAGGAGACCGTGGCCACGGGTCAGGCGGCCCGGTGGGCCCGCCCGCGCTCCGGCGTGTAGCGCACCGGGATCTCCTTGATCCCGTCGATGAACGACGAGCGCAGCCGCCGCACCTCCCCCGCGATCTCCATGTCGGGGAGGCGGGCGAGGAGCTCCTCGAACAGGATGTTGATCTCCAGGCGCGCGAGGTTCGCGCCGAGGCAGAAGTGCTCGCCGATCCCGAAGGCGAGGTGGTGGTTGGGCGAGCGCGTGACGTCGAAGCGGTCGGGGTCCTCGAACACGTCCTCGTCCCGGTTCACCGAGGGGTAGTAGAGCACCACCTTGTCGCCGGCCCGGATCGGCACCCCGCGGATCTCCGTGTCCGCGGTGGCGGTGCGCCGGAAGTACATCACCGGCGGGCTGTAGCGCAGCATCTCCTCCACCGCGTCGGGGATGAGGGACGGGTCGGCCACCAGGCGGTCGCGCGACTCCGGGTGCCGCATCAGCGCCAGCATCCCGTGGGAGATCAGGTTGCGGGTGGTCTCGTTCCCCGCCACCGCGAGCAGCAGGAAGAAGGAGTCGTACTCGAGCTCGTTCAGCCGCTCGCCGTCCACCTCGCCGGTCAGCAGCGCGGTGGTGAGGTCGTCCTGGGGGCCCTCGCGGCGGCGGGCGGCGAGCTGGTTCGCGTAGGCCCACATCTCCGCCGAGGCCTGCATGGCGTCCTCGCGGCTGGTCTGGAACTCGGGATCCTCGAAGCCGATCAGCCGGTTCGAGAGGTCGAACAGGATGCGGCGGTCCTCCTGGGGCACGCCCATCAGGTCGGCGATCACCTGGAGCGGCAGCTCCGCCGCCACGTCGTTCACGAAGTCGCACTCGCCGCGGCCCGCGACGGCATCCACGATGGCCCGGGCGCGCTCCCGGGTCCGGGCCTCCATGTGCTGCACCCGGTTGGGCGTGAAGCCGCGCTGCACCAGACGCCGGAACTTCACGTGCTTCGGCGGGTCCATGTTGAGCATGATCATCTGCAGGCGCTGGAGGGTCTCGCCGTCGTGGCTCTCGATGTTGGTGCCCTGGGACGAGCAGAAGAGCTTCGGGCTCCGCGAGACGTGCTTCAGGTCCTCGTACTTCGTGATCGCCCAGAAGCCCGGGCCGTCGTCGGACTCCTCGTGCCAGTAGACGGGCGCCTCGGCGCGCAGCTTGCGGAACCAGTGGTGGGGCACGCCGGCGACGAAGTTGTCGGGATCGGTGAGGTCGATCTCGGGAAAGCGGGGGGTGGCGGGCACGGCGCGGCTCATGGCGTGGAGGCTCCGACGGGGATTGCGGAGAGACTAGAACATGTTTCAATCCCGCTTCAACCGAACGACTCGGAGCGGAGGGGCCCATGAGCGACGCGCGCGCCGCCATCGAGGCGCTGGTCTTCGCCTACGCGGAGCGCCTCGACGAAGGCGACTTCGACGGCGTGGGCGAGCTGTTCCGCGAGGCGAGCTACGGCAGCGAGGGGGCACCCGCGGCCGAGGGCGCCGAGGCCGTGGCCGCGATGCTGCGCGACTACGTGAAGCTCCACGACGACGGAACCCCGGGCACGAAGCACGTCACCAGCAACCTGGTGGTCGAGATCGACGAGAGCGCCGACACCGCCACCGCGCGCTCCTACTTCACGGTGTTCCAGGCCGACGAGAGCGGCGCGCCCCGCCCCATCGTGCTCGGACGCTACCGCGACGCCTTCGCGCGCGACGCCTCGGGCTGGCGCTTCACCGAGCGCCGGATCCGGATCGACCAGACGGGCGACCTCGGTCGGCACCTGCACCGAGCGCCGCCGTCTCGATCCGGTCCGTGACCGCTTCCGCCCGGACGACGAAGCGCAGCGGCCCGCCGGGCACGAGGGCGTCGAAGGGCCAGCACGTCACCAGGGTGAGGAGCTTCTCGCCGGCGGGCGCGATCACGTCGGTGCGGCTCTCGTGGAGCACCTCGGCGCTGCGCACCCGGTAGCGGTGGAGCGCTCCCGTCGGCGTCTCGAGCGAGAGCTCGTCGCCCGGCTCGAGATCGCGCAGGAACGCGAAGTGGGTGTCCCGGTGGCCCGCGAGCACGCTGTTCTCCGCTGCCCCCGGCGCGGCGCTCCCACCCACGTGCGCCGGACCGAAGGCCAACGTGCGACCGCTGGCCCCGGCCAGGACGACGAGGTCGTCCTGGCCGGGGGCGCGCAGCCGGGCCACCGGGTAGGTGTCGGCCCAGGGCCATGGCCGCACGCGGTCCTCACCCCCCTGCGTCCTCTCCCAGGCGTGCTCGAGCAGCACCTGGGCGAGTCGGGCCTTGGCGAGGATCCAGATGCCCTGGCCGAAGCTGACCGCCCCCGCGAGGGCGAGCGCCGCGGCCAGGGCCTGGAACCCTCGACGGCTCAATCGATCCTCCGCGTCGCGCGCCGCAGCAGCGCCGCGGCCCCGAGGCCGCCGCTGCCGAGCAGCACGAGCAGGAGCGCGGGCGTCGCGGTCTGGGGCAGCGAGCCGCCGAGGCCCGCCGGGCCCTGGCTCGTCCGGGCCGCGACCCGGACGGGGCGCCGCTGGCGGCCGAACACCGACTCGTGCTGCCAGCCCTTCGGCAGCCGTGTCGGCACGGCGCGGGTGTCGGGCTCCACGCCGACCGGCGCCGTGGGCGTCACGTCCACCGCCACGAGGCTCGTGTACTTCGTCACCAGGTGGAAGCGCAGGCCGAGGTCGGCCACGGCGTGCCGCACCTCGGCGGCGTCGGCGCCGTCGTGGAGCGAGCCCATCAGCGCCGCCACCTTGCGCCGCGCCCAGAGCCGACCGATGCCGGTCTCCTTCGCGCCGCCCTGCACCGGGAACTCGACCCGGAAGGGCACGTCGCCGCGCTTGCCGTCGAGGACGAGCTCGCCGCCCAGCTTCGGCAGCTTCGCGGTCACCACCACCGGCTCTCCCAGGTAGAGGTCCGGGATGCGCCGCGGCCAGGGCTCGGCGGAGCGCTCCTCCCAGTCCATGCGGATCTCCGAGAGCACCGGGCTCTCGAGCTTGGCGAACAGCTCACCCATCTTCTCCTGCACCTCGCCCGAGCTCCCGACGTGGGTGAAGGTGCCGCGTCCGTACTCCGCCGCCTTCGTCATGAAGTGGCTGTTGGGCGCGGAGCCGATCCCCACGGTGAAGAGCCGGCTCTTGCCGAGATGGCCCTCGATGTTGCGGAAGAGCGCGGCCTCGTTGCCGACGCTGCCGTCGGTCACGAAGATCACCTGGCGCACCAGGCCGCGGTCCTGCTGGCCCTCGAGGGCGGCCCGCAGCGCCGGGAGCATCTCGGTGCCGCCGTTGGCGCCGAGGCCCCGGACCCAGTCGACGGCCTGGCGCACCGAGCCGGGCTCGGCGGGCACGCTCATGGGGAACAGCTCCGAGGGCGCGGAGTTGAACTGGATGACGTTGAAGCGGTCGCCGGCGCGCAGGCGCCCGAGGGCCAGCACCAGGGCGTCCCGGGCCTGCTGGATCGAGGCGCCGTTCATGGAGCCCGAGGTGTCGATCACGAAGATCGTCTCCCGGGCCAGCCGCGCCCGCTTCGCGGCGCCGTTCGGCGGCATCACCATCAGCAGCACGTAGTGCTCGCCGTCGCGCTCCTCGGTGAAGAGCGCCGCCTCGGGGGCGGTCCCCACCTCGGGCCGCCACTCGAGCACGAAGTCCGAGTCCGCGGGCGCGCGGCCGGCCGCCAGGCGAACGCCGTAGCGGTCGCCGCCGAGGTGGCGCACCGCGACGGGGTGCGAGGGGCTCGTCACCACCGGCAGCGGGAACCCGGTGTCGAGCTCGACCTCGATCGCGACGGGGCTCTCGAGGCCCTCGCTCGGGTGCGCGACCGGCGGCGTGATCCGAGCGGCGTCGGGCACCTGATCCGTATTGGCCGCCCAGCCCGTCCCCGCGAAGCCCGCCACCTTCGTGGCGCCGGGGACGTAGCGGGGCCCGACCACCATCGGGAAGCGCAGGGAGAAGCGGCCCTGGTCGTAGCGGAGATCCTCCTGGTAGTGGATCACCACCTCGATCTCCTCGCCGGGCCCGATGTTGGCCACCGAGGTGGTGAAGACGTTGGGCCGCTCCTGCTCGAGGAGCGACGCCTTGCGGCCCTCGCGCTTCGCCTTCGCGTAGGTGCGCTTCGCCTCCTCGCGGGTCTGGATCTCGCCCTCGATCACGCGCTCGCCCACCACCATGCGCAGGGTGTCGACCGCGGCCTTCGTGGGCAGCGGGAACACGTAGACGCCCTCCACCCAGTCCCCGGCCGGGTTGGCGAAGCGCTGGGTCACCTCCGCGCGGGCGATCATCCCGGTGACGCGGATGGCGACGTCGGTGTGCAGCGTGGGCGCCGGACGCAGGCCCTCGGCGGTGCGCAGCAGCAGGGTTCCGGCCTCGGCCTCGGCGGGCGTCGTGACGTCGCCGAGCGCCCACGCCGTCTCCGCCTGGGGAGCGGCCGGCGCCGCCAGGGGCAGCAGCAGGGCGAGGGTCCACGTCGACGCAAGCGCTCGCAGCTTGCGCGCAGGCTCGGGCATGGCGCGCCTCCGGTCTGGTCGTTCGTGCGGCGTCAGCCGCGCAGTGGCGGAGGCCCGGCAGGCGGGTTCACGTGCATGGGCCTCTCACCTCCCATCGGGTCGCGATGGACCCGGGGGTGAGACTCCGGAGGTCCGGGTCGGGTTCCGCGGGCCGGATCAGCCCTCGGCGATGAGCGCCCCGAGCCGGGCGAGCTGGGCCGAGGCGGGACCGAGAGCGAGGGAGACGTCCCGCGCGCGCAGGTAGTGGCGGTGCAGCGGGTAGTCCATGTCGATCCCGATGCCGCCGTGGAGATGCTGCGCCGCGTAGGCGGCGCGGTTGCCAGCCTCGGAGGCCCAGAACTTCGCGATGGCCAGGGACTCGGCGGCCGGCTCGTCGTGGGCGAGGAGGTGCAGCGCGCGCCACAGGGTGAGCCGGATCGCCTCGACGTCGACGTAGGCGTCGGCGGCGCGCTGGTGCACGGCCTGGAAGCTTCCCACGGGCCGGTCGAACTGCTCGCGCTCCTTGGTGTAGTCCGCGGTCATCTGGAGCGCCTTGCCGGTCACGCCGAGCTGGATGGCGCAGAGGCCCGCCAGGGCGTGCTCCCGGATCCAGGCGATGCACGGGGCGGCGTCCTCGCCGGGCGCCACCAGCACGTCGGCGTCGGGGACCGCGACGCCCTCGAAGGCGAGGTCGAGGCGCGGGTCGCCGGTGGTGCCCACCTGGGCGGTCCGGGTCACGCCCGCGGCGCCGGGATCCACCAGGAACAGCCCCACCCCGGCCTCGGCGCGCGCGGTCAGCAGCACCCGCTCGGCCACGTGGGCGGCGGGCACCAGGCACTTCTCGCCGGTGATGCGCCAGCCGTCGCCGTCGCGCGCCGCGGTGGCGGCCGGGGCCTCGGGCGAGGCGGCACCGGGCTCGTCCAGGGCGGCGGTGAGGAAGACGGCGCCCTCGACCACCCGGGGCAGGAAGCGCCGCTTCTGCTCGTCGCTGCCGAAGCGCTGGATCGGCAGCGCGCCCAGCACCAGGGTCTCCCAGAGCGGCACCGGCGCCACGGCGCGTCCGGCCTCCTCGAGCAGGATGGCGAGGTCGAACGGGCCGAGGCCGCTGCCGCCGAAGGCCTCGTCCACGGGCACGCCCAGCAGGCTCGCCTTGGCGAGCTCCCGCCACAGCTCGCGGTCCACCCGCTCCCCGGTCGCCTCGACGTCCTTGAGCCGCTCGTGGCTCGCCCGGTCCTCGAGGATCTTGCGCGCGAGCTCGCGCAGGGCCTGCTGGTCTTCGCTGAAGGAGAAGTCCACGGATCAGTCCTTGTAGTGGGGCATGCCGAGCCCCGCCATGGCGATGATGTCCCGCTGCACCTCGTTGGTGCCGCCGCCGAAGGTCAGGATCAGCGCGCTGCGGTACATGCGCTCGAGGCGCCCGCGCAGCACGGCGCCCGGCGAGCCTTCCTTCACGGCGGCGGCGGGCCCGATCACCTCCATCATCCACTCGTAGATCTTCACCGCCATCTCGGTGCCGAAGACCTTCACCGCCGAGGCGTCGGCCGGGCTCAGGTGCCCCTGGGTCATGTCCCAGGCCTGCTTCCAGTTCATGAGCTTCAGCACCTCGACGTGGGCCTGCACCCGGGCCAGGTTCTGCTGCACCCAGGGCTCGTCGACGACCCGGCGGCCGTCGGCCAGCTTGGTGGTGCGCGCCCAGTCGCAGACCCCGGCGAAGAGCACCTCGAAGGGCCCCACGTTCACGAGGGAGACGCGCTCGTGGTTGAGCTGGCTCACGATGAGCCCCCAGCCCCGGTTCTCGCCGCCGATCAGGTTCTCGGCGGGGATGCGCACGTCGTCGTAGTAGGTGGCGTTGGTGCGAACGCCGGAGACGGTCCAGATCGGCGTGCACTTGAAGCCCGGCGAGTCCGTCGGGACGATGAAGATCGAGATGCCGCGGTGCTTGGGCGCGTCGGGATCGGTGCGCGCCGCCAGCCAGACGTAGTCCGCGTACTGGGCCAGGCTCGTCCAGGTCTTGCTGCCGTTGATCACCCACTCGTCGCCGTCCCGCACCGCCCGCGTGGTGAGGGAGGCGAGGTCCGTCCCCGCCGAGGGCTCGGAGTAGCCGATCGCGAAGTGGATCTCGCCCTTCAGGATCTTCGGCAGGAAGAACTGCTTCTGCTCGTCGCTGCCGAACTGCATGATCGTCGGGCCCACGGTGCCGAGGGTCAGGAAGGGCAGCGGGAAGCCCGCGCTCTGGATCTCCTCGGAGAACACGTACTGCTCGACGGGCGAGCGGCCCTGGCCGCCGTACTCCGTGGGCCAGCCGACGCCGAGCCAGCCGTCGGCGGCGAGCTGCTTCAGGATCCGGGTGTACTCGGGACCGCCGCCCTCGGAGTCCTTCAGCTCCGCGCGGAGCTCCTCGGTGACGAGGTCGGCGAAGTAGCCGCGCAGCTCGTCGCGCAGGGTCTGCTGTTCCGGGGTCAGGTCCACGTACACGGCGAACCCTCCTCGTGCGGGGATGGACGCGTTTTTGAAACGTGTATCATTTTTGGCCCAGTGGGACAAATGTCTATCCTGGCCGCGGCCGATGAGACCCTCGGGAGGTCGCATGCAGCGGAGCGCGCTCGTGGGGATCGCCTGGGCGGTGGTGGGCGCCGTGGCCTGTGCGCCGGCGCTGCCCCGCGCCGCGAGCCCCGGGGCCCCGGCGACCGGGGAGACCGCGGACGCCGCCGAGCCCGGCGCCCGCGAGACCGCCGCCGGCGGCGAGGCCGCCGCCCCGGAGATCGCCCCCAGCCCCGACGATCCCTTCGCCGACATCCGCGCCGCCCTCGAGCGCCAGAAGGCGGGCGAGACCCGCGACCCCGATCCACTGGCCCCGCTGCGCGAGGGCATGCAGCGCAGCCTCGAGGAGGAGGTGCGCGAGCGGCAGTGGGGCGGCACGCCGAAGCCCGCGCGGGAGGACGAAGGGGGGAGCCCGAAGCTCGACGAGCTGGCGGCCGAGATCGCCGCCGACGCGCGGCGCCGCGAGGCCATGGAGCAGGAGCTCGAGGAGCGCTTCCGCCGCGACATGTTCGCCGAGCTCGAGAAGGCACCGCTGCGCAACTGCGTGCCCAGCGCCGAGAGCATCGTCGACATGCCCGGCGACTTCATCTTCTACCGGGAGATCGAGCGCGGCGACTTCCGCGCCACGGAGATGCCCGACGGCAGCCCCATCGTGCCGGCCCGGGACTTCGAGCCCGGCGCCATCCTCTCGGTGAGCCTGATGTGCGTGAGCGGCATCCGCCTCGTCGAGCTCGGGCCCGACGAGTTCGAGGCGCGCCTGAAGGACACCCGCTTCATGGCCATCGTCGCCCGCGCCCACTCCATCTGGAGGCACCGCGGGGACCCGACCGCCGCCGCGTGGATCCTGCGCCATCAGCAGGTGCACTTCGACCTGGCCGAGGTCGAGGCGCGGCGCCTCACCGCGACGCGCGACGACGTCATCGAGTCGGTCTACGGCCACGCTGCCACGCCCATGGACGCCGTGCGACAGCTCCAGGAGCGCTGGGACGGCCACTTCCGCCAGGTGCGCGAGGGGTTCCTCGCCGTGGGACGGCGCTACGACGAGGAGACGCGCCACGGCCAGGACGTGGAGCAGCAGACGCGCTGGTACCTGCGCGCCAAGCAGGGCCTGGCGGACGCCCGGCGGGGGCGGGAGGGCTAGAGGGCCGACCCGGGGCCGCCCCGCGACTCACTCGAGCCGGCCGCGGGAGACGGGCAGCACCCGCCCGCCCACGCGGATCCGCGGCACCCCGGCCTCGAGCTCGGCGCGCACGCGGATCAGCGACGGCCGATCGATCTCGTAGCCCTGCTCGGCCTGGAGCGCGAGGGCTCCCGGGCCGAAGACGCCGTGCTCGAGCGCGTAGGCGCCCAGGCACGCGCTCGCGCTCCCCGTGGCCGGGTCCTCCCTCACCCCCGTCGCCTCGAACAGCATGCGGGCGGCGAGGTCGCGCCCGGGCTCGTGGGTCTCGCGGCAGAACAGGTAGACGCCGATGGACGGCGTCGCGCCGAGCAGCCGCTCGAGGGCCGGCGAGTCGAGCCGCACCCGACGCAGCGCCGTGAGGCTCGCCAGCGGGACGACGAGGAACCCGATGCCCGCCGAGACCTCCTGCACCGGCAGCGCCGGGGCGAGGTCGCTCTCGTCGAGCCCGAGCGCGCGCGCCGTCGCGGCGCGTCCGTGCTCCTTGCCCAGCTGGGGGACGGGCGCCTCCAGCCAGGCGATCTCGCCGCCGGCGTCGGGCGCGAAGGCGACGCGCACGGGGCCCACGCCGAGCTCGAGCACGACCTCGTCGCCGAGCCCGTACTCCGCGCGCAGCACCGCGGCGGTGCCGAGCGTCGGGTGGCCGGCGAAGGGGATCTCGGCCGTGGGGGTGAAGATGCGCACCACGCAGCCGGACTCGCCGCGGGCGATCGCGAAGGTGGTCTCGCTGAACCCGAACTCCCGGGCGATGGCCTGCATGCTGTCCGGCGCCAGGCTGCCGGCCTCGAGCACCACGGCCAGCGGGTTGCCCGCGTACTTCGACTCGGCGAACACGTCCACGATGCGGTACTCGGCCATGCGAGGGCTCCCCGGGCGCGCCGCGAGGCTAGCGGAGCCGGCCCGGCGGCGGCCGAGCCGGCCCGGGCGGGCCGCCTAGCGCGAGGGGTCGAGCAGCACCTTGAGCACGCCCTCGCGGCGCTCGGCGAAGAGGCGGTACGCCTCGGCGCCCTCGGAGAGCGCCATGCGGTGGGTGAAGACCCGCTCCGGACGCAGCTCGCCACCGGCCACCAGGGGCACCAGGGCGGGCCAGGTCTCGGGCACCGGGGCCAGCCCGGCGCGGAACGTGAGGTTCTTCATCAGTGCGAGGCCCATGGGGAACGGGAGGTCGGGGCGCACGTTCACCCCCACCACCGAGACGCGCCCGCCGGCCCGCGCCCACTGCAGCGCCTGGAGGATGGTCTCGTCGGCCCCGACGGCCTCGATCACGGCGTCGACGCCCTGGCCCGCGGTGGCCTGGGCGAGGTGCTCGGTGGCCTCGTCCGCCGGAACCGGGATGCCGCCGAGCTCGCCCGCCGCCGCCAGCCGCTCGGGCACGGTGTCGATGGCGAACACCCGGGCCGGGCCGAACAGGCGCGCGCACAGCAGGGCCATCAGTCCGACGGGGCCGAGGCCGATCACCGCGACGCTCTCGCCGGGCGCGATCGCCGCCATGCGGGCGCCGTGGTAGCCCGTGGGCAGGATGTCGGTGAGGAGCACGGCCTGCTCGACGCTCACGCCGTCGGGGATGCGGCGCATCGCGAAGTCGGCGCCGGGCACCGCCACGGCCTCGGCCTGGCCGCCGGGCAGCGCCGACCCCACGCCGAACACCCGCGTCTCCAAACGCTCGCAGCGCACCACCTCGCCGCGGTGGCAGCGCGGGCAGCGACCGCAGCCGATCACGCCGGCCACCAGCACGCGGTCTCCCACCCGGAAGTCCGAGACCTCGCCGCCGGTCTCGACGACCTCGCCCGCCACCTCGTGGCCGATCACGAAGCCCGAGTCGGGCACCGGCAGGTGTCCGCCGTAGAGGTGCAGGTCCGAGCCGCAGATGGCCGCGCGCTCCACCCGCACCACGGCGCCGCGGGCGTCCGGGGGCGTGGGGTCGGGCACGCTCTCGCAGCGGATGTCCTTCGGGCCGTGGAAGACGAGGCCGCGCACGGCCGGCAGCCTACCCGAGAGGCGGGGCTGGCCAAAGGGCTCCGGCCGCTGCACGCTCCGGCACGGGGGAGGAGGTGTCCCGTGACCTGGCCCGTGCTCCGCGCGATCCTCGTCCTGCCCGGGAACGTGCTCGGCGTGATCCCCGCGCTGCTGCTCTGGTGGAGCGGCGACTGGCGGCTGTCGCGCCCCGACGAGGCCAGCTTCTGGCTCGGGCTCGGCTGCCTCGCCTGCGGCCTCACCCTGATGACGGCAACCATCCGGCTCTTCGCCACCGAGGGCAAGGGCACCCTCGCGCCCTGGGATCCCACCCAGCGGCTCGTCGTGCGCGGCGTCTACCGCAACGTGCGCAACCCGATGATCAGCGGGGTGCTGTTCAACCTGCTCGGCGAGGCGCTGCTGCTGCGCGCGCCGGTGCTCGCGGGCTGGTTCGCGGTCTTCTTCCTGGTGAACGCCTTCTACCTGCCGCTCCTGGAGGAGCCGGGCCTCGAGCGCCGCTTCGGTGACGACTACCGGCGCTACAAGGGAGCGGTGCCGCGCTGGATCCCGCGCCTGCGCCCCTGGCGCGGCGACGCCGTCAGGGCTCGAGCTCGCTGACCTCGAAGGCGAAGTCCGCCACGGGCACGTCTTCGACGAAGAGCTGGATGCGGTGGGGGCCCGGAAGGTCGCCCTCGGCCACGCTCCAGAAGTGCTGGATGCGACCCTCCACGACGTCGGCGGTGACCTCGCGGGTCATCGTGGCGCCGTCCTCGGAGAGCGCATAGCTCCCGTCGTCGGCCACCTGCCAGTTGTCCGGGGAGGCGGAGGTGAAGACCTCGCGCCAGCGGACCTGCTGCCGGTCCGTGTCGACCCAGACGATCCAGCCGAAGTCCTGGCCCGGCGCGAGCGGCACGTGCTTCGTCTCGAGGAAGAGCGGCACGCCCCCCCCGCCACCGAAGTCGACCCGGACGCCGAAGGCCGCGCCGCTCACGCGCAGGTCGTCGGCGACCTCGACGTCGAGGTTCAGGGGGTTCTCGGGCACCTCGAGCGCGGCCGGGTCGAGCAGGTCGTCGCCGCCGCGGAACACCTGGACCCAGAACGCCACCGCGAGCACGACCCAGACCGCGCAGCCGGCACGGAATGCGTGGTCGCGGAGGCGGGCCTGCATGGCGCGAGGAGTGAATCCGATCGCGGATCGGTCCGCCATCGGGCCCGGGGATCGGTCCCTTGCGGCTCGCACCCCTCCCGTGGAACCATCGCCCCGAGACCGGAACCTGCGCCCGAACCCCAGGAGGGACCCCCATGAACGCGATCCAGCGCTTCGGCGAGTACGCGGCGGCCTTCGAGAAGGCCTACGAGAGCGACGACTGGTCGGTGCTCGATCCCTACTTCACCGAGGACGCCGTCTACGAGGTCCTCGCGCCGGCCCCCGTCGGCGGGATCGCCGAGGGTCGCGGCAAGGTGTACGACCACTTCAAGGGCTCGGTGGACGGCTTCGACCGGCGCTTCGACGTGCGCGATCTCCAGCTCGCCGAGGGCCCGGAGCTGCGCGACGGCAAGGTGTGGATGCGCTGGAAGGTCACCTACCGGCACCCGGGCGTCCCCGAGGTGGTGCTCGAAGGCGAGAGCACCACCACCTTCGAGGGCGACCGCATCGCGCGCCTCGAGGATCGCATGGTGGAGGCCTCGGTGAAGAACGCCATCGAGGTGCTCGGCGCCAACGCGGACTCGCTGAGGCCCGTCGGGGGCTGAGCGCCACGCCTCAGATGGCGCGCTCCCGGCCCTCCCAGTAGGGATCGCGCAGCTTGCGCTTGTAGAGCTTGCCGTTGGGGTCCCGCGGCATCTCGGTGATGAAGTCCACCGAGCGGGGCGTCTTGTACCTGGCGAGGCGGCCCTCGCACCACTCGAGGATCTCCCGGGCGAGGTCGTCGCCGGGGGGCGCGCCGTCCACGGGCTGCACCACCGCCTTCACCTCCTCGCCCCAGTCCGGGTTGGGGATCCCGAAGACCGCCACGTCGGCCACCTTCGCGTGGCCCAGGATCTCGCCCTCGATCTCCGCCGGGTAGATGTTGACGCCGCCGGAGATGATCATGTCGGCCTTGCGGTCGCACAGGAACAGGTAGCCGTCCTCGTCGAGGTACCCGATGTCGCCGACGGTGAAGTAGTTGCCGAGGCGCGCCTTCTCGGTCTTGGCCCTGTCCTTGTAGTACTCGAAGTCCGCCTGGCCCCGGGCCATGTAGACCGTGCCCGGGGTGCCCGGCGCGCAGTCCTTCTCCTCGTCGTCGATGATGCGGACCTCGGCGTTGGGCCAGGCCTTGCCCACGGTGCCCGGCTTGCGCTTCCACTCCTCGGGCGAGACGATGGTGCCGCCTCCCTCGGTGGCGGCGTAGTACTCCCAGATGGAGTCGCCCCACCAAGCCAGCATCCGGCGCTTGGTCTCGATGGGGCACGGCGCCGCGGCGTGGATCATCGCGCGGGTGGACGAGCAGTCGTAGCGGCCGCGCACCTCCTCGGGCAGGTGCAGCAGGCGATGGAACTGGGTGGGCACCATGTGGCTCGAGGTGACGCGCTGCTCCTGGATCCGCTCGAGGCACCCCTCGGGCGTCCACTTGTCCATGATCACGACCTTGTGGCCGAGGTGGAGCGAGGCGCTGGCGAACATCAGCACCGCGGTGTGGTAGAGCGGCGATCCCACCAGGTGGACGTTGTCGTCCTCGGGCTTGAGGCCGAACATCGCCGGCAGCCCCGTGAAGAGCGCCGCCACGGTGTCCGGGTCCAGCGGCGCCAGGGGCCGGCGCACGCCCTTGGGCTTGCCCGTGGTGCCCGAGGTGTAGTTCATCACGCCGCCGGCGGCGCGGCCCTCCTGGAAGACGTCGGAGCGGCCGGCCCCGATCCCGGCATAGTCGCGGAAGCCCGGGACGAGGCCGACGCCGAAGCAGTGCTCGCCGGCGAGGCCCGCCTCCTCGGCGGCGGGCTTCGCCACCGAGGCGAAGCGCTCGTTGGAGACGAACACCTTCGACTCGCTGTCCCTCAGGATGTAGGCGATCTCGGGCGCGGCCAGGTGGTTGTTGATCGGCGTGAGGTAGAGCCCGCTCTGGAAGGTGGCGAGGTAGAGCTCGATCCCCTCGCGGCAGTTGGGCAGCACGATGGCGACGCTGTCGCCCTTCTCGAGCCCCATCGCGCGCAGGCCGTGGGAGATGCGGTTCGACGCCGCCAGCAGCTCGCCGCGGCTCACCTCCTCGCCCTCGGGCGTCACCAGCGCGATCCGCGAGGGATCCTTCGCCGCGAAGTGCCAGAAGCCCAGCGTCGTCATGCGCGCTCCTAAGGGGACGTTCCTTGAGATTCTCACTTCCCCACGGGTGGGGAAGTGAGAATCTCAAGGAACGTCCCCGCTACGCCGGCTTCTCGGAGCCGACGATCCAGGTTGCGAAGTACTGGGAGCCGCCCCCGTAGGCGTGGCCCAGGGCGCGGCGGGCGCCGTCGATCTGGTGCTCGCCGGCCTGGCCGCGCACCTGCATGGCGGCCTCGGCGAAGCGGATCATCCCCGAGGCGCCGATGGGGTTGGTCGAGAGCACGCCGCCCGAGCAGTTGACGGGCATGTCGCCGTCGAGCGCCGTCGCGCCCTCGTAGGTCATCCGCCAGCCCTCGCCCTCCTCGGCGAAGCCCAGGTTCTCCATCCACATCGGCTCGTACCAGCTGAAGGGCACGTAGATCTCGGCGCAGTCGAGCTCCTTGCGCGGGTTCGTGATGCCCGCCTTCTTGTAGAGGCTCGCCGCGCAGTCGCGGCCCGCCTGGGGGTTCACCTGGTCGCGGCCGGAGAACATGGTGGGCTCGCTGCGCATCTCCGTGGCGTGCACCCAGGCCGGGGGGCGCGGCGCCGCCGCGGAGGCGCGCTCGCTCGCCAGCACCATCGCGCAGGCGCCGTCCGAGGACGGGCAGCTCTCGAGGTAGCGGATCGGGTCCCACAGCATGGGCGAGCCCTCGATCATCTCGAAGGAGACGTCGGGCAGCTGGATGTGGGCGTAGGGGTTCTTGAGCGCGTTCTGGCGGTCCTTCAGCGCCACCCGGATCCCGGTGTCCTCGGGCGCCCGGCTGCGGCGCATGTAGGCGCGGATCAGCGGCGCGAAGTAGCCGCCGGCCCCGGCCACCACGGCCACGTTGAAGGGCACCGAGATGGTGAGAGCCCACATCGCGTTGCTCTCGCTCTGCTTCTCGAACGCCACGGTGAGCACGCGCTCGTGGACGCCCGCCTGCACCAGGCTCGAGGCCACCACCGCGGTGGAGCCCCCCACGCTGCCCGCGGTATGGACCCGCAGGATGGGCTTGCCCGTCGCGCCGAGGGCGTCGGCCAGGAACAGCTCGGGCATCATCACGCCCTCGAACATGTCCGGCGCGGTGCCGAGCACCACGGCGTCGACGTCCTTCCACTCGAGCTCGGCGTCGTCGAGGGCGCGCCGCGCCGCCTCGCGCAGCAGGCCCGGCATGGAGACGTCCCCGCGCGCCGCGTCGTGCTTGGTCTGCCCGATCCCGACCACTCCGCACAGCTCCGCCATCACGCACCTCCCGCTTCGCGATCGAGCACGCACACCAGGTTCTGCTGCAGGCACGGCCCCGAGGTGGCGTGGGCGGCGGCGCGCCCGGCGCCGCCCTCCTGGATGGCGCGGGCCGCCTCGCCGATGCGCACCA
>JANQFK010000013.1 GCA_028277885.1 Myxococcota bacterium
TGCTGGCCCGGGCCCGGGCGCACCCGAACATCCGCCTGCTCGAGGACCACTGCGCCATCGACCTGCTGGTCTCGCGCAAGGCGGGGCTGCCCGGGCCGGACCGCGTGCTGGGCGCCTACGTGCTCGACTGCACCGAGCGTGTGGTGGAGCGCTTCCGGGCGCGCATCACCATGCTGGCCGCCGGCGGCGCCGGCAAGGTCTACCTCTACACCAGCAACCCGGACATCGCCTCGGGCGACGGCATGGCGATGGCGTACCGGGCGGGCGCGACGCTGGCGAACATGGAGTTCTTCCAGTTCCACCCCACCTGCCTCTACCACCCGAAGGCGAAGTCCTTCCTGGTCACCGAGGCGGTGCGCGGCGAGGGCGGGATCCTGCGGCGCGAGAGCGGCGAGGCCTTCATGGAGAGCTACCACGAGATGCAGGACCTGGCGCCGCGCGACGTCGTGGCCCGGGCCATCGACTCGGAGCTCAAGCGCACCGGCGACGACTACGTGCTGCTCGACATCACCCACCACAAGCCCGACTACCTGCGCAGCCGCTTCCCGAACATCTTCGACAAGTGCCAGGAGTTCGGCATCGACCTCACCCGGGAGCCGATCCCGGTGGTGCCCGCGGCCCACTACTGCTGCGGCGGGGTGGTGAGCGACCTCCACGGCGAGACCGACCTCGCGAACCTGTTCGTGGCGGGCGAGACCTCCTGCACGGGCCTGCACGGCGCCAACCGGCTGGCCTCGAACTCGCTGCTCGAGGGCGTGGTGTTCGCCGAGGCCGCCGCCAACGCCGCCATCGCGCGGCTGCCGGACCTGCCGCCCTCGGAGGTGCCGGTGGACCCGTGGCAGGAGGGCGAGGCCACCGAGAGCTCCGAGGCGGTGGTCATCACCCAGAACTGGGACGAGATCCGCCGCTTCATGTGGAACTACGTCGGCATCGTGCGGACGGACAAGCGCCTCGAGCGCGCCTTCCACCGCATCAACCTGCTGCGCGAGGAGATCACCGAGTACTACTGGGACTTCAAGGTGACTCCGGACCTGATCGAGCTGCGCAACCTCTCCCTGGTGGCCGAGCTGGTGATCGAGTGCGCCCGGCTGCGCAAGGAGAGCCGCGGCCTCCACTACACCCTCGACCACCTCGACCGCGACGACGCCCGCTTCCTGCGCGACACCCGCATCCGCAAGAAGCGCAGCAGCTAGGCGGGGACGTTCCTTCCCATTCTCACTTACGCGCCTTCGGGCGCGCAAGTGAGAATGGGAAGGAACGTCCCCTCTATTCCGGCGTGACGTAGGCGGCGGTGATGGCGCCGTCGACCAGGAAGGTGGCGCCGTTCACGTAGGAGGACTCCGCCGAGGCGAGGAAGAGCGCGGCGCGGGCCACCTCGCCGGCCTGGGCGAGGCGGCCCATGGGGATGTGGACCATGCGCCGCGCGCGGGCGACGGGGTCGGCGAGCAGCTCCTCGAGCAGCGGCGTCTGCACCGGGCCGGGGCAGAGCGCGTTGGCGCGGATGCCCTCCCGGGCATGGGCCACGGCGATCTCGCGGGTGAGCGCCAGCACGCCGCCCTTGCTCGCCGTGTAGGCGATCTGGGCGGTGGCGGCGCCCATCACGGCCACGAAGGAGGCGGTGTTCACGATCGAGCCGCCGCCGGCGTCGCGCAGCGCCGGGATCCCGTACTTGCAGCCGAAGAACACGCCCTTCAGGTTGACGGCGATGACCCGGTCGAAGACCGCCTCGTCGGTCTCCTCGGCGAGGCCGTCGCCGGCGGGGAAGATGCCGGCGTTGTTGAAGAGCACGTGGAGCGCGCCGAAGTGGCCCCGGGCCGTGGCGAGGGCCGCCTCCACCTCGGCGGCGCGCGCGACGTCGGCCCGCACGAAGATCGCCTCGCCGCCGGCGGCCTCGATGGCGTGGGCGGTCTCCTCGCCCGCGGCCGCGGCGTCCACCACCGCCACCCGCGCCCCCTCGGCGGCGAAGAGCTCCGCCGCCTCGCGGCCGATGCCGCTCGCCGCACCGGTCACCCAGGCGACGCGCCCCGCGAGCCGCCCTCCCCCGCTCGTCGACTCCATGCTCCCTCCCCGCGAAGGGGCGAGAGGCTAGCGGAGCGCGCCCTTCGGGCTCGCCTCGGGAGGGAAGCCGCCCCTCCCGGAGCGGGCCCCTAGCGCGCGGGGACGAGGTCGACCAGGCCGCGGTCGCGCAGCGCCTGGAGGGCGGCCAGGATGTTGGCGTCGGGCTCGGGGATCACGTCGAGGAGCCGCCGCACCGAGAGCCCCGCGGCCGCCAGGTCGAGCACGGACTGCTCGGTCTGGGAGAGGGTGATGTCGAGGGCGCGCAGGGCGTCGCGGTCGAGGGTCAGGCTGGCGGAGAGGTCGATGCCGCCAGCCTCCTCCCGGGAGGCCTCGTCGAGCTGGCGCACCGCCTCGAGCAGCACGGCCTCCACGGGCATGGGCTCGTCCTCCTCGGGGAGCGGATCCACCTGGGAGACGAACTCGAAGGCGCCCTGCTCCCAGCCGAGCAGGCGGGCCAGGGCCTTCACGCCGCGCAGGCCGCCGAGGCGGACGTAGCGCACGTTGCCGTTCTCGAAGGCCACGGCGCCCTCCTCGGCGCCGGACGCCACCGTGAGGGTTCCGCAGTTGGAGCTCTTGCCGAACATCTGGAGCAGGTTCGCCATGCCGAGCTCCTCGATCACGCCGCTGATGCCGCTCTCGCGCCGCGCGTTCTCGGCCGCCTGCACCTCGCGCACGAAGTCGCGGAGGTGCTCGTCGTCCTGGATGCGCGTGTCGAAGGAGATTCCCACGGCCGCCACGGTCCCCTTGGACTCGATGTGGCGGGCCACGGTGCCCGCGATGGTGAGGCGCTCGCCGGTGTTCGGGTGGGTGAGGGAGAGCGTCACCTTCTTGCCGAGCGGCAGGTCGCTGCCGTCGGCGGAGAGCAGCACGCCGTTCTCGCTGATGTCCCGGGTACGGCCGTCGAGGGAGATGTGGGAGGCGTCCACGTGGACCGGGACCCGGGCCGTCTGGCGCTCGGCCTGGCGACGCTCCACCACGCCGTCGAGCGGGTCGGGCCGGGGCGGCTCCGGGGGCGGGGGCGCGGCCTCCTCGGCCTCCACGGTGTCGTCGAGGATCACCACGTCGGACTCGTCGATGGCCAGGGGCTCGCGGCCGCTCTCGGTGGGCGCCTCGGAGTCGACGTCCACGTCGAGCTCGAGGCCCGGCGCATCGGCGTCCTCCTCGAGGTCGGCGAGGGCCTCCTGGGTGTCCTCCAGCGGGTCCGAGGGCGAGACCGGCTCGAGCTCGAGGGGCGGCGCATCGGTGTCGAGCTCGAGGCCGCCGGGCTCGTCGAGCACCTCGAGCTCCTCGGGCAGCTCGGTCTCGAGGGGCTCGCCGGAGAGATCGAAGTCGGTGTCGAGGTCCAGGCCTTCGGCGTCGGCCGCCGCGAGCGGCTCGGGCTCCGGGTCCGGCTCGGGCACGAGCTCGGGGACGGGCCCCGGCTCCCGTGCCGCGGTCTCGGCGGGCGGCGGCTCGCCGATCTCCGGCGCGCCCAGCGGCGCCGCCCCCGCCGCCGCGGCCGCGATCGGGGCGAGGCGCTCGCGCAGATCCTCGATGGGCTGGAGGAACTGCACTGCCACCCCGGCCTGGCGCGGGTCGGTGCCGTCGGGCGTGCAGAAGACGATCTCGGCCTCGAGCTGGATCGACTCGCCGCACCAGGCAAGCTCCAAGTCCACGGTCACCACCGAGCGCAGCTCCCAGCGCGCCGAGCTCGGCACGAAGGCGCCACCCTTCACGATGTTGCGCTCGTACTCGGTCCGGAAGCTCGCCGGATCCTCGAAGCGCATGTGCAGGCCGCGTTGCATGCTCGGGGCAAACCTCTCCGCCCACGCCCGCGGGCCGCCTCTCGCGGCGACCTGCGGGCGCGGGACGTCCCACCGCATATCGGCGGGCCGCGCGGACGGCTGGAACCGGAACGCGTCGAACGGGAGCGCAGCTTGATCCCCCGCGGGGGATCAGCCTGCGGGGCGGCTCCGGGAGCCGAGGCGCCGGCCGGCGGCGATCCCCGCCAGCCCCGCCGCGACCAGCAGCAGGCTGCCGGGCTCGGGGATGGGCTCGAGCTCCGAGCCGCCGGAGTGTCAGTCGCCGGCGGGCTTGCGCGCCGCCTCCAGGAAGGCGGTGAAGAGCCGGCGCTGGCCGGGATCCTCGAGCTGGAGCTCGGGATGCCACTGCACGGCCAGCAGCCAGGGCGCGTCCTCCAGCTCGAGGGCCTCCACGGTGGCGTCCTCGGCCCAGGCCACGGCGCGCAGTCCCTCGCCGAGGTGGTTCACGGCCTGGTGGTGCCAGGAGGCCACCTCGAGCTCGGTCTGGCCCATCACCTCGGCGAGGCGCGAGCCTGGCGCCACGGCGACCTGGTGCATCACGTGCTGGTCCTGGCTCTCGCGGTGCGCGACGTCCTCGCCCACCACGTCGGGCAGGTGGCCGTGGAGGTCGCCGCCGAGCGCCACGTTCAGCACCTGGGTGCCGCGGCAGATCGTGAAGGTCGCGAGCCGGGCCTCGAGGGCGGCGCGGATCAGCCGCAGCTCGAACTCGTCGCGCTCGTCGCAGATCGAGTAGTGGTGCGGGTGGTGGCTGCCGCCGAAGCGCCGCGGGTGGATGTCGCCGCCGCCGGTGAAGATCACCCCGTCGAGGTGGGCCAGGATCTCCTCGGCCTCCTCGTCGCCGGGGGGCAGGAGCAGGGGCAGGCCGCCGGCGAGGCGCACGGCGTCCACGTAGGCGGCGGGCAGGAAGAAGCGCGGCCGGTCGGGGTTGTCCCGGTGGTAGGTGGTGACGCCGATGCGCGGCCGGCCCCGCATCAGATGCGCTCGAAGTAGCGCCCGCGCTCGAAGTCGGTGACGGCCCCCTCGAAGGCCGCCTGCTCGCTGCGTGCGAAGTGGAGCAGGTGGTCCACCACCTCGTCGCCGAAGGCCTTGCGCGCGAAGGCGCTGGCCTCGAGCTCGGCGATGGCCTCGGGCAGCGAGCGGGGCACCTGGGGCAGCCCCTCGGCGGCGTAGACGTCGCCCTCGAAGGCGGGCGCGGGCTCGGTGCGGCTCGCGATCCCGTCGAGGGCCGCCGCCAGCAGCGCCGCGTAGGCGAGGTAGGGGTTGGCGTCGGCGCCGGGGATGCGGCACTCGACGCGCACCGAGGGGCCGCTCCCCACCACGCGGAAGCCCGCCGTGCGGTTGTCCACGCTCCAGGCGATGCCCGTCGGCGCGAAGGTGCCGGCCCGGTAGCGCTTGTAGGAGTTGACCGTCGGTGCGAAGAACCAGGCCAGCTCCCGGGCGTGGGCGAGCAGCCCGCCCAGGGCGTGGCGGAAGGTCGCCGAGGCCCGCAGCCCGGTGCCGGGCAGCGGCTCGTCGCCCGCGAAGGCGGGCTCGCCCGCCTGGTTCCAGAGCGAGAGGTGGATGTGCAGGCTGTTGCCCGCCAGCTCGGCGTCCCACTTGGCCATGAAGGTGAGGCAGTGCCCCGCCGCCTGGGCGATCTCCTTGGCGGCGAGCTTGTAGATCACGTGGCGGTCCGCCATCTCGAGGGCCGGCGCGTAGCGCAGGTTGATCTCGTGCTGGCCCGGGCCCCACTCGCCCTTGCTGAACTCCACCGGGATCCCCGAGGCGTCCACGTCGCGGCGGATGGCACCGAGCACGGGCTCGACGAAGGTGCCCGAGAGCAGGTGGTAGTCCTCGACGTAGCCCTGGGTGGTGCGCAGGCCGCGGTGGCCGGCCTCCCGGGCCTCGGCGTAGCCCCCCTCGAACAGGAAGAACTCGAGCTCGCTGCCCGTCTTCGCCGCGAGCCCCGCCGCCGCCGCCGCCTCGATCTGGCGGCGCAGGATCCCGCGCGGCGCCACCGCCACCGGCGCCTCCTCCTCGCCGCGGAAGGAGTCGCACAGCACGATGGCGCTGCGGTCGAGCCAGGCGGCGCGGCGCAGGGTGCCGAGATCCGGCACGCAGTGGAGGTCGCCGTAGCCCGTCGCCCAGCTCGTGAACGCGTAGCCCGGCGTGGGGTCCATCTCGACGTCGCAGGCCAGCAGGTAGTCGCACACGTGCATGCCGTGGCGCGCCACCTCCTCCAGGAAGAAGGCGGTGGTGATGCGCTTGCCCACGAGCCGCCCGTAGAGGTCCGGGAGCGCCGTCACCACGGTCTCGATCTCGCCGCGCTCCGCCGCCCCGGCGAGGCCTGCGAGGTCGAGGAGACCGCGGGGCGTGCTCACTCGGCCCCCTCGCGCGCGCCGTTCGGGGAGCCGCTCACCTCGGGCTCGTCGTCGTCGTCGGTGTCCTCGATGGAGCGGAACAGCGAGAGCTGGGGGACCGCCTTCTCGGGATCCACGGGCACCGGGTACTCGTCGGAGAAGCAGGCGTCGCAGATACCGTGCTTGAGCACGGCGGACGTGCGGCGCAGGGCCTCGATGGAGAGGTAGCCGAGGGAGTCGGCGCCGATCAGCTCGCGGATCTCGGGCACCGCGTGTCGGTGGGCGATCAGCTCCTGGCGCGTGGGCATGTCGATGCCGTAGTGGCAGGGCCCGACGGTGGGCGGCGCCGAGATGCGCACGTGCACCTCCCGGGCCCCGGCGTTGCGCATCATGTTGGCGATCTTGGTGAGGGTGGTGCCCCGGATGATCGAGTCGTCCACCATCACCACGCGCTTGCCGTCGAGGATCCCGCGCACCGCGTTGTGCTTCACCTTCACGCCGAAGTGGCGGATGGACTGGGCGGGCTCGATGAAGGTGCGGTGCACGAAGTGGTTGCGGATCAGCGCCGTCTCGTAGGGGATGCCCGACTCCTCGGCGTAGCCCAGGGCGGCGGCGGTGCCCGAGTCGAGGAGCGGCACCACCATGTCGGCCTCGACGGGGTGCTCCCGGGCCAGCACCCGCCCCAGCTCCTTGCGGAAGGCGTAGACGTTGCCGCCGCGCAGGTTCGAGTCGGGCCGCGCGAAGTAGATGTACTCGAAGACGCAGAAGGCCTCGCGGCTCTCGCCCGGGAAGGGGCGCAGGCTGCGCAGCCGGCCGCGACGGATGACCACCACCTCGCCCGGGTCGAGGTCGCGCTCGGGCTCGGCGCCGATCAGGTCGAGGGCGCAGGTCTCGCTGGCCACCACCCAGGCGCCGTCGAGCCGGCCGAGGGTGAGGGGCCGGAACCCGTTGGGGTCCCGCGCGGCGATCAGCGCGTCGTGGGTCAGCATCACCAGGCTGAAGGCGCCCTTCACCCGGGACAGCGCGTCGATGAGGCGCTCCTCGAGGCTGCCCTCCCGGGAGCGCGCCAGCAGGTGCAGCACCACCTCGCTGTCCGAGGTGGTGCCGAAGATCGCGCCGCGGCCCTCGAGCTCCCGGCGCACGGCGCCGGCGTTCACCAGGTTGCCGTTGTGGGCGATGGCGACGGGGCCGGCGTCGGTGTTGGCGCAGATGGGCTGGGCGTTGCGCAGCAGGCTCTCTCCGGCGGTGGAGTAGCGGACGTGCCCGATGGCGTGGCGCCCGGGCAGGCGGGCCAGGTTGCGCTCGTTGAAGACCTCGGAGACCAGCCCCATGGCGCGGTGCACGTACTGCTCGCCGCCCTGGCTGGTGCAGATGCCCGCGCTCTCCTGGCCGCGGTGCTGGAGCGCGTAGAGGCCGAGGTAGGCGATCTTCGCGGCCTCGGCGTGGCCGTGGACGCCGAACACGCCGCACTCGTCCCGGGGGCGCTCGGCGGCCCGGGCGGCGCGCAGCGCGGGCCAGCTCGCGGGACCGCTCACGCGCCCTCCCCCGGCTCGGCGAGCCGCCGCGGCAGCGCGTTCGACCACAGCCGGTGGAGCCGGGCCAGCCCGGCGTCGATCCAGGCGTCGCCGCGGCCGTCCCCGATGCGCAGGCGGTCGCCGCCGGTGCGGCCGATGGCCCGCGCCGGCACGCCGCCCGCCTCGGCGGCGGCGAGCAGCGCCGCGGCGTCGGCGCCGGCCGCCACCACCCGCCCGGTGCTCTCCCCGAACAGCAGCGCGTCGGGCCGCAGGCGATCGGCCAGCTCGATCTCGGCGCCGAGCCGCTCGGGCCCGGTGATGCAGCACTCGGCCAGCGCCACGGCGAGGCCCCCCTCGGAGACGTCGTGGGCGCTGGTGATCAGGCCTTCGGCCACGCCCCGGGCCAGCAGCCGCTGGAGCCGGAGCTCGGCCGGCAGGTCCACCGCCGGCGGCGCCCCCTGCTCGAGCCCGCGGCGCCTGGCGAGCCACAGGCTGCCGCCGAGCTCCTCGCGGGTCTCGCCGAGCAGCACCACCGCGAGGTCCGGTGCCGTGAAGTGGGAGACGGCGTGGCGCTCCCAGTCGTCGAGCAGGCCCACCATGGCGACGGTCGGCGTCGGATGGATGGGGACGCCGAGGGTCTCGTTGTAGAGCGAGACGTTGCCCGACACCACCGGCGTGCCGAGCGCCTCGGCCGCCTCCCCCAGCGCCCGGATCGCCTCGCGCAGCTGCCACATGATCTCGGGCTTCTCGGGGTTGCCGAAGTTCAGGCAGTTGGTGAGCGCCATGGGCCGGGCGCCGGTGCAGGCCACGTTGCGCGCCGCCTCGGCCACGGCGGCGAGGGTGCCGGTGCGCGGATCGAGGAAGCAGAAGCGCGGGTTGCAGTCCACCGAGAGCGCCAGGGCCTTGCGGGTGGGCGTGCCGTCCTCGCGCTTCACGCGCACCAGGGCGGCGTCGCCGCCGGGGCCGAGCACCGTGTTGCCCTGGACGAGCTGGTCGTACTGGCGCCAGATCCAGGCCTTGGAGCCCAGCTCCGGCGTGTCGAGCAGCGCCTCGAGGGCCGCCTCGGGGTCCTCCTCCGGCGCCACCGAGGTGGGGTCGAGCTTCTGGCGCTCGCGCAGCTCCGCGGGCTCCCGCGCCGGGCGGTCGAGCTCCGGGGAGCTCGCGGCCACCGGGTCCACGGGGATGTCCACCACCTCCTCGCCGTCGGAGTGGATGCGCATGCGCCCGTCGGCGGTGACCCGCCCCACCACCATGGCGTCGAGGCCCCAGCGGTGGAACACCTCGCAGACCCGCTCCTCCTCGCCGTCCCGGGCCACGAGGAGCATGCGCTCCTGGCTCTCGGAGAGCAGCAGCTCGTAGGGGGTCATGCCCGCGGCGCGCCGGGGCACGCGGTCGAGGTTCATCTCGATCCCGGTGCCGCCGCGGCTCGCCATCTCGAAGGACGAGCAGGTGAGCCCCGCCGCGCCCATGTCCTGGATGCCCACGATGGAGTCCGTGCGCATCAGCTCGAGGCAGGCCTCGATCAGGCACTTCTCGGTGAAGGGGTCGCCCACCTGCACCGTGGGCCGCTTGGCGTCGCTCTCCTCGTCGAACTCCGCCGAGGCCAGCAGGCTCGCGCCGTGGATGCCGTCGCGGCCGGTCTTGCTGCCGGCGTAGATGACCGGGTTGCCCACGCCGCTCGCCGTGGCGCGGAAGATGCGGTCGGCATCGACGATGCCCACGTTGAAGGCGTTCACCAGGATGTTGCCGCGGTAGCACTCGTGGAAGCCCGTCTCGCCGCCCACGGTGGCCACGCCCACGCAGTTGCCGTAGGAGCCGATGCCCTCCACGACGCCCGCCAGCAGGTGGCGGTGGCGCGCGTCGTCGAGGGGACCGAAGCGGATCGAGTCGAGGGAGGCGACGGGCCGCGCCCCCATGGTGAAGATGTCGCGCAGGATGCCGCCCACCCCGGTGGCGGCGCCCTGCTTGGGCTCCACGAAGGAGGGGTGGTTGTGGCTCTCGATCTTGAAGACCGCGGCGAGGCCGTCGCCGATCGCGATGGCGCCGGCGTTCTCGCCGGGGCCCTCGAGGACGAACTCGGCCCGGGTGGGCAGCTGCTTCAGGTGGAGCTTGCTCGACTTGTAGGAGCAGTGCTCCGACCACATCACCGAGAAGATCCCGAGCTCGGAGTAGCTGGGCGTGCGGCCCAGGATCTCGAGGATGCGCTCCCACTCGTCGTCGGCGAGGCCGTGGGCCCGGGCCAGGGCGAGATCGACGGAGGGCTCGGCGGCGCTCACGCCAGGGTCCTCTCGCCGCTCTCCACGGCGTCGATCAGCGAGCCCAGGAGCAGCGCGCCGTCGGTCCCGCCGATGGCCGCCTCCACGGCGTGCTCGGGGTGGGGCATCAGGCCGAACACGTTGCCCGCCGCGTTCACGATGCCCGCGATGTTGCCGAGGGAGCCGTTCGGGTTGGCGGCGTCGGTGACGCTGCCGTCGGGCTCGCAGTAGCGGAGCACCACCTGGTCGTTGGCCTCGAGGGTCTCGATCTCGTGGGCCGTGGCGTAGTAGGCGCCCTCGCCGTGCTTGATGGGGATGCGCAGCACCTGGCCGGCGCGGGCCCGGGAGGTGAAGGACGTCTCGGCGTTGTCGACGCGCAGGCAGGAGGTCTCGCAAACGAAGTGGAGGCCGCGGTTGCGCCGCAGCACCCCGGGCAGGAGCCCCGCCTCGCAGAGCACCTGGAAGCCGTTGCAGGTGCCCAGCACCAGGCCGCCGGCGTCGGCGAAGCGCCGCACCGCCGCCATGATGGGAGAGAAGCGCGCCATGGCGCCGCAGCGCAGGTAGTCCCCGTAGGAGAAGCCGCCGGGCAGCAGCACCGCCCGGGTCGTGGGGGGCAGCTCCGGGTCGCGGTGCCAGACGAGCTCCGCGTCCACGCCGAGCACGCTCTTCAGCGCGAAGGCCATGTCGCGGTCGTCGTTCGACCCCGGGAACTGGACGACGGCGAACCTCACGCCTCGATCCGCTCGATCCGGTAGTCCTCGATCACGGTATTGGCGAGGAGCTTGTCGGCCAGCTCCTCGACCAGCTTGCGGGCCGCCGCCTCGTCGGCGGCGTCGAGCTCGACCTCGAAGAGCTTGCCCTGGCGCACCCCGGTCACCGCGGCATGGCCGAGGCTGCCGCAGGCCTTGCGGATCGCCTCGCCCTGGGGATCGAGCACGTCGGGCTTCAGGGTGACGGAGACCACCGCCTTCACGAGCCTTCCTCCTCGGGAGCCCCGAGCTGCCGCAGGGTGCGCTCGAAGATCGCGTCGACGTTGCGCAGCGAGTGCTCCAGGGTGAAGGCGCGGTCCACCTCCTCCTTGGTCAGAACCTCGGTGATGGCCGGGTCCGCGAGGACGCGCTCGCGGAAGTCGCCACCGTGCTCCCAGGTCGCCATGGCGTGGCCCTGGACCAGGCGGTAGGCGTCCTCGCGCAGCACCCCCTTGCGGGCCAGCTCGAGCAGCAGGGTGCCGCTGAACACGAGCCCCCGGGTCAGGTCGAGGTTCTCGCGCATGCGGTCGGGGAGCACCACCAGCGTCTCCACCAGGCCGGCGACGCGCTGGAGCATGAAGTCCAGGGCCTGGCAGGCGTCGGGCAGCACCACCCGCTCCACCGAGGAGTTGCTGATGTCGCGCTCGTGCCAGAGCGCCAGGTTCTCGAGGCTGGAGCCCGCGTAGCCCCGCAGCACCCGGGCCAGGCCCGAGACGTTCTCGAGGCGCCACGGGTTGCGCTTGTGGGGCATCGCCGAGGAGCCCTTCTGGCCCTTGCCGAACTCCTCCTCCACCTCGCGCACCTCGGTGCGCGCCAGGTGGCGGAGCTCCACGGCGAACTTGTCGAGGCTCGAGGCCACCAGGGCCAGGGTCGAGACCAGTGCGGCGTGGCGGTCGCGCTGCACCACCTGGGTGGAGGCGGGCTCGAAGCCGATGCCGAGGCGCCCGCACACGTCCTCCTCCACGCCCGGGTCGAGGTGGGCGAAGGTGCCGACGGCGCCGGAGATCTTCCCCACCGACGCCTCGCACAGCGCGCGCGCGAGCCGCTCGCGGTTGCGGCGCATCTCCGCGTGGAAGACCAGCAGCTTGAGCCCGAAGGTGGTGGGCTCGGCGTGGACGCCGTGGGTGCGGCCCACCATGGGGGTGTGGCGGTGCTCCTCGGCGCGCCGCAGCAGGGCCGCGGCCACGCGGTCCACCCCGGCCAGCAGGATCTCGCCGGCGTCGCGGATCTGGAGCGCGGTGGCGGTGTCGATCACGTCGCTCGACGTCATGCCGTAGTGGACGAAGCGCGACTCGGGGCCGACGTGCTCGGCCACGCAGGTGAGGAACGCGATCACGTCGTGGCGCACCTCGGCCTCGATCTCGGCGATGCGCGCCACGTCGAAGCCCGCGCGCTCGCGGACCGTGCGCGCCGCCTCGGCGGGGATCACCCCGCGCTCGGCCAGGGCGTCGCACACCGCCAGCTCGACGTCGAGCCAGCGCTGGAAGCGGCCCTCGTCGGACCAGATGGCCCGCATGGCGGCGTTCGAGTAGCGGTCGATCATCGCAGCGCTCCCGGCGGACCCAGCTCGAGGTAGGTGTACGCCAGCATCAGGTAGTACATCACGGGGATCGCCAGCAGGTTCGAATCGATGCGGTCGAGGATGCCGCCCATGCCCGGCAGCAGGCTGCCGGCGTCCTTCACCTCGGCGTCGCGCTTGAGGAGCGACTCGACCAGGTCTCCGATGATGCCCACCACGGCGAGGGTGAAGGCCACGAGACCGGTGGCCCACCAGCCGAGCTGGGCCGACAGGTCGGGCAGGAAGCGGTCGCACAGGCCCTTGAGGACCAGCCCCAGCAGCGTGGCCGCCAGCACCGCGCCCACGGCGCCCTCCACGGTCTTGCCCGGGCTCACGTTGGGGGCCAGCTTGTGGCGCCCCCAGGCCCGGCCCGCGAAGTAGGCGCCGACGTCGCCCATCACCACCACCGAGATGGCGAAGAACAGGTAGAAGGCGCCCACCTCCGGATGCATCAGGGCGAGGGCGGCGTCGGTCCACTTGCCCGCCGCCACGCTCGAGAACTCGCGCAGCACCACGGCGTGGGAGAGCAGCCAGCCCACGTAGAAGACCCCGAAGAACGTGCCCGAGATGCTCTCCAGGGCCTCGCTGATCTGGGACTTGCTGAGCTGCATCACCATCATGGCCAGCAGCACGACGGTCATCAGCACGGTGGCGTGGTACTCGCTGCCGAGGTAGGCGACCACGGGCAGCGCGGCCCCCGCCGCCATGCCGAAGCTGCGCAGGGGGTGGGCGCCCTTCTGCTCGATCAGGTGGTAGAACTCGCGCAGGCCGAGCAGGGTGAAGACCACGACCACGCCCAGCACCCAGAGGCCGCCCTCCCAGATCGCGAACACGACCGGCGGGATCAGCAGCCCGGCGCTCACCAGCCGCAGCACGAGGTTGCTCACCTTGCGCGGCCTCGCCTCGGCCACCGGGCTCGGGGGGCGCGGGTGGATGGGCTCGGGCCGGGCGGCGGCCGCCTCGCCCCCGCCCACGTTGCGGGGCGCTCCCTCGCTCACCTCGCGCGCTCCTCGCCCTCGTGCTCCACGCCGTCTCCTCGTCGGTCCCGGCCCACGCCGGTGTGCCCGAAGCCGCCGTCGGCCCGCGCCGTCGCGTCGAGCTCGCGCACCTCCTCCAGGACCACCCGCGCCACCGGTGCCACCACCAGCTGGGCGATCCGGTCCCCCCGGCGAATCGCGAAGGGCCTGGGCCCCGCATTCCAGACGATGACCTTGAGCTCCCCGCGGTAGTCCGAGTCTATCGTACCCGGGGCGTTGGGGAGCACGATGCCGTGCTCGAGGGCGAGCCCGCTGCGCGGTCGCACCTGGCCCTCGAAGCCCGGCGGGATGGCGACGCGCAGGCCCGTGGGCACCAGCGCGCGCTCGCCGGGCTCGAGCACCCGCTCGCCCTCCACCGCGGCGGGCAGGTCGAGGCCCGCCGAGCCCGCCGTGGCCGCGGCGGGCAGGGCCAGATCCTCCGCCCCGGGCACGCGCGCCACGGCCAGGCGCAGCGGACCCGTCGGGGCGGTGGGGTCGTTCAAGCGGGGGGGCTCCTGCTGGGACGTCAGGCGTCCCGGTGGGCGTCAGGCCTCCTGGGTCGCGTCGGCCAGCGCCTCCTTGCGCGACAGCCGGATGCGTCCCGAGGGATCGATGTCGATGCACTTGGCCAGGACGTCGTCGCCCTCGGCCACCACGTCCGTGACCCGCTCGACCCGGCCCTCGGCCAGGTGGCTGATGTGGATCAGGCCGTCGGTGCCGGGGAAGATCTCCACGAAGGCGCCGAAGTCGGTGATGCGCTTCACCTTGCCCACGTAGACCTTGCCGAGCTCGGCCTCCTGGGTGAGCTCGTCCACCATGGCGCGGGTGCGCTTGAGCGCCTCGAGGTCCGGCGAGAAGATCGTCACCTGGCCCGAGTCGTCCACGTCCACCTTGGCGCCGGTGGTGTCCTGGATGCCGCGGATCACGCGGCCGCCGGGTCCGATGATGTCCCGGATGCGGTCCGGCTTGATCTGGATCACCTCCATCCGCGGCGCCCACTCCGAGAGCTCCTCGCGGGCCTGGAGCCCGGCCAGCTCGGCGGTGGTCTCCTCCTCCATGCGGTCGAGGATGTGCAGGCGGCCGGCGCGCGCCTGCTCGAGGGCCGCCTCCATCACCTTCCAGTCCACGCTGCGGATCTTGATGTCCATCTGGACCGCGGTGATGCCGTCCCGGGTGCCCGCGACCTTGAAGTCCATGTCGCCGAGGTGGTCCTCGTCGCCGAGGATGTCCGACAGGATCGCGTGGCGGTCGCCCTCTTCGATCAGCCCCATGGCGATGCCCGCGACCGGGGCCTTGAGCTTCACGCCGGCGTCCATCAGGGAGAGGGTCGCGCCGCAGATCGTGGCCATGGAGGACGAGCCGTTCGACTCGAGCACCTCGGACACGACACGCGCCGTGTAGGGGAACTCCTCCTCGTCGGGCAGCACCATCTGGATGGCGCGCTCCGCCAGGTGGCCGTGGCCGATCTCGCGCCGGCCGGGACCGCGCAGGAAGCGCGCCTCGCCCACCGAGAAGGGCGGGAAGTTGTAGTGGAGCAGGAAGCGCTTCTCGCTCCGCTCCGTCATGGCGTCGATCATCTGCGCTTCCCGGGCGCTGCCCAGGGTCGTGTAGACCAGCGCCTGGGTCTCGCCCCGGGTGAAGAGCGCGGCCCCGTGGGCCCGCGGCACCACCCGCACCTCGCAGGCGATGTTGCGGATCTCGTTGGGGCGGCGGCCGTCGATGCGGGTGCCCGTGTCGAGGATCGCCCCGCGCATGAGCTGGGAGCGCAGGTCGTGGAGGGCGTTCTTCACGTTCCGGGTCAGGGAGCGGTACGCGCCCTGCCGGGCCTCCACGGCGTCGAGGCTGTCGAAGGAGACCTTCTCGGCGCGGAACGGCTCGGTGAGCTCGGCCGTCACCTCGGTCTCGATCTCCTTGATCTTCTCGTAGCGCTGGAGCTTGTCGCGGATCTGCACCGCCTCGCGCAGGGGCGCCTCGGCCCGGGCGCGCACGCGCTCGACCAGGGCGGTGTCCTCCTCGGGCACCGCGACCTCGCGCTTGGCGACGCCGCGCCTGGCGATCAGCTGCTCCTGCACCTCGATCTGGCGCAGGATCTCGCCGTGGGCGAACTGGAGCGCCTCGAGGATCTCGGCCTCGGGCAGCTCCTTGGCACCGCCCTCCACCATCACGATGGCGCTGCGGCTGCCCGCCACCACCAGGTCCAGGCTGCTCTCGGCGCGCTGCTCGGGCAGCGGATTCACCAGCAGCTGGCCGTCCACCTTGGCGACCCGCACCGCGGAGATGGGGCCGAGGAAGGGCAGGTCCGAGAGCCCGAGGGCCGTCGAGGCGCCCACGAAGGCCGCGATGTCCGGGGTGTTCTCGCCGTCCGCGGCCAGCACCGTGGCCACGATGTGGGTCTCGTCGCGGTAGCCGTCGGCGAACAGCGGCCGGATGGACCGGTCGATGAAGCGCGAGACCAGGACCTCGCGGTCCGAGAGCCGTCCCTCGCGCTTGAAGAAGCCGCCGGGGATCTTGCCCGCGGCGGAGAACTTCTCCACGTAGTCGACGGTGAGGGGGAAGAAGTCGATGCCCTCGCGGGGCTTGGCGGAGGTGGCGGTCACCAGCACGACGGTGTCGCCGTAGGTGACCACGACGGAGCCGGCGGCCTGCTTGGCCATGCGGCCGGTCTCGATGGTGAGCGTGCGTCCGCCCACCTCGAGGCTCACGGAGTCGGATTCGAACCAGTAGGAAGCCATGAAATGCGTTCTCCTCCCCGGTCCCGAGTCGGGACCGGAGGCTGATGAAGGGCGGGAGGAGGAATCACGCTGGGAAGGAATGCGGGATCGGGGATGCGCGAAGCTCGCAGGGAGGGGATCCGGCTTCGCGAATCACGGACTCCCACATTCCATTTCCAGGCGGGGTTCCCGTGGACCCGGTTGTGTCCGCCTGTCCTTCAGGCGGAGGCTTCGGCCCCGCTAGCGGCGCAGGCCGAGCCGTGAGATCAGGCTCTGGTACCGCGAGAGGTCGTTCCTCTTGAGGTAGTCGAGCATGCGGCGCCGCTGGCTCACGAGCTTCAGCAGGCCCCGCCGCGAGTGGTGGTCCCGGCCGTGGCCCTTGAAGTGCTCGGACAGACCGTTGATGCGCTCGGTGAGGAGCGCCACCTGGACCTCCGGCGAGCCGGTGTCCTTCTCGTGTACGCGGTACTGATCGACGAGGTTCTTCTTGGTCTCGGTCGAGATCACGGGCAGATGCCTTCGCTGACTTCCGCGGAGGGTGCGCTGGGCCCGTGGGGCCTCTGGGCAGCGCTCGAGCGGGGACCTCCCCGCTCATCGAGCCGTGTGTGTATCAAAGCGACCCCTGGGGAGCAAGCGAGCCCAGCACCCGCAGCGGGTACAGGCGGCGATCCGGCCGCAGCTCCAGGACGGCGAACAGGTTTCCCGAGGGGTCGAGGCCTGCCACCCGGGAGCCGATGGGGGGCGAGCCCGCCACGGGCGGCGCATCGACCTCCGCTCCGTGGGCGACCCGCCTCAGGTCGTCCTCGGCGAGGGAGACGGTCGGGTAGCCGAGCACCTCCACGGGCGAGAGCAGGTGCGCCTCGCAGCGCCCCTCCTCGGCGGCCCGGGCCAGCTCCTCCAGGGGCCGGGCCTGGTCGAGGGTGAAGGGCCCGCTCTGGGAGCGGCGCAGTCCCGCCAGGTGGGCGCCACAGCCGAGGCGCACGCCGAGGTCCTCGGCCAGGGTGCGGACGTAGGTGCCGGGCGAGCAGGAGACGCGGATGCCGAGCTCCGGGGGGTCGTAGTCGAGCAGCTCGAGGGAGTGGATGCGCACCTTGCGCGGCTCGCGCTCGACCTCCTCGCCGCGGCGGGCCAGGCGGTGGAGGGGCTCGCCGGCGTGCTTCACCGAGCTGTACATCGGGGGCAGCTGCTCGATGTCGCCCACGAAGTCGGCGAGCACCTCGCGCACCCGCTCGGCGTCGGGGAGCGGCCCCTCGTGGCGGCGCACCACGCGGCCCTCGGCGTCGTAGGTGTCCGTGGCGGCGCCCAGGCGGATGGTGCCGGCGTAGACCTTCGGGCCGGGCTCGACGAAGGGGATCAGCTTCGTGGCGTCGCGCACCGCCAGGGGGAGCACTCCCGTGGCCAGGGGGTCGAGGGTGCCGAGGTGCCCGACGCGGCGGGTGCCGAGCCAGCGCCGGGCGGCGTCCACCACGTCGTGGGAGGTGCCGCCGGACGGCTTGTCCACGACCAGGAAGCCGCTCGGGCCGGGCCGCTCGTCGCGGCGACGCCTACTGCGCCGAGCCATCTTCGATCTCGCCGAGCAGCGCCAGGGTCTCGGCCCCGCGCACCATGGAGGGGTCGTAGCGGAACTCGAGGGCGGGCACGCGCTTGAGGGGCAGCGCGCGCGCCAGCCCGCGGCGCAGGAACGCGGCGGCGCTCTTGAGGCCCTCCTGCACGGGCAGGGCCTCCTCCTCGTCGTCCGTGGCCAGGGTGCTCCAGAAGACCCGCGCGTTGCGCAGGTCCGGGGAGACGTCCACCCGGGTGAGGGTCACGAGGCGGATGCGCGGGTCCGTGGTCTCCTCGCGCAGCAGCCGCGCCAGCTCCCCGCGGAGCTGCTCCGCCACGCGCTCGGTGCGCCGGGTCACGCCGGGTCCTCGTCGTCGTCGCCGCCGTCCCAGGTCGCGTAGCCGGCCAGGGGCGTCGCCACCACCTCGACCTCCTGGTCCACCACCTCGGCCAGGCCCAGGCCGTCGACGAAGTCCACCGCCTTCTCGAGGCGCACGCGCAGGTCCTGGGCGTCGCTCCCCACCCCGGCCAGGCCCAGCACCGCCCGCTGCCAGGTGCCCTGCCCCTCCACCTCGGCCACCGAGACGTTGAAGCGGTTGCGCAAGCGCTGGGTGATGGAGCGCACCACGCCCCGCTTCTCCTTCAGGGACTGCGAGCCGTGGACGTGCAGCTCCACGCGCGCCGCTCCCAGGAACATCAGAGCTCGGCCGGCTGCTCCTCGAGCTCGAAGGCCTCGATCCGATCGCCGATCTTGACGTCGTTGTAGCCCTCGATCCCGATGCCGCACTCGAAGCCGGTCTGGACCTCGCGGACGTCGTCCTTGAAGCGCTTCAGCGAGGCGAACTTGCCCTCGTGCACCACGATGCCGTCGCGGACGAGGCGGCAGCCCGCGTTGCGCTTCATGAGGCCCTCGGTGATGTAGCAGCCCGCGATGGTGCCGACCTTCGGGATCGCGAAGGTCTCGCGCACCTCGGCGTTGCCCAGGAACTTCTCCTTGATGGTCGGCGGCAGCAGGCCCACCATCGCGGCGCGCACCTCGTCCAGGAGCTCGTAGATCACCTTGTAGATGCGCACGTCCACGCCGTAGGTCTCGGCCGCCTTGCGGCCGGCGGAGTCGGGGCGGACGTGGAAGCCCAGGATGATGCCGCCGCTGGTGTGGGCGAGCTGGACGTCGTTCTCGCTGATCCCGCCCACCGCGGCGTGGATCACCTTGATCTCGACCCGCTCGCTCTCGATCTTGCCGAGGGCTTCGCGCACCGCCTCCACGGAGCCGTCGGTGTCGCCCTTCAGCACCACCGCCAGCTCGCGGACGCCGCCCTCCTCGGCCTGGGCGAAGAGGTCGTCGAGGCTGATCTTCGGCCGCGTGACCTCCGGCGCCTTCTTGCGCTCCTGGTCCTCGCGGTGCTCGACGATCTGGCGCGCCACCCGCTCGCCCTCGACGGCGTTCACGGTCTCGCCCGCGCCGGGCACGCTCGACAGGCCCACCACCTGGACCGGCGTGGAGGGCCCCGCCTCCTTCACCACCTTGCCGTGCTCGTTCTGCATGGAGCGCACGCGGCCGTGGCTGGTGCCCACCACCACGGTGTCGCCGCGGGAGAGGGTGCCGTCCTGGACCAGCACCGTGGCCACCGGGCCGCGGCCCTTGTCGAGCTCCGCCTCGAGCACCACGCCCCGGGCGCGCCGCTTCGGGTCGGCCTTCAGCTCGAGGAGCTCCGCCTGGAGGCGGATCGCCTCGAGGAGCTGCTCGAGCCCGGTCTTCTGGGTGGCCGAGACGTTCACGCACAGCACGTCGCCGCCGAACTCCTCGGGCACCAGGCCGTGCTCCATCAGGCGCTGGCGGGACTGCTGGGGGTTCGCGTCGGGCAGGTCGCACTTGTTTACCGCCACCACGATGGGGACGCCCGCGGCCTTCGAGTGATCGATGGCCTCGATGGTCTGGGGCATGATGCCTTCGCTGGCCGCCACCACGAGCACCACCAGGTCCGTCACCTGGGCGCCGCGCGCCCGCATGGAGGTGAAGGCGGCGTGGCCCGGCGTGTCGATGAAGGTGACGACCTCGTCCCCCACCCGCGCCTGGTAGGCGCCGATGTGCTGGGTGATGCCGCCGGCCTCGCCGGCCACGACGTTGGCCTCGCGGATCGCGTCCAGGAGCGACGTCTTGCCGTGATCGACGTGGCCCATCACGGTCACCACCGGCGGCCGGGGCGCGAGATCCGCCTCGGAGGCCTCGTCCGCGGGCGCTTCCAGGAACTCGGCCTCCTGGAAGCCCACGTCCTGGACCTCGAAGCCGTACTCCTTGGCGACCTGGGCCGCCGTGGCCACGTCCACCGCCTGGTTGATGGTGACCATGGTGCCGAAGCCCATGAGCTTGCCCTGGATCTCCGCCGCCTTGGCGCCGAGCTGCTTGGCCAGCTCGGCCACGCTGATGGTCCCCTCCACGCGCACCACGCGTTTCTCCACCTTGGCCGAGGGCGCCGCTGCGGCCGGCCGCGGGGCCACCTTGTCGCGGCGCTGCTTGCGGGGGCTCTTGAAGGCCTGCTGGCTCACCGGGCCGATGGGCCGCCCCGTGGTGCGGCTCGTCACCTGGCGAGCGATCTGCTCCTGCTCGCGGAGGTTCACCACCTCCTTGAACTGCTTGCGCTGACGGCCCTTGCGGTCCGGCGGCGCGCCGCGGGCGTCCCCGGTCGTGCGCGCCCGGGCGGGCGTCTCGGCCGCGGGCCGCGCCGCCGCCGCCGCGGGGGCCGGGGCCGGCGCCGGCTCCGGGGCGACGGGCTCGGGCAGCTCGGGCTCCGGGGCCTCCCCGACCTCGGGAGCCGCGGGCTCGACCGCGGGCGCCTCCTCCTCGACGGGCTCCGCGGCCGCGGGCGCGACGGGAGCCTCCTCCGCGGGCGCCGGCTCGGGCTCCGGCGGCGGCGCCTCGACGGCCTTCTTGCGGCGGCGGATCACCGCGCCGCCCTTCACCGACGAGACCCGCGCCTCCTCGACGGAGCCGCGCCGGGCCTTGCCGCCCAGCTTCTCGCGGATCTGGTCGGACTGCTCGTCGTCGAGCAGCGCCATGGCGCTGCGCAGGTCGATGCCCATCTCGCGCACCTTCTCGACGAATTCGGTGCGCTCGATCCCGAGCTCTTCCGCGAGTTTGTAGGCCCGACGCTTCGTCATGGCGGGTTCCGGGGGCTCAGCCCCCGTGCTCCTCCTCCGGGGCCGCCGGAGCGGCCTCCTCGCTGCCTTCGGCTGCGGCGGCCTCGGCCGCCGCGACCCGCGCGGCCTCCTCGGCCGCAGCCGCTTCGGCGGCGGCCGCCTCCTCGGCGGCCCGCGCCTCCTCCTCGGCCTTCTGCACGGCGAGCTCCGCGGCCCGCGCCTTGATGCGCTCGGCGCCGCCCTCGTCGATGCCGGGCAGCGACGCGAGCAGCTCGCTCTGGCACTGGGCGAGGTCCTCGAGGGAGGTGATGCCGCGCTGGAGCAGCAGCTCCGCCTCGGGCTCGCCGCAGCCCTCCACCACGGAGACCGCCTCGGCGAACCACTGGGCCACCTCGCGCATCTTCGACTCGCTCTTGATGTCGATGCGCCAGCCCGTGAGCTGCACCGCCAGGCGGACGTTCTGGCCCTTGCGGCCGATGGCCAGGGAGAGCTGGTCGTCGGGAACGATCACGTCGAGGGAGCGCTCGCCCTCGTCGATGATGACCTTGGACACCTGGGCCGGCGACAGTGCGCTGCACACGTAGCGCGCCGTGTCCGGGCTCCAGGGGACGATGTCGATGCGCTCGCCGCGCAGCTCCTGGACCACGGCCTGGACCCGGCTGCCCTTCATGCCCACGCAGGCGCCCACGGGATCCACGTCGCTGTCGCGCGAGGCGACGGCGATCTTCGAGCGCGCGCCGGGCTCCCGGGCGGCGGACTCGATGTGCACGATGCCCTCGTAGATCTCCGGCACCTCCTGCTCGAACAGCTTCAGCAGCATCTCGATGCAGGCGCGGGAGAGCACGATCTGGGGGCCCTTGCTGACCCGGTTGATCTCGAGCACGTAGGCCCGGATGCGGTCGCCGGGGCGGTAGTTCTCCCGCGGCACCTGCTCCTTGGGCGGCAGCACCGCCTCGGCGCGGCCGAGGTCGACGACGATCGAGCCCTTCTCGAAGCGGCGCACGATGCCGTTCACGATCTCGCCCTTGCGGTCCTTGTACTCCTCGTAGACGATGTCGCGCTCGGCGTCGCGGACGCGCTGGATGATCACCTGCTTGGCGGTCTGGGCGAGGATGCGGCCGAAGCCCGTGGTGTCGAGCTTCACGCCGATCTCGTCGCCGAGCTCCGCGTCGCCGTCGAACTCCCGGGCGCTGGTCAGGCCGATCTGCTTCTCGGGGTCCTCGACGTCCTCCACGACCTCGCGGAACTCGAACAGCTCGATCTCGCCGGACTCCTCGTTGAAGCGCGCCTCGATCTCGCGGTCCAGGCCGAACTTCCGGCGGGCGGCCTGCTTCATCGCCTCTTCGAGGGCCTCGATGATGGTGCTCTTGTCGATGCCCTTGTCCTTGGCGATCTGGTCGATCTCGCGCTTGAGCGGGATGATGTTCATGTCCTCACCTCGGCAGCGAAGTCGTCGCGGGTGAACTCGTAGACCGCGCTGGCCCGGGCCACCTCCTCGAAGGGGATCTCGACCCGGGCCCCGTCGACGACGAGGACGAGCACGTCGCCCTCGAAGGCCTCGAGCCGGCCCCGGAAGCGCCGCCGGCCGTCGAGGGGACGACGCGTCTCGAGCTTCACCTCGCGGCCGCGCACCGCGCGGAAGTCCTTCGGGCGGGCCAGCACGCGATCGAGTCCCGGCGAGCAGACCTCGAGGGTGTAGGAGCCCTCCATGGCCCCGGTGGCGTCGAGGTGGGTGGCGATCTCCCGGGACACCTCGGCGCAGCGATCCACGGGCACGCGGCCGTCGCACGCGGGGGTGTCGACCACGACGCGCAGGCTGCGCGGTGCGCGGCCGCCCCGGCGGTCCACGTCCACGACCTCGAGACCGTGATCCTCGACGATGGGCTCGATCAGTGCCAACAGGTCTTCCTGGATGTCGCGGTACACGTTCTGGCCCCAGAAACGAAAAAAGTGGACGACTCGTCCACTTTCCCGGCACCTCGGAGCGCGACTCCGCACGCTCCCGGCACCCAAACCCCTCCGCTTGTTCTCGGAGCGCGTCGCGGAGCCGTACCCGTCGCCACGCCCCCAATGCGGGGAGAGCGCGTAACCTATCCAAATGAAAGGGAGATCGCAAACCCGGCCCGGCGCGGCCGGGGCTAGGGGCGGTGGCTCCCCAGGGTCCCGACGAGGTCCGCCACCCGGGCCACGCCGTGGGCTTCGCACCACGCCTCCATGCCCTCCGCCACGTCGAGGCAGGTCCGCGGCTCGAGGTAGCTCGCGGTCCCCACCTGGACGGCCCGGGCCCCGCAGAGCAGGAACTTGAGGGCGTCCTCGGCGCTGGCGATGCCCCCCACCCCGCAGATGGGGATGTCGACCGCCCGGGCGCACTGCCAGACCATGCGCAGCGCGATGGGCCGGATGGCCGGGCCCGAGAGCCCGCCGAGCCCGTTCCAGAGCAGGGGCCGCCGCCGCTCGAGGTCGACGTCGAGGGCCTGGACGGCGTTGATGAGGGTGAGGCCGTCGGCGCCCTCGCCGGCGCACACCCGCGCCATCTCGGCGATGTCGGTGACGTTGGGCGAGAGCTTGGTGAGCAGCGGCAGGGTCGTGGCCCCGCGCACCGCCCGCACCAGCTCGGCCAGCACCCGGGGATCTTGACCGAACTCGATGCCGCCGCTCTTCACGTGGGGACACGAGGCGTTCACCTCGATGCCCGCCACCTTGGGCACCCCCGAGAGCCGCTTGCAGACCTCGGCGTAGCGGTCGATCTCGGTCTCGAACACGCTGGCGATCACGGTCACGCCCTCGGGCAGGCGCGGCAGCTTCTCGGACACGAAGGCGTCCACGCCCACGTTCTCGAGGCTGATCGAGTTCAGCATGCCCGCCGCGACCTCGGCGATGCGCGGCGGCGGGTTCCCGTGGCGCGGCTCGAGGGTCAGGCTCTTGGCCACGAAGCCGCCGATGCGGCGCAGGTCGAAGAAGGGCTCGAGCTCGAGCCCGTAGCCGAAGGTGCCCGACGCGCCGAGCACGGGGTTGCGCAGGGGGATGCCGCCGAGGTCGACGGAGAGGTCGACGCTCACGGCAGCCCGTCCCAGGCCAGGGTGCCGGCCTCGAAGACCGGCCCCTCGCGGCACACCAGGTCGAAGCCCTCCCCGGCCCGCGGCACCGCGCAGCCGAGGCAGATGCCGAAGCCGCAGGCCATGCGGTTCTCGAGGGAGACGTGGCAGGTGGCGCCGCGCGCGCCGGCGATCTCGGCGGCCCGGCGCATCATGGGCGTGGGCCCGCAGGCGTAGACCGCGGCCCCGGGGCGCTCCGCCAGGGCCTGCTCGAGCAGCTCCGTCACCAGGCCGCGGGTGCCCTCGCTGCCGTCCTCGGTGGCGATGCGCAGCTCCACGTCGAGGGCCGCGAAGTCGTCGCGGCCCATCAGGTGGTCCGCCCCGCGGGCGCCGAGCAGCACCGCGACCCGGGCGCCCCTCTCCGCGCCCCGGGCCGCCAGGTCGTAGAGGGACGCGATCCCGGTGCCGCCGCCCACCAGCAGCGCGTCCTCGCCGGCGCCGGGCTCGGGGAAGCCGCGGCCCAGGGGGCCCACCACGCGCACGCGCTCGCCGGGGCGCGCCTCGGCGAGCAGCGCCGTGCCGCGCCCGGTCACCTGGTAGAGCACGTCCACCTCGGCGCCGGCGTCGCCCGGGCGCGTGGCATAGATCGCCATCGGCCGGGGCAGCAGCGGGTCGAGGCGGGCAACCGCGCCCACGGCGCCGGGCGAGAGCATCACGAACTGCCCCGGGCGCGACGCCGGCCAGTCCGGCCCGGCGCGCAGGCGCAGCCGCCAGCCGGCGCCGCCCTCGCGGCGGTTCGCGGCAACCTCCGCCTCCACGCGCAGCGCCTCGCCGGGCCCCGGCGCCGCGCTCACGAGCCGGCTCCGGCGGCCGCGGGCCGCCCGAGCTCGCGGCAGAGCAGCAGCGCGTCCTCGCCGTCGGGGTAGTAGCCGGGCCGGCGACCGACCTCGGCGAAGCCCGCGCGAGCGTAGAGTGCCCGCGCCGCGCGGTTGCCCGCGCGCACCTCGAGGTGGACCACGCGCAGCGCCGGCTCGGCGAGCAGCGCCGCGAGCAAGGCCCGCCCCACGCCGCCCCGTCGCGCACCGGGAACCACGGCGAGGGAGCGCACCTCGAGCTCGTCGAGGACGCGGTGGCCGATGGCGAGACCCACGGGCTCGCCGTCCTCGCCCGGCGCGAGCCAGGCCGAGGTCCCCGGCGCCGCCAGCTCCGCCGCGAAGGCCTGGCGCGACCAGGGGTCGGGGAAGCAGCGCGCCGCGACGGCGGCGCAGCGCTCCGCCGCCTCGACCCCCACCCGGAGCAGGTCCGTCGGGCCGCAGGGCTCCGCGGGCGGGCGCCGCTCAGTCACGGGGCACCTTGATCTTGAACTGGCGAAGCTTGCGCGAGAGGCTCTCCCGGGCGATGCCGATGCTCTCGGCGGTGCGCGAGATGTTCCAGTCGTTCTCGCTCAGCCGCGCGTTCAGGAAGTCGCGCTCGAAGGACTTGCGCGCCTCCTCGAGCGTGAGGCCCTCGACCTCCTCGCGGCGCTCGCCCGAGCGGATCTCGTCGGGCAGGTGCTCGGGCTTGATGCGCGGCCCGGGCGTCATCAGCACCAGGCGCTCCAGCAGGTTGCGGAGCTCGCGCACGTTCCCGGGCCAGGCGTAGGCCTGGAGCAGGCTCATCGCCCGGGGCGCGACCTCCTTGGGCTTCGTGCCGGCGTCGGCGCAGAACTCCGCGTCGAAGGCGTTCACCAGCACCGGGATGTCCTGGCGCCGCTCGCGCAGGGGCGGGACGTGGAAGGGGATCACGTTGAGCCGGTAGTAGAGGTCCTCGCGGAAGGTCCCCTCCTGGATCTCCTTCTCGAGGCTCTTGTTGGTGGCGGCGATCACGCGCACGTCCACCTCGATCGTCTCGGTGCCGCCCACGCGCTCGAACTTGTGCTCCTGGAGGATGCGCAGGATCTTGGCCTGGGTCCGCAGGCTCATGTCCGCGATCTCGTCGAGGAAGATGGTGCCCTCGTCGGCGAGCTCGAAGCGGCCGCGCTTCTGGGCCAGGGCGCCGGTGAAGGCCCCCTTCTCGTGGCCGAACAGCTCGGACTCGATCAGCTCCTCGGGGATCGCGGCGCAGTTCACCTCGACGAAGGGCTTGTCGGCGCGCTTGCTCTGGACGTGGATCTGCTTCGCCACCATCTCCTTGCCGGTGCCGTTCTCGCCGGTGATGAGCACCCAGCCGTTGGTGGGCGCCGCCACCCGGATCTGCTCCTTGAGCTTCACGATCGGGGGCGACTCGCCGAGGATCTCGTGGGCGCGCAGGCTCTCGGAGCGCAGCCGCCGGTTCTCCTCCTCGAGGCGCGACTGGTCGAGGGCGTGGCGGATGGCGAGCAGGATCTTCTCGATGGAGAGCGGCTTCTCGATGAAGTCGAAGGCGCCGAGCTGGGTGGCGCGCACCGCCGTCTCGATGGTGCCGTGGCCGCTCATCATCACCACGGGCAGGTCGGGCCAGGTGCCCTTCAACGCCTCGAGCACCTCGATGCCGTCGCGGCCCGGCATGGCGATGTCGAGCAGCACCAGGTCGGGGACGCCGCCGGCCTGGACCTCGCCCAGGGCCTCGTCGCCGTCCTTCGCCTCCCGGGTCTCGTAGCCCTCGTCGGCGAGGATGCCCGCCAGGGAGCTGCGGATGCTCGACTCGTCGTCGACGATCAGGATTCGGCTCACGGACGCTGAATCTAGGGCTCGCCTAGCCGGCGCGCACGGGAAGCTCGACGATGAAGCGCGTGCCGCGGGGCTTGTTGGCGTGGACCCGGATGTAGCCGTGGTGGTCGGCCACGATGCGCGAGACGATGGCGAGCCCGAGACCGGTGCCGTGGTCCTTGGTCGAGAAGTAGGGCTCGAAGATGCGCCGCCGGTCCTCGGGCGAGATCCCGACGCCGTCGTCGGAGATCTCGAGGCGGGCGGTCTGGAGCGGCGCGTCGTGCACCGTGCGCACGTGGACGTGCCCCACCTCGCCGTTGCCCGGACCGGCCCCGGGCCGCGCCGCCGCGACGGCGTTGTCGATCAGGTTGGTGAGGACACGGCGCAGCTGCTCGCGGTCGAACTCCACCGTGGGGAGCCCCGGGTCGAGCTCCGTGCGGAACACGATGCCCTCGGTGCCCGCGTAGGACGCCATCGCCTCCTCGACCACGCGGTTCAGCTGCCCCGGCCGCGGCTTCGCGGCGGGCAGCCGGGCGAAGTTCGAGAACTCGTTCACCAGCACCTTCAGGCCCTCGACCTGGCTGGTGATGGTCTCGACGCACTCCTCGAACACGCGCCGGTCCGCCTCCCGGGCCGGGCCCGCCTGGAGGCGGCGCCGGATGCGCTGGGCCGACAGCTGGATCGGCGTGAGCGGGTTCTTGATCTCGTGGGCGATGCGGCGCGCCACGTCGCGCCAGGCCGCCATGCGCTGCGCCTTCAGGATCTGCGTGACGTCGTCGATCACGACCACGAAGCCCGCGGCCTTCTCGCCGTCGAGGCCGCGCAGGCGCGACACCGTCCAGTTCACGGTGCGCACCTCGTCGCCGACCGTGATCGGCACCTGGCGCCGCAGCGTCGCGTGCGGTCCGGCGGCCAGCCGCCGCAGCAGGTCCTCGGCGGTCTCGAGCGCGCGCCCCGAGAGGCTCGCCGAGAGCTTCTGGCCGACCCAGGCGCCCGGCGCGATGCCGAGCAGGCGCAGCGCGGACGGGTTGATCGTGGTCACCACGCCGTCGCGGTCGAGCGAGATCACGCCCGCGGCCACGCTGCGCAGCACCACCTCCATC
>JANQFK010000085.1 GCA_028277885.1 Myxococcota bacterium
TCTCCTTCGTCGGCGACCCCATGGGCGCCCCCCAGATCCCCAACTGGAACCGCGTCACCTCGGCCCTGCCGGACTTCCTGCAGCAGCTCCGCGAGGCCGTGGACGCCGACAACCGCTGACCCTCCCGGCGACACGAGGTCTGGGAAGATCGTGAAGATCGCGGACATCCCGATCGGCGACGGAGCGCCCCTGGCGCTGATCGCCGGCATCAACGTCCTCGAGGACGAGGCGGCGGCCCTGGACGCCGCGCGCCGCGTCCACGAGATCGCGGAGCGCTACGGCTTCCCGCTCGTCTTCAAGGCGTCGGTCGACAAGGCCAACCGCTCGAACCTGCGCTCCTACCGCGGCCCGGGCTTCGACGAGGGCCTGCGCATGCTGGGCCGGGTGAAGGCCGAGACGGGCCTGCCCGTGGTGACCGACGTCCACGAGCCGCCCCAGGCGAAGCTCGCCGCCGGGGTCGTGGACTGCCTGCAGATCCCCGCCTTCCTGTGCCGCCAGACCGACCTGCTGCTGGCCTGCGCGGCCACCGGGCTGCCCGTGCACCTGAAGAAGGGCCAGTTCATGGCGCCGCGGGACATGCGTCACGCCGTGGAGAAGATCCGCAGCGCCGGCAACGGCGGCGTCTTCCTGTGCGAGCGCGGCACGACCTTCGGCTACAACGACCTCGTGGTGGACCTGCGCGGCCTGGTGGTGATGCGCGGCTTCGCGCCGGTCTGCTTCGACGCCACCCACTCGGTGCAGCATCCCGGCGCGGCCGGTGACGCCAGCGACGGGGACCGCCAGATGGTGGCGCCCCTGGCCCGCGCCGCCGTGGCGGTGGGGATCGACGTGCTGTTCGTCGAGACCCACCCCGAGCCGGACCGCGCGCCCTGCGACGGCCCCAGCCAGATCGACTACGCGGCGTTCGAGCGGCTGCTCGCCGAGGCGCGCGCCATCGACTCGGCGCTGCGCGCCGCGCGCTGAGGCCCGCGGATCAGCCACAGGTTGCGCAGGTAGACCGCCACCCCGGTGGACTGGCCGAGCACGCCGATGGGATCCAGCCGCCACACGAAGTAGCTGAGCAGGCAGACGCCGCCGAAGAGCGAGAGCCACCAGAAGACCGGCGGCACCACCGAGGCGCTGGCGCGCTCCGAGGCGAGCCACTGCAGGAACATGCGCCCGAAGAAGCAGAGCTGGCCGGTGAGCCCGACCAGCACCCAGACGAAGCTCGCCCAGCTGCTGGCGTTGAAGAAGCGCAGCACGACGTGGCGCTCGCTCTGGCGGGCGGTCTCGGCCAGCACCAGGGACTGGAAGCGATCGCCGGGGATCCAGCCCTCGTCCTCGTGGCCGCCGCCCAGCACCCGGTACTCGTAGGCGCCCTCCACCCCGCGCACCTCGACGGGCACCTTGCGCCCGTCGAGGATCCACTCGAAGCGGGGCGGGCCGGCGGCGGGCTCCCCGCGCAGCCAGTCCTCGCCCACGGCGAGCCACGCGCCGACGAACAGGAATGCCGCGAAGGCGAGGCCGAGGGCGACCCTCACTCGCCGACCTCGTCCCAGGCCACGGGGCGCCGCCGGCGGCCGAGCCAGCGCACCCCCAGCCCGTCCTGGAAGCCCGGCACCGCCCGCGCGAGCCCGAGCCCGTACTTGGTCTCACCGGCGCGGCGCGGCCCGTGGGCGACGGGCATCTCCACCACGCGGTAGCCGAGCTGGGCGGCCACGGCAGGCATGAAGCGGTGCAGGCCCGCCAGCTGGAGGGGCAGGGCGAGGGCGAGCTCGCGCCGCATCACGCGCAGCGAGCAGCCCGTGTCGCGCACGCGGTCCCCGAGCACGAGCCGCCGGTACAGGCGACCCACGCGGCTGCCCTGGCGGCGCACCCAGCTGTCGCGACGCGCGCGGCTGCGATCGCCCTGGACCATGTCGGCCCCGGTGCGCTCGAGCAGCGCCAGCATGGCGGGCAGGTCCGCCGGATCGTTCTGGAGGTCGGCGTCGATGCTCGCCACCCAGCTCCCCCGGCAGGCCCGGAAGCCGGCGTGGAAGGCCGCCGACTGTCCGCCGGCGTGTGCCGGCGACGACTCGCGCAGCGCCACGCAGCGCAGCCAGGGGCGGCCGGGCATGAGCGCCACCAGCGCCTCGCGGGTGCCGTCGCCGGAGCCGTCGTCCACCACGATCAGCTCGAAGCGGAAGCCCGCCGGCGCGAGGGCCTTCTCCACGGCGTCCACCAGGGCGGGCACGTTCTCCGCCTCGTCCCGCGCGGGCGCGACCACGGAGAGGTCGAGGGCCCCCGCGTGGTCGGCGCCTCGTGCCTCGCCCATGGCGGCGCAAGATAGCGGTCCCGGTTGGGGACGCGATCCTGCCGGGGACGCGATCCCGCGCCCGTCGCCCGCGAGCTGGTCTCGGGTCGGTCGCCTAGTGCTCCACGGGATCCCAGGTGCCCGGCTCGAGGGTCGGGAGCGCCACGCGCTGGGGGAAGACCGAGCCGCTCACGCCGTCCCAGTCGTAGCGGGCGATCCAGTTCTCGCCGCTCGCGACGTTGCGGATCAGCACCTCGTTGGCGCGGCCGTCGCCGTCGTAGTCGCTCAGCCCGAACGCGTACTCGTCGTCGGAGTAGAGCCACGAGGTCACCTGGAGCGAGCCGAGGCCGTCGTTGAACCAGAAGCGCAGGCCGCCGAAGCCCGGGTTCAGCCAGAGCAGGTCGTCGCGGCCGTCGCCGTCGACGTCGCCGCAGCCGGCCAGCTCGGCGTCGCTCCAGGGCGGCCGCAGTGCGCTGCCGCTCTGCACGACGCGGTCGCCGTCCACCACCCAGCGCCAGGTCGAGGACGTGACGTCGCCGTGGAACAGCACGTCGGCGCGCAGGTCCCCGTCGAGGTCCGGGGCCTCCCAGCGGGACGGCTCCGGCGCCACGCCGAGGGCCGCCTCGGCCACCACCGCGGCGCCGTCGAGGAAGCTCACGTTGACCTCGCCCCAGAGCTCCCCCAGCAGGTCGCTGCGGCCGTCGCCGTCGAAGTCGCCCAGGGCCTCGATGGTCCAGCCCGCGCGGCTCGGGATGCGGCGCGACTCGCGGCGGCGGGTGCCCTCCATCAGCCAGATGTCGAGGCCGCCCGTGGCGGTGTCCTCGAGGAGCAGGTCGGCGTGGCCGTCGGCGTCGAAGTCGCCGGAGCCGACGATGCGCTGATTGGGGCGCAGGGTGAAGATCCCGCCCCCCTGGCGCGCGGTGCCGTCCTCCATCAGCCAGATCATCAGGCGGTCGCCGTTCGACTCGGTCCAGAGCAGGTCGGTGGTGCCGTTGCCGTCCAGGTCGAAGGGCCGCGCCGGGTCCACGAGGGGCGCCGGGTTCTCGGGCTCGGGGTAGAAGACGAAGGGCTCGGACTCGGTGGAGAAGGGACCGCGGCGGCCGAGCTGGTCGTAGGCGGCCACCCGGACCACGACCTGCTCGGGCAGGTCGGCCTGGGAGGCCCAGATCGCGGCGCTCGTCTCGCCCACCCACAAGGTCGGCTCGGCGCCGAAGCTCTCGCCGTTGCGGCGCAGCCAGACGCCGTAGGAGGCGACGGGGCCCGAGGCGGGCTCCCAGGCCAGGGTGGCGCGGTCCCCCGCCACCCAGATCGCGGCCTGGGACGCGAAGGAGGCCAGCAGGACCCCCGCGAGCACGCAGGCCCCCATCGAGAAACGACGCATGTTCGAGCGGCCCTCCGGGAGCGGCACCGAGCCGACCTCCCGAGGAGGCCGGCCGCTGCCGAGGCCCGGTTCACCGTCCGAACGCCGAGCCCGACGCGGGCGGGTGAATGCCACACGGACGGGTGGGGCGACGTGACCACGGTCACCGAATGGGTCGAAAAGGAGGCGCCGGGATCCCGCGACACCGAATCGTCACGGACCTGGAACGCCCGCGGGTGGGCCCTGGGGGATCAGGAGCCGGCTTCGGCCGCCAGGCCGTGCTCGAGCACCTCGTCCAGGGTCTCGACGAGGACCACCTCGAGCTTCTCGAGCACCTCCGCGGGGACCTCCACCAGGTCCTTCTGGTTGCGGCGGGGCAGCAGCACGGTGGAGACCCCGGCCCGGGCCGCGGCCAGGATCTTGTCCTTGATGCCGCCCACGGGGAGGACCCGGCCGCGCAGCGAGATCTCGCCCGTCATGGCGAGGTCGCCCCGGGACCGGCGGCCCGTCAGCTCCGACACGATCGCGGTCGCCAGCGCGACCCCGGCCGAGGGGCCGTCCTTGGGCACCGCGCCGGCGGGCACGTGGAGGTGGATCTCGCCGGCCTCGAGCGCCCCCTCGGCGAGGCCCTGGCGCTCGGCGTTGGCGCGCACCCAGGAGAGGGCGGCCTCGGCGGACTCCCGCATCACGTCGCCGAGCTGGCCGGTGAGGCGCAGCCGCACCCCCTTGCCGCCCGGCACCGCGGTGGCCTCGATGAACAGGATGTCGCCGCCGTGGCTGGTGGCCGCGAGCCCGACCACCACGCCCGGCACCGTGGTCCGCTCGGCGGTCTCGGGCAGGTGGGGCGGCGCGCCCAGGGCCTTGCCCACGAAGTCGGTGTCGATGGGGAGAGGCTTCGCGGCGTCGCCCCCGGCGATGCGCGCGGCCGCCTTGCGCATCAGGCTCGCGAAGTGGCGCTCGAGGTTCCGCACCCCGGCCTCGCGGGTGTACTCGTCCACCACCGTCGCCAGGGCGTCGTCCTCCACCCGGACCTGGTCGGCGTCGAGGCCGTGGGCCTCGAGCTGCCGCGGGATCAGGTGGTCCCGGGCGATCACGCGCTTGTCGCGGTTCGTGTAGCCCGGCAGCTCGATCACCTCCATGCGGTCGAGCAGCGCCGGCGGGATCGTCGAGAGGGTGTTGGCCGTGGCGATGAAGAGCACCCGGGAGAGGTCGAAGGGCACCTCCAGGTAGTGGTCGCTGAAGGTGTCGTTCTGCTCCGGGTCGAGCACCTCGAGCAGCGCCGAGGAGGGGTCGCCCCGGAAGTCGGCGCCGAGCTTGTCCACCTCGTCGAGGAGGAAGACCGGGTTGCGCGAGCCCGCCCGGCGCAGGCTCTGGAGGATGCGCCCCGGCATGGCGCCCACGTAGGTGCGGCGGTGCCCGCGGATCTCCGCCTCGTCGCGCACGCCGCCGAGGGAGGCGCGCCCGAAGTGGCGCCCCAGGGCCCGGGCGATGGAGCGACCCAGGGACGTCTTGCCGACACCCGGCGGGCCCACGAAGCACAGGATCGGGGCCTTGGCGTGGGGGGCGAGCTTGCGCACGGCGAGGAACTCGAGGATGCGCTCCTTCACCTTGTCGAGGTCGTGGTGGTCCTCGTCGAGGATGCGGCGCGCCTCGGCGAGGTCGAGGTGGTCCTCGGTCTCGGTGGACCAGGGCAGGTCCGCCATCCACTCGAGGTAGGTGCGGATCATGTGCCGGTCCGGAGCGTGCTGGGGGAGGGCGGCGAGCCGTCGCAGCTCGCGCTCGGCGTGGTCGCGGGTCTCCTCGGGAAGGCCCGCGGCCTCGATGCGCTCGCGCAGCTCGTCGACCTCGCGCAGCCCGGCGTCGCTCTCGCCGAGCTCGTTCTGGATGTCGCGCATGCGCCGGCGCAGCAGGCGCTCGCGGCGCTTCGGGTCCATCTCCTCGTCGGAGACCTCGTCCTGGAGCACACGCTGGGTCTCGGCGATGGTGATCTCGCGCTCCAGGTGCCCGCCCACGCGGCGCAGCCGCCGCGTCGGGTCCGCCTCGCGCAGCAGGGCGACGCGCTCGTCCGGGGGGAGCGGGATGTAGGAGGCGATCAGGTCCGCGAGCAGGCCCGGGGCGGGGATCGACGCCAGCCCCTCCTTCCACTCGTCGGGGTAGTCGTCGCGCAGGTCGATCACGCGGGCCGCGAGGGCGAGCACCCGGGCCCGCGCCTCCTCGCGCTCCGGATCCGTGTCCACCGGATCGGGCACCGGATCCACGAGCACGCGCAGGGTCGGGCCGTCGGCGGGCGCCAGGGACTCGAGGCGCGTGCGCAGCAGCCCCACCACGATGGCCTGCTTGCCCTCGCGCCGCGCGTCGGCGATGCGCACCACCCGCGCGATGCAGGCCATCGGATGCAGGTCCGGGAGCCCCGGCTCCTCGGTGCTCGGATCGCGCTGGGTGGCGACCACCAGCAGGCCGCCGGTCCCGGCCTCGTCGAGGGCCGCCACGGATCCCGTCCGCCCCACCGCCAGGGGCACCGTCATGCCCGGAAACACCACGGCGTCGCGAACCGGCAGAACCGGGAGCACCCCCGGCACCTCCAGCCGCTCCTCCCCGACCACGATCACCCGGTCCGAATCCGGCTCGGAGTCCGGCCCGGTCATGCACCTCTCCTCATGCGCCGGAGCCTAAGCACGGGAGGGGGCGGGTCAACCGGGCTCGGGCGGGGCCCCGGGGCGGGAGCCCGTGGTAGGCTCTTCGTGCCCCGGGGGCGGTTGGATCGCGTCGAGAGGCCCTCATGCTCCGATCACTCCCGCCGCTGCTGACGATCGGGCTGCTGGCCTGCATCCCCGCGCTGCCGCCGGGCCCCGGGGGTGAGGACGGGGCCTTCCGCCTGCCCGCCCTCCACGCCGAGCCGGACCCCGTCGAGGGCGGCCGGATCGTCGACGCCCTGGGCCGCGAGGTCCTGCTGCGCGGCGTCAACGTGAACGCCTTCGTCGAGTACTGGGCCTACGACCCCGGGCTCGTCACCACCTATCCGCTCACCGGGGCCGACGCGGACGCCATCGCGGGGATCGGCTGGAACGTCGTGCGCCTGCTGATCAGCTGGTCGCGCGTCGAGCCCGAGCCCGGCGTCTACGACGAGGCCTACCTCGACGCCGTCGAGTCCGCGGTGCGGCTGCTCGAGAGCCGGGGCCTCTACTCGATCGTCGACCTCCACCAGGACGCCTGGGGCGCGTCCCTCGCGGCGCGTCCCGGCGAGGACTGCAGCGCGTTCGGGAACCTCCCGGCGGTCGGCTGGGACGGCGCGCCGGCCTGGGCGACCCTCGACGGCGGGGCCCCGCGCTGCCAGGTCGGCATCCGGGAGCTGTCTCCGGCGGTCGTCGCCGCGTTCCGCGCCTTCTTCGCCGATGCGCCGGGGCCGGGCGGCATCGGGCTCCGGACCCGCTACGTGCGCATGCTGCGCCACGTCGCCGAGCGCTTCGCCCCGCACGACGCCGTGGCCGGCTACGACGTGATGAACGAGCCGAACGCCATCTTCGTGGACCAGCTCGAGCCCCTGGCCGACTTCTACGCCGCCGCCATCCAGGGGATCCGCGCCGGGGAGAGCGACGCGGGCGCACCGCGACGCCTCGTCTTCCTCGAGCCGTCCATCTCCTGGGCCGGCAACGAGAGCTTTCCCGTGCTACCGCCCTTCGCCCGCGACGACCAGATCGTCTACGCCCCCCACCTCTACCAGGGGGGCCTCGACCCGGGTCCCCTCGAGGCCGGCGCCTTCGAGCGCGCCCGGAGCGAGGCCGCGCTGCTGGGTGGCGCGCCGGTCCTGAGCGGCGAGTGGGGCAGCGACCCGGGCCGCGCCGCGGACCCGGACGACGACTACTTCGAGCTCCACCAGTCCCTTCAGGACGAGTTCCGCATCGGCGCGACCCTCTGGACCTGGCGCGAGGCCTGCGGCGATCCCCACAAGGCGGGAGAGGTGCGAGCCGGCCAGGTCCCCCGGGTCTGGGGCCTTTTCGAGGTCGACTGCGAGACCCACACCATCACCGGCCCGCGCGAGGCCCTGCGCGCCGCACTGCGCCGTCCGCTCCTCCGAGCCGCCCCGGGCCCGATCGGCCGCGTCGCCTGGAGCCCGACCACGGCGCGCTTCGAGGCCCGAGGCCCCGCCGCCGAGCCCGGCCAGACCCTCCTCGTCTTCGTCCCCGCCGACCGCCTCCCCCCCGAAGTCCTCGACCACTCCGGCCTCCAGTCCGTCCTCTTCACCCGCACCTACGGCAACGCCTACTTCGCCCTGGCCTGGGCCCAAGGAGGCCCCTGGCACCTCACCCTCCGCCCCCGCTAGCCCGACCCGAACGCGCCAGGAAGTCCCGCGCCCGTCGCCCCGACGCAACGAACCGAAGAGCCCCCGCGCCGGGCCGCGCGCGAACCGCGCGGCCGAGCGAGCGCCCGGCGAAGCCGGTCGCGAGCGACAAGTGAAGAGTGGGGGTCGTCTCGGAATGCAAGCCCGCCCTAGGCGGGCGCGCAGCGAGCCGAAGGCGAGCGAAGTGCAGAAGGCCCATGCAAGCCCGCCCTAGGCGGGCGCGCAGCGAGCCGAAGGCGAGCGAAGTCCAGAAGGCCCAGCCAAGCCCGCCCTAGGCGGGCGCGCAGCGCGGCGCGAATGCGCCGCGCGAAGTTCAGAAAGCCCTGGTGCCCGGGACTGGATTCGAACCAGCACGGCCTTGCGGCCACTAGATCCTGAATCTAGCGCGTCTGCCAATTCCGCCACCCGGGCGACCGCGGCGAAGACTAGGATCCGGCCTCGGGGCCGTCAACGCGCGCGTCGGGCGCCTGGCCGAGGGACTCGATCTCGGCGGCGAGGCGCTCCCAGTCGCGGTACAGCGCCGCGATGGCGTCCTTCAGCTCCGCGCGCTCGGCCTCGAGGGCGCGCACCTGCTCGCCGTCGCGGTGCACCGCCGGGTCGCCGAGGCGCCAGCCGAGCTCCTCCAGCGCGGTCTCGCGCTCGAGGATCTCGGCCTCGAGGCGCCCGAGCTTGCGCTCCGCACGCTCGCGCGCCTTGCGGCGCTCCCGCTCGAGGCGCCGCGCCTCGCGCGCGTCGCCGGACGTCCCGGTCGGCGCCGCAGCGGGAGCCTTCGCCGTGGCGGGAGGCGCCTCCGGCTCGGGCGCGTCCCGCTGCGCGGCGCGCTCGAGGCCGCGCTGGAAGTCGTCGTAGTTGCCGAGGTAGCTGGTCAGCTCGCCCTCGCGCACCTCGACCACCCGGGTGGCCAGGGCGTTGATGAAGGCGCGGTCGTGGGAGATGAAGATCAGGGTGCCGCCGTAGTCGCGCAGCGCCGCCTCCAGCACCTCGCAGGCCTCCACGTCGAGGTGGTTGGTGGGCTCGTCGAGCACCAGCAGGTTCGCCGGGCGCAGCAGCAGCTTGGCCAGGGCGAGGCGCGCCTTCTCGCCGCCGGAGAGCACCGAGACCTTCTTCTTCACGTCGTCGCCGGAGAACAGGAAGGCGCCCAGGTGGCCGCGCAGCCGCGGCTGGTCGTCGACGTTCGCCTCGCTCTCGAGCTCCTCGAGGACGCTGCGCGTCGGGTCGAGGGCCTCGAGCTGGTGCTGGGCGAAGAATGCGAGGGAGACGTTGTGGCCCGGCTGGCGGGTGCCCGCGTCGGCGGGGAGCGCCCCGGCCAGGATGCGCAGCAGGGTGGACTTGCCGGCGCCGTTCGGGCCCGCCAGGGCGAGGCGCTCACCGCGCTCGACCTCCAGGTCGACACCGCGGTAGACGACGTTCTCGCCGTAGGCCTTGTGGATGCCCTCGAGGCGCAGCACCACGGCGCCGGCGCGGGCCACGGGCGGGATCTTGAGGCGCAGGCGGGCGCGCGACTCGGGCTCGACCTCGACCCGGTCGAGCTTGTCGAGGCTCTTGATGCGGCTCTGCACCTGGCGCGCCTTGCTGGCCTTGTAGCGGAAGCGCTCGATGAAGCGCTCGGTCTCGGCGATCTTGCGGTCCTGGCTGCGCTGCTCGGCGAGGGCCTGCTCGCGGCGCAGCTGGCGCTCGGCGAGGTAGTAGTCCCAGCCGCCCTCGTAGACGGTGAAGCGGCCGGCGGCGAGCTCGGCGATGCGGGTGGCGTGGCGGCGCAGGAAGGTGCGGTCGTGGGAGGTCACCACCACGGCGCCGCGGAAGCCCTCGAGGGTCTCCTCGAACCACTGGATCGAGGGCAGGTCGAGGTGGTTGGTGGGCTCGTCGAGGAGCAGCACGTCGGGCTCGGCCAGCAGCAGCTTCGCGAGCTCGGCGCGCATCAGCCAGCCGCCGCTGAAGCTCGAGAGCGGGCGCTCGAGCTGCTCGGGACGGAAGCCCAGGCCGGCCAGCACGCGGTCGATGCGCGCGTCGCGCTCGAAGCCGCCGCCGAGCTCGAAGGCGTGGCGCACCCGGTCGTAGCGCTCCGCCACGGCGGCGGGCACGTCCCCGCCCCCCGCGGCCATGCGCTCCTCGAGCTCGCGGAGCTCCGCCTCCAGGGCGTCGAGGCCCGCGAGGGCGGTGGCGACCTCCGCGCGCAGGGGGTGGTCGAGGGTGGGGTCGATCTCCTGGCGCAGGCGCGCCACCCGGGCGCCCCGGGCGGCGATCAGCCGGCCCGCGTCGGGCGCCTCCTCGCCGCCGGCGATGCGCAGCAGGGTGGTCTTGCCCGCGCCGTTCGGGCCGACGAGCCCCACGCGGTCGCCGGCGTTCACGGTCAGGTCGACGGGCCCGAACAGGCGCCTCGCACCGAAGCTCTTGGCGACGTCCTCGATCCGCAGCAGCACCGCCCGACCCTAGCGGTTCACCGTGCCGGAGGCAGAGGGTTCACCGTGCCGGAGGCAGAGGGTTCGCCGTGCCGGAGGCCGAGCCGGAAGGGCCCGTCTCCTAGAGCGTCTCCAGCAGGGCGTCGAGCTCCGCCGGGGTGTTGTAGAAGTGGGGCGACGCGCGCACGCCCCCGCGCCGGCAGGCCGTGAGGAAGCCGCGCTCGCGCAGCCGCACGACGGTGTCCTCGGGCGCCTCGTCGCCCAGCACGAAGGAGACGATGGGCGAGGCCTCGCCCGGGCCGCGTGGGCCGAGCACCCGGGCGCCGCGGCGCGCCAGACCCTCGACGAGCTGCTCGGAGAGGTCCAGCACCCGCTCCTCGATGGCGGGCACGCCGAGCTCGAGCAGCAGGTCCACGGCGCCGCCCAGCGCGAAGATGCCGCCCGTGTTGGGCGAGCCCGCCTCGAAGCGCGTCGCCGTCTCCGAGAGGGTGAGGTCGTAGCGGTCGTAGTCGCCGCGGCTCGCGACGTTGCTCCAGCCCACGACCCGGGGCGTCACCTGCTCGAGCAGCCGGCGGGCGCAGTAGAACACCCCGCAGCCCTCCACCGAGAGCATCCACTTGTGCCCGTCCGCGGCGAGGAAGTCGATGGCCAGGCTCGAGACGTCGAGATCGAGGCAGCCTACGCTCTGGATCGCGTCCACGCAGAGCAGCACGCCGTGCTCCCGGCACAGCTCGCCCAGCCGGGCCAGGTCGTTGCGGGCCCCGCTCCCGAACTCCACCGACGAGAGCGCCAGCAGCCGCGTCGCGGGGCTGCGCAGGGCCTCGGCGACGGAGTCGAGGGGCAGGCGCCCCTCCACGCCGCGCAGCACCAGGGTCTCGACGCCGCGCGGCGCCAGGCTCTTCCAGGGCAGCACGTTCGAGGGGTACTCGAGGTCGCAGGTCACCACGCGGTCGCCGCGACGCCAGTCGAGGCCGCTCGCCACGATGCCGAGCCCCTCGGTGGTGTTCTGCACGAAGGCGACCTCGTCGGGCGACGCGCCGATCAGGCGCGCGCAGCGGCCGCGCACCCGCTCGATCTCCCGCTCGTAGCGCGCGACGTAGTCGTCGGCGCCGTGGCGGGTGGCCTCGGCGAGGTAGCGCTCCAGCGCCTCGGCGGCGCGGGTCGAGACCGGCGCGACGCCGGCGTGGTTCAGGTAGACGACGGATTCGGTGACGGGGAAGAAGCTGCGCGTGCGCTCCCAGCTCACCCGCGTCCCGCCCCGGCTCCCGCCGCGCGCCCCCCGGCCCGGGCGCTGCCGGCCCGGCTGCGCTCCACGAGCTCCTCCACCGAGATGGCGAGGGGCAGGCGCACGCGCTCGCCGCCCCGGGTGCGGAAGAGCAGGTGCCCCTCGCTGCGGGCGTGGTCGAAGAGGTCGCGCAGCAGGGCCACGTCGTCGCGGCAGTAGGACTCCACCTCGTCCACCCGTCCCTCGCGCCACCAGCGCAGGGACTGCAGGCCGTCGCCGCTCTTGCTGCGCCCCAGGGTCTCCTCGCCCAGGTGGGCGAGGGAGAGGCGGAAGCCGAGCCGCCCGTGGATGGCGTCGAGCAGGTCGTAGGTCGCCACGGCGTCGAGGTCGTCGTCGGTGTAGCCGCGCAGCACCCGGTAGTCGAAGCGGCGCACGTTGAAGCCCACCACCAGGTCCGCGGTGTGGAGCCGGGCGATCAGCGCCTCGACGTCGGGCTCGCGGTAGGTCTCGAAGCGCCGGCGGCGCGCGTCCCAGATCACGGCCAGCGCGACGCGCATCAGGTGGGTGTTGTGCCAGCCGCCCACCTCCTCGGCGCTGCGCTGGGTCTCGAGGTCGAAGAACAGCACCTCGGGGGACGGCTCCGCCTCCGGCTCGGGCGGGGTGGGCTCGACGGCGCGAGGCGCGAGCTCGGGCTCCGCGGCCTCCGCCTTGGGGGGCGGCAGGGGGATGCGGCCGAGCAGGAGCTCGAGGCACTGCAGGGCCGCGGCCTTGTCGATGGGCCGGTTGCCGCTGCCGCACTTCGGCGAGTGCACGCAGGCCGGGCAGCCCTCCTCGCAGGAGCAGTCGGCGATGAGCTCCCGGGTGGACTCGAGCAGCGCCTCGACGCGCGGGAAGACGCTCGCCATCAGGCCCACGCCGCCGGCGTGGCCGTCGTACAGGAAGATCGCCGCCCGTCCGAGCTGGGGGTGCTTCACGTAGGAGATGCCGGCGACGTCGAAGCGGTCGCACAGGGCGAACAGCGGCACCAGGGAGAGGGCGGCGTGCTCCACGGCGTGGATGCCGCCCATCACGTGGCGCTCGGCGCCGCGCAGGGCGCCGGGGATCTCGTCGGGCATCTCGAGCCAGAGCGCCGTCGTCTCGAAGTGGCTCGGCGGCAGCTCGAGCTTCTCGGTGCCGATCAGGTCCTGGCCGTGGACCCGCCGGCGCTCGTAGCCCGTGATGCGCGTGGTGACCTTCACGCGTCCCTGGACCAGGCGGAAGTTGCCCGCGGGCCGCGCCCGCTCCCGGGAGAGGATCTCGGTCTCCTTCTCCGAGAGCGCGCGGGTGTAGTAGGGGGCGCTCACCGCGCGCGCCGAGACCCGGCGCTCCTCCCAGTCGAGCCCGGTCACCAGGTACTGGCGTCCGCGGTGCAGGTAGATGGCTCCCTCGTGGCACTCGGCGAAGACGCGCCCGGAGCCGATGGAGCCCACCAGGCGGCCCTCGCCGTCGGGGCCGCGCCCCGCCTCGACGATGCTCCAGCTCGAGCCGGCCGCGCGCAGGTCGACGTCGCGGTGGGGCCGACGCCGCACCGCGAACCACTCGCGGCCGGACTCGCTGCGCAGCAGCGTGGCCTCCTCCTCGAGCGCCTCGGCGACGGCGCGCGTGGCGGGCTCCGCCAGCCAGGGCTCGTCGCGGCCCAGGGGCAGCTCGGCGGCCGCGCAGGGCAGGTGGGCGCCGAGCACGTCCGGGTTGTGGCTGTCGAGGACGGCGTGCTCGAGGTCCCGGGCGAAGAACGCCTTCGGGTGCTGCACCAGGTACTGGTCGAGGGCGTCGGGCTGGGCCACCAGCGCGATCACCGCCTCCCGGGTGCGGCCGACGCGGCCGCCGCGCTGCCAGGTGGCGATCTGGCTGCCCGGGTATCCCACCAGGATGCACACGTCGAGGTGGCCGACGTCGATCCCCATCTCGAGGGCGGAGGTGGAGATCACCCCGAGCAGGTCGCCCTCGAACAGGCGCGCCTCGATCTCGCGACGCTCCTCGGGGAGGAAGCCGGCGCGGTAGGCGCTGATCCGCGGGCGCAGCTCGGGCTCGGCCTCGACGATCCACTGGAACATCAGCTCGGTGACGCTGCGCGCCTTGGTGAAGGCGATGGTGCGCAGGCCGCGGCCGACGGCCAGGCGGAACAGGCGCGCCGCGGTGGTGTAGGGGGAGCCCGTGGGGTTCAGCAGCAGCACGTGGCGCTCGGTGCGCGGCGCGCCGTCCTCGCACACGACGGCGAAGTCGCGGCCCGTGAGCTCCCCGGCCAGCTCCCCGGGGTTCGCCACCGTGGCCGAGGTGGCGACCATGCGCGGGCCCCCGCCGTCGGCCCGGTGGTGGCGCGCGATGCGGTCGAGACGGCGCAGCACCTGGGCGACGTGGGAGCCGAAGACGCCGCGGTAGGTGTGGAGCTCGTCGATCACCACCAGGCGCAGGCCGGCGAAGAAGCGCTTCCAGCTCTCGTGGTGGGGGAGGATGCCCAGGTGCAGCATGTCCGGCGTGGTGATGAGGACGTGGGGCGGGTCCTCGCGCAGCTTGCGGCGCCGCGCGGCGGGGGTGTCGCCGTCGTAGATCGCGACGCGCACGGCCTCGGGCCCGCGGCCGAGGGCGGCGACGTCCTCCTCGAGGCGGCGGTGCTGGTCCTGCTCGAGGGCGCGCAGCGGGAACAGGTAGAGGGCCCGGGCCTCGGGGTCCTCGAGCGCGGCCGCCAGGGCGGGGAGGTTGTAGACCAGGCTCTTGCCGCTGGCCGTGGGCGTGGCGAGGGCGACGTCGCGGCCGCGCCCGAGGAGCTCGAGGGCGCGGGCCTGGTGGCGGTACAGGGCCGGGATGCCGCGGCGCTCGAGGACCGGCGCCACGCCTTCGAGGCCGGGCGCGCCGCCGCGCGCGTGCACGGGGGGCTGGGCCGGCAGCACCTCGTGGTGCTTCAGCGACTCGCGCAGGCCGGGCCGGGCGCGCAGCTCTTCCAGGAACGCGCCGATGCGCGTCACGTGAGGGCCTCGTGGAGACGAGGCGGTTGCCTTGGGGGCCGGCATACGCTGCCGCACCCGGCGCGAGGATGCAAAGCCCGAGGCCCGGCCGGGCGCGAAACGGCTTGCTTCCCAGCGACTTGGGTGCGTGCCCCTGGGGTGACGCTAGAATGCGACCTTCCGCCTCACGGGAGGTCCGCCGAGGCGCGTGGAGTGGAGCGTTGGCGCGGCGCATCCTGGTGGAGCAGAGCCTCGAGCCGGTCCGGATCCCGGGGCCGGTCCTCCACGAGATCTTCGCCCACGCGCGGCAATGCTTCCCCGAGGAGTGCTGCGGCCTGCTCACCGGGACCGCGGCGGAGCGCTTCCTGCGCAGCCACCCCTGCACGAACGAGATGACCCTGATGCACCAGCGCGAGCCCGAGCGCTACCCGCGCGACAACCGCCACGCCTTCCACATGCGCGACGCCGACTACCTGCGCGTGATGCGGGAGGCCGAGGCTCGCGACGAGCGCGTGAACGGGGTCTACCACTCCCACGCCGGCGTGGAGGCGTACTTCTCGGAGCTCGACCAGGAGTACGCGCGCCAGGAGCTGTTCCCGTTTCCCGACGCGGACCACCTCGTGGTCTCGGTGGTGGACGGCCAGGTGAAGGGAGCCGCCGCCTTCCGCTGGCTGCGCGACGAGGGACGCTTCGAGGGGCGCCGGGTGGAGGCCGCGGGGCCTTGAGGCCGGGGGCGCTCTTCGTGGGGGTGGCGCTGGCCGTCCTCGGCTGCGCGGGCGGGGGCATCGACCGCGCGTCCTTTCCGGACGCCCCCATGGCGTTCGTGTACCGCACCGAGACCCAGGCCCACGAGCGCCTCGAGATCCTGGAGCGCGCCGAGGGGCGCCGCTCGGCCTCGCGGCCGGGCGAGATGCGGGCGCGCCTCGAGGACGTCGGGCAGTGGTTCGGCCTGGGCAACAGCCCCGAGCAGCAGCAGGCGGCCCTGAAGGGCCGGCTCGCCTTCTTCGACCTGCGCACGGACGAGATCGACGTGGCCGACTTCGCGCTGCCCGGCGCGCGGCCTCTCGACTGGTCGCCGGACCACCAGAAGCTCCTCTACGTGAGCGCCCAGGGCGGGAGCCCCCAGATCTACGAGTGGGACCGGGCGACGCGCTCTGCGCGGGCGCTGACCCGGGGGCCCGCCGCCCATCCTTCGGCGAGCTACGGGCCCGGCGGCCGCATCGCCTACGTGGAGGTGCGCGGGGGCGGCCGCCGAGCCACGTCCCGGGTCTGGGTCACCGGGCCCGGTGGAGCGGCGCCGCGGGTGCTCACGCCCGGCCCCGTGGACGGAGCGCCGGCCTGGTCGCCCGACGGCAAGGTGCTGGTCTACGAGGTGGCGCCGCACCTGCCGAGCGCCCGGCTCGCCGCCATCGACCCCGACGGCGGGGAGCCGCGCCTCGTGGCCCGGGGGCGACGTCCGGTCTTCACCCCCGACGGCGCCTGGGTGGTGTACAGCGCCCGCGTCTCCGGGGGCTGGCGGCTGCGGCGCATGCGGCCCGACGGCAGCGGCAAGCTGGCCTTCGGCCAGGGGCCGGGAGACGCCCACACGCCCTCGGTCTCGCCGGACGGGCGCTTCGTGGTCTACGTCCACGAGGAGGGCAAGCGCCAGCGCCTGCGGGTGCGGGGCCTCGACGGCAGCGGGGACAGACCGCTACTCAATCACGGAGACGGCCACGCTCCGGCGTGGAACTGAAGAGGGAGGACACGTGTCCGAAGTCGATCGAACGCCGCAGGGCGACCTGGTTCCCGTGCACGGGGGCCTCGACGAGCCCGTGAATCGCACGGTCTCGCTGAAGGATCGCGCGGCGCTCCTGGCCGAGGCCGAGAAGCTCCCGTCCCTGGTGGTGACGCGGGCCGATCTCTCCACGGTGTACCGCCTGGGCGACGGTGCGCTCTCGCCCCTCGAGGGCCCCATGGGCGAGGAGGCCTGGCACCGCGTCCTCGACGAGGCCGCGATCCTGAGCGGGGGGCGGCGCTACGCCTGGGGGATCCCCCTCTCGCTTCCCGTCGGCGACGCCGAGGCCGGGAGCCTCGCCGCGGGCGGCTCGGCCGCGGTGCGCGACGAGGCGGGCCGGGTGGTGGCCGTCCTCGACGAGCTCGAGCTCTTCGCGTGGGACAAGGTCAAGTACGTGAAGCAGGTCTACGGGACGGACCGCTTCGACCACCCCGGCGGGCGCGCCGTCGAGCAGGACCCGCGCAGCCGGCTCGTCGGCGGGCGCATCCGCGCGCTGCCCCAAGTGCACCACGAGGAGTACGGCGAGTACATGTTCTCGCCCCGCGTGACCCGCGCGCTGATCCGGGACCGGCGCTGGGAGCGGGCCCTGGCCTTCCAGACCCGGAACCCGCTCCACCGCGCCCACGAGTACGCCCTGGTGGCCGGCGCCGAGCGCCTGACCCGCGAGGGCTACTTCACCGGCGTCGTGCTGAACCCGCTGGTGGGCGAGCTCAAGGGCGACGACGTGCCCGCCGCGGTGCGCATGCGCTGCTACAAGGCGCTCCACGACCTCGAGCTGCTGGGGCAGGGCGACAAGGACGCGGGGCTCTGGGAGTCCGCGGGCTGGGACCTCTCCGAGGTCTTCGAGCTCATCGGCCTCGACATCAAGATGTTCTACGGCGGGCCGCGGGAGGCGATCATGCACGCCGTCTACCGCCAGAACTACGGCTTCTCGGACCTGGTGATCGGGCGCAAGCACGCCGACGCGCCCTTCGAGGACGGCTCGCCGATCTGGGGCGACTTCGATGCCCAGCACGTCTTCGACGATCTCCAGGGCGAGCTCCACCTC
>JANQFK010000057.1 GCA_028277885.1 Myxococcota bacterium
GTTCTGGTAGCGGAGCAGCGGCATCGCCAGGTTGTCGAGGGGCGTCACGGTGACGGCTCCGGCCGCGTCCGTGGTGAGCAGGGTCATGTCCGCGATGGAGTGCATGCGCCCGTGGCCGCAGGTGGCGGCGATGTTGAAGGCCTCGCGGCAGCCGTAGAAGTCCCGGACGCCGCACCCCAGGCCCTTCTCGATGGCCTCGGCCTGCTCGGGGTAGAGCTTCTCCGCGGTGGTGACCGCCGCGCACACCGCCGGGAGCTCGACGCCGTTCTCGGCCACGTAGCGCGCCAACAGGGTCAGGGCCGAGGCGTAGCCGTAGAAGGCCCGGGGGCGGTGCCGGCGGATCTCCCGGCACCAGGCCGCGAGGCTCGCGTCCGAGGCGTCGAAGGCGTTCAGGTAGAGCTTGCCGTTCACCACGCGCTGGAGGGCGCGCTTGGCCCGCTCCTGCGGGCCGGGCGGCGCCTCGAGGCCCACCACCCAGGCCACCAGGGCGCCGGGCTCGCAGCCGGACCAGCTCATGGAGCGCATCAGGGTGGCCTGGGCGAGCTCGATGTAGCGCCGGTCGTGGGCGTAGCGGGTCGGCGAGCCCGTGGAGCCGCCGGTGCTGTCCACCACGACGGCGTCGCGGTCGAAGGCGGAGCTGAAGAGCCGGTCGAAGTTGTCGCGCAGCCCCTCCTTGGTGAGCACGGGCACGCGCTCGAGGTCCGCGGGGGAGCGGATCTCGCGCGGATCGATCCCCTCGCGGTCGAAGAGCTCCCGGTAGTAGGGGACGTGGGCGTAGGCGTGATCCACGAGGGTGCGGATCTTGCTGCGCCTCGCCCGCTCGATCGCCTCGGCGTCCAAGGGGCGTCGCAGGAAGTCCTCGGTGAGGTGCAGGTAGCGCTCGTAGGGCGTGAATCGCCCGAGCGTCCTCCAGAGCCGAACCCGGGTACCGGACATCCGGCGAAGGGTAGTGGCGGCCGTCGGGCGCAGTCAACGCGACGGCCGGGTTCCTGGCACGGGCCGCCGAATGCAGTAGCCTGCCCCGATCGCGCGAACGGCCCGAGCGCGTCCCTCCCTGCGGCAGCGGCATGACGACGACCTCGAACCCAACGACCCACCGCGTGGGGCTCGCCGTGGAGCCCGAGGGGCGACGGCTGGACTTCGCCTCCCTCTACGAGCCGCGGCGGGTGCGCTCCCTCGTGCGCGCGGCGCTGCGCTCCTCCGGCCTCGGCAGCGAGGATCCCGAGCGGCCCCTCGCGGACCTGGTGCGTCCCGGCGCGAGCGTGCTGCTCAAGCCCAACTGGGTGCTCCACCGCAACGAGGGGACCGGGGGCGAGGAGTGCCTCACCACCCAGCCGGAGTTCGTGCTCGCGGCCCTCGAGGAGGTGCTGGCGGCGCGGCCCGGGCGGGTGGTGATCGGCGACGCGCCCATCCAGTCCTGCCGCTGGCCCGAGCTCGTCACCGAGGGCTACGAGGCGGCGCTTCGCGAGCGGGCGGACCGCGCCGGGGTGCCCCTCGAGATCCTGGACTTCCGCCGCGTGATCATGCGCTCCCGGAACGTGGTCACCCACGTCGACAAGGAGACCCGCGAGCGGGACCACTACGTGCTGTTCGACCTCGGCGCGGACAGCTTCCTCGAGGAGATCACCACGGACGAGCGGCGCTTCCGGGTGAGCGACTACGACCCGGACGAGCTCGCCCGCACCCACCACGCCGGGCGCCACCAGTACCTGATGTGCCGCGAGGCCTTCACCGCGGACGTGGTGATCTCGCTGCCCAAGCTGAAGACCCACTGCAAGGCGGGCCTCACCGGCGCCCTCAAGAACCTGGTGGGGATCAACGGCAACAAGGACTTCCTGCCGCACCACCGCCGGGGCGGCTCCGAGGCGGGAGGCGACTGCTACCCGGGGCGCTCGCTGCCCATGCAGCTCGCCGAGCGCCTCGAGGACGCCGCCAACCGGCGCATCGGGCGCCCGGGGCACGCGGTGTGGTACGGGATCAGCCGCGCCACGAAGCTCCTCGCCGGGGGCACCGGCGGGCGCATGACCGCCGCCTGGCACGGCAACGACACCTGCTGGCGCATGGTGCTCGACCTGAACCGCACGCTCCGCTACGGCCGCGCCGACGGATCCCTGGCCGACACGCCCCAGCGGCGGCTCTACTCCCTCACCGACGCCCTGCTCTGCGGCCAGGGGGAGGGGCCCCTGCGGCCCGAGCCCCTGCCGCTCGGCGCCGTCAGCTTCGGCGCCGACCCCATCGCGGCCGAGATCGTCCACGCCGCGCTGCTGGGCATGGACCCCGGGCGGCTCGCGCTGATCCGCGAGGCCGTCCGCCCGGTGCGCTGGCCCCTCGCCGACGGTCCCGTCGAGCCGGTGGTGCACTGCGGCGAGGAGGTGCTGACGCCGGACGAGGTGGCCGAACGGTTCGGGGTGGCGGCGGAGCCCGCCGCGGGCTGGCGGGGACACGTGGAGCGCCGGCCCGCGCTGCGCGCCGCGAGCTGAGACCGGGCGCGCCCGAAGCGCCCGACTACTCCGGCTCTCCGGACTCCGCGGCGGCGAGCTTCGCCAGCGCGCGGCGCGCCGCCTCGACCAGGCGCGGGTGCATGACGAAGTACTGCCGGCCCTCGTCGGCGGCCTGGGGGCGCGGCTCGAGCCGGTCGTCCCGGACCGCGCGGATCCCCTCCAGCATCGCGTCGGCCATCACCGGCTCGAAGCGCTTGCGCAGGCGCTCGAGGCCGTCGCCCGGGCGGATCGGCACGCGGTCGAAGCGGAGGATCGGGCCGGTGTCGATGCCGGCGGCCATGAAGTGCAGCGCGACGCCGAGGCCCGGCTCCTCGGCGCGTCCCTCGAGGAGCGGCCACTCCACCACGTCCATGCCCCGGTACTCGGGCAGCGGTCCCATGTGGGTGTTCAGCACGCCGTGCCCCGCCGCCTCGAGCACGGGCTTCCGCAGGATGCCGCCCCCGGTGAAGGCGACCACGTCGGGCCGCACCCGCTCGAGCAGCGCCAGCGAGGCGGCGTCGTTGTGGTCGAGCACGCGCACCAGGGGGATGCCGTGCTCCCGGGCCAGGCGCGAGAGGGGGGTGCCCGCCAGGCCCTCCCGTTCGGCGAGCTCGAAGAAGCCCGTCTCGTCCCGGGTCCCCGGGTCGTCGCTGCCGAGGACGAGCTTGGTCCAGACCTTCCCCAGCAGCCGGAAGCCGTCGCGGCGCAGCTCCGAGCGCACGCGCTCCGGGTTGAGGATGCGGCGCACCACGATGCCCGCGAGCTCCACCCCCGGCTCGCGGAGGCAGCGCCCGCACACCACCCGGGCGAACGGGCTGGTGTCGATGGGAGCGAGCACCACGACCTTCACGGCGCGAGCCCCTCCCGCAGGGCCGACTCCTGGCGCGCGATGCTCACCACGTAGTGGAGCGCCGCCAGCGAGTCCGTGCCGCTCCGGCGGCCGGGGAGGAGCCGGCGCCGATGCCAGTCGTTCAGCTTGAGCGCGGTGTTGAGGTAGCGCAGGTCGCCGAAGCAGCGCGCGGCGGTGGCCAGCGCGACGGCGAAGCGCAGCCGCTCGACGGCCGGCGCGCTTCCGTCGGGTAGGCCCTCGGGGCGGAAGGCCAGGGCGCCTCGTCTCCGGATCTCGACGTGGCGCACCAGGCGGTCGCAGACCTCTCGCGTGTACGGGGCGAGGGGGCCGGGCACCACCCGGAGCAGCGCGAGCAGCAGGTGGCCCGTCCCGTAGCAGGTCCCGCGGCGGAGGAACCAGCGGCGGGCCGGCAGCGCACGGGCCTGGGCGACCAGCTCGGAGACGTGCTCGGCGTCGGGGCCGTCGACGGCGAGGGACGCGTTCAGGGCGGCGACCTCCCGGGCCGGCGGACCCGCGCGCTCCGCCTCGGCTCCGGGCTCGGGCAGGGGCCCCTGCGGCGGAGCGCCGCTGCGCTCGTCCGGAAGCCGGAGCAGGCCCGCGAGGTGACACGCCTCCATGCCGCCGCCCGACTCGTAGGGGCCGCGGCGGCGCGCCGCCTCCCGGAACGCCTCCGGCGAGGGCACGCTGGCCGGCACGTCCGGCGCGGCGCCCCGGGGCGGCTCCCCCGCGAGCAGCCGACGTCCCTCGCCGAGCAGGCACGCCGCGATCGGGCGGGCCTCCACGGGCAGCGTCTCCAGCAGGTCGGGCCGTGCCACGATGCGGGCGACCGTGGCCAGGTGGTCGTCCCGGGTCACCCCCCGCTCCAGGCGCTCGAGCAGGGACCCGACGCGCGGACCCAGGCCGTCCCTCAGCCGCTCCTTCACCGGCGCCGCTCGCTCATCGGGGCAGCTCCTTCACCGGCGCCGCTCGCTCATCGGGGCAGCTCCCTCCTCGGCGCCGCTCGCTCACGCCGCCTCGCCCAGGGCCAGGGAGCAGCGCTGGGCGGCGCCGTCGAGGCCGCGCACGCCCTCGCCCGAGAGCCAGAAGCCCGCGGACGACCAGCGGCCCGAGGGCAGGTGGAGGGCGCCCCAGCCGAACAGGCGCGCGGGCAGCGGGTCCTTCTCGAACGCGGCGATGCGCGTCCAGCTCGTCCCGTCGCGGGAGGCCAGCAGCGTGGCGCGCGTGGTCTGGATGCCCGCGCCCTTCTCCACGGAGGTCGTCGCCAGGTGGACCCCGTCGCTGGTGCTCGCCAGGTACCAGGTGGAGGACTCCACCTCCCCGTGCCGCTCGATCCGGCCCGTGGCCCGCTCCATGCTGACGATGTGGTTCTGCTCCAGGTTCGAGTCCGTCCGCCAGCACAGGCGGTCCTCCTGGAACGCGATCCCCACGATGCGCCACAGCTGGGAGCCGTCGCCGTGGAAGCGCAGCTCCGAGAGCGCCTCGTCGGTCTCGATCAGGTGGCACTCCCCGCGGAAGTCGCCCGTCGTCACCCAGAGCTTGCCGGGAACCCAGGGGTCGACGTGGACGGCGTGGACGTGGCTGATGGTCGGCGGACCGATCTCGCAGGCGACCTCGCAGCGCTCGAGATCGGGGTCCACGCGGTAGATCCGCACCGGGCGCCGGAGCAGGTTCGGCGAGTACTCGCCGAAGAGCAGGTCGCCCGCGGACGTCTCCGCGATGGCGCGGTTCATCAGGGAGCGGCCCTGGATCTGCCCCAGGGGCCGCGCCTCGCGGCCGTCGAGCCGGAGCACGGTGCCGGCGCGGATGCCGAGCAGCTTCCCGCTGCGGGTCGGATGGACGTTGCACTTCGCGAGGCGCAGCAGCCGGGCCGCCAGCCGGCTGCCGATGGGCAGGTCCCGGGGCAGGATGCGGGGGAAGCGCGCCACCTCCTTCCAGCCGTCCTCGTCGCCGGCGGGACGGAACAGCACGCGCCGGCCGCGGGTCGCCCACACGCCGCGCTCGTCGGCGTGGTGCACCATCTCGGCCACGTCGTCCACCGTCGCGTCGAGCCGCACGCCTCAGCGTCCCGAGAGCACGTCGTCGTAGAGGTGGGCGAGCGCGGCGGAGACGGCCGGGAAGGAGTACTCGCGGATCGCCTTGGTGCGGTTGAAGCGGCCCATCTCCAGGCGGCGCTCCTCGCTCTCGAGGACGTCGTGCACGGCCTTCGCCAGGGCCTCCACGTTGCGCTCCACGAGGCGGCCCCCGCGACCCTCCTCGACCATCTCGGGAATGGCGCCCACGGGCGTCGCCACCACCGGCAGGCCCGTCACCATGGCCTCGAGGACGACGTTGGGGAAGCCCTCGTGGGAGGACGGGAACACGAGGAGGTGGCTCCGCGCCATCTCCTCCAGGGCCGCCGCGTGGTCGAGCTCGCCGTGGGCGACGACGTTCGGGGGGAGGTCGGCGAGCAGCTCCTCGACCTCCGGGTAGGCGGGCCCCACCAGGTGGAAGTCCACGTCGGGCAGGCGCCGGGCCGCGGCCACCACCTCCGGGGTCCCCTTGGCCAGGGTGAGGCCCGCCACGAAGACGACGCGCGGCCTCTCCTCCGGGGGCCTCGGCCGCAGCTCGGGGAGGGGCAGCTCGCGCTCGTCGTAGTAGTTGGGCAGCGAGACGACCCGGGCGGCGTGGGGCCCGGAGACCGAGCCGAGGAACTCGTGGGAGTCGCGGTTCAGCGCCACGCTCCGCGCCGCCAGCCGCACCGCCCGTCGCAGCACCCAGTGGTGGAAGCGCCGCTGCGGCTGCTCGCGCAGCCTGGCCGCCAGGCCCCGGTAGTGGATCACGACCGGGACGCGGAAGGCGCGGCCCAGGGCGGCGCACAGGACGTCGCGATGGAAGCCCGCGGAGAGCGGGTCGGTGTTGACGTGCAGCAGGAGCGGGCGCCGCAGGACGAGCTCGCGCAGCAGGTGGAAGAAGATGCGCAACGCCCGGCCCAACTCCGCCCGCAGGCTCGCCGCCTCGAAGACCGAGCGCTCGGGTCCCACGGACGAATCCACCAGCGCGGGCTCGAAGCCGCCCGGGAGGCCCCGGTCGAGCAGGATCCGGGTCCAGGTCCCGATGCCGCCGGCGGGAGGCGGAAGAGGCGAGACGTACAGCACTCTCTTCATGCGTTCCTCGGCTTCCGCCGGGCGTCCACGCGTGCCGCGCGGGTCTTGGCGCAGCGGCGGACCATAGCGTACCCTGAAGGGCTGCCGAGGGCGGCTTCGGCCGCGCGGGCCGCGCCCAGGATCCCTTCGTGAACACCCGACAGCTGATTCAGACCACGTGGCGCCGGCGGCGCTGGATCCTGCCCAAGCTCGCCGGCCGGAAGCTCGCGAACCTGGCCGCCGCCGCCCGCGACTTCGCCCTCAAGCGCGAGGTCGTCTCCGCCCTCCCGGCGGTGGTGAAGATCGACATCAGCCCGATCTGCAACCTCGCGTGCACGGTCTGCGTCCACGCGAACCCGAACGGCAGCGACCTGCTCGAGAAGCAGGTCTTCGCGCCGGGTCACAAGATGACGGTGGAGCAGTTCACCCGCATCATCGACCAGATCAAGCACAAGACCACCGCGGTGTCGCTCTACACCTGGGGCGATCCGATGACCCACCCGGACCTCGACGAGATGTGCGGGATCGCCGCCGCGGCGGGGCTCCAGGTCCACATCAGCACGAACTTCAGCTTCGGCCTCAAGGACGAGCGCATCCGCAGCATCGTGACCAGCGGCCTGTCACACCTGACGGTCTGCGTGGACGGCCTCAGCCAGGAGAAGTACGAGAAGACCCGGGTGGGCGGCCGCATCGACCGGGTGCTCTCGAACCTCGAGCGCGTCTGCAAGGTGAAGCGCGAGCTCGGCAGCCGCTTCCCCCTCACCGAGGTCCAGTTCATCAAGTTCCAGCACAACGTGGACGAGCTCGAGGAGGCCCGGCGGCTGGTCGAGGAGATGGGGGTCGACGAGTTCGCCCACTTCTGGGGCGCGCTCCACAACTACGCCGACCGGGAGCCCGACAACTACACCGTCCACGGGCCGCTGCCGAACCAGCGCCTGCCGCGCTGCTACTGGCCCCACTTCTCCATGGTGATCAAGTACAACGGCGACGTGATCCCGTGCTGTGAGCACCGCATGGCCGCCCAGCACGCGCCGGGCGCCGACGCGCGGGTGTTCGGCAACGTGTTCGAGACCAGCGTCGAGGAGGTCTGGAACTCGAAGCCCTACCAGGATTCGCGCCGCCTGGTCTCGAACCCGGAGCGGGTGCGCAGCGAGCCCGAGCTGGCCAACAACTTCTGCGACGGCTGCTTCGTCATCTTCGACACGGACATCCGCAAGACCGCCCGCTGGGGGAACCAGCACGCCTTCGAGGAGGTGTTCACCCCGGGCCCCCGCGGCAAGCCGGTGCGGCGGCCCCGGGAGGAGACCGGGCTCCCCTACTGAGCGGGCCTGCCCTCGCGTCCCCCCGCCAGCCGCCGGTAGAGCGCCAGGTGGGCGTCGGCGACCGCCTCCATGCGGAAGCGCTCCTCGACCCGGGCGCGCCCGCGCGCGCCGAGGGCGGCGCGCTCGGCGGCCGGGAGCGACGCGAGGCGGTCGAGGGCCGCGGCCAGGCCGGCGGCGTCGCCCGGCCCGACCAGGAAGCCGCTCCCGCCGGGCACCACCAGGTTCGGGACGTCGCCCACCCGGGTGGCCACCACGGGCAGCCGCGACGCCATCGCCTCGAGCACCACGTTGGGGAAGCCCTCGAAGACCGAGCACAGCACCAGGGCGTCCATGCGCGCGAGCACGGCGGCCACGTTGCGCACCGGCGGGGCCAGGCGGACGATGCCGCCGAGCCCGCGCCGCTCGATGTCCTGCTCGATCTCCCGGGCGGGGCCGGCTCCCGCCGTGCGGCCGCCGATGCACCAGACCCGCCAGTCGGCGGTCCGCTCCGGCCCGAGGCGCTCCAGGGCCTCGAACAGCAGCGCGTGGTTCTTCTCGGGCCGCAGGCCGCCCACCAGGGCGATCCGGAGCCCGGCGGGCTCGATCTCAAGGGGCGGCGCCTCGGCGCCCGCCGCGTCCCAGGCCTCGAGGTCGATCCCGTTCGGCAGGTAGTGGAGGCGCTCCCTCGGCGTGCCGAGGTGCTCGTGGATCTGGTCCAGCATGGGGGTCGCGTTCACCGTGACGGCGTCGCTGCGGGCGTAGACGAGGCGCCGCACGCGGGTGTCGTGGCGGAAGGCCTCCACCAGGGCGCTGCGCTCGGCGGCCAGGAAGACCGGTCGGCTGCGGCGCGGCAGGCTGCGCACGGCGAGCCAGGTCCACAGCGCCGCCGTGGTGAGGAACGCGTGGACGACCTCGATCCCCTCGGCGCGCAGGTGGCGGCCGATGCGCCACGGGAGCCTGGGGTCGAGGCCCGAGGCCCGCGGCACGTCCACCACCGGGACGCCGGCCTCGCGCAGGGCGGGGCGGAAGAAGTCCTGAGGGTGGTAGACGAGGACCCGCGTCTCGGCGCGCCCCGATGCCCGCAGCCGGATCGCGAGCTCGGTCACCTGGCGCTGCGCCCCCCCGCTGCCCAGGTTGTCGATCACGAAGGCGATGCGCATCGGGCTCGTCAGTCCAGGGACTCGCCGCGGTGGTGGTGGGCGAACCAGCGCTGGAAGCACAGCAGGGTCCAGAGCCGCGCCACGTAGCCGTCCTCGCCGCCGCGTCGGCGGGACGCCGCCAGCAGGCGCTCGACCCCCTCCGGGTCGAGATGGCCCTCCTCGCGCAGCCGCTCCGGCGCCAGGAAGCGCTCGCGCCACTCCGCCAGCTCCCTGGCGAGGAGGTCTCCGATGGGGATCCCGAAGCCGTGCTTGGGACGGTCGATCAGCGCCTCGGGCACGTGGCGGTAGAGCACCTCGCGCAGCAGGCTCTTGGTGCGGCCGCCGTGCCAGTGCAGCGAGAGCGGCGTCGCCAGGGCGAGGCGCACGACGCGGTGGTCGAGGATCGGCACCCGGACCTCGAGCGCGATCGACATGCTGGCGCGGTCCACCTTGGTGAGGATGTCGTCGGGCAGGTAGACGCGGGCGTCGGCCGCCATGGCGCGCTGGATCTCGTCGGGGACACGGGCCTCCCGGAAGGCGCGGAAGTACTCCGGGTTCGGGCGCCCGGCCTCCTCGCCGCAGGCGTCGGCGAGGACCGCGTCGTCCACGGGGCTCACCAGCCGGGAGGCGAGCTCGGCGGCGTCGGCGCTGCGCAGGTGGCCGGCGGCGTTGCGGAGGCTCTGGACGGGGAGCGCGGGCGCCAGGGCCGCGGCCGCGCGGCGCAGGGGCCCGGGCAGGCGCAGCCAGGGCCGCAGCTTCGCCAGCTTCTCGTACTGCCAGTAGCCGCCGAAGAGCTCGTCGCCGCCGTCGCCGGAGAGCGCGACGGTGACGTGCTCCCGGGTGAGCCGGGAGAGCAGCAGGGTGGGGATCGCGGAGGAGTCGGCGAAGGGCTCGTCGTAGATCACGGGCAGCTCGCGGGCGGCGCCACGGGCCTCGGCGGTGGTGACGGTGAGCTCGGTGTGGTCCGTCGCGAGGTGCTCCGCCACGGCCCGGGCGTAGGGGGCCTCGTTCCAGCGCGGGTCCTCGAAGCCGATCGAGAAGGTGCGCACCGGCGAGCGTGCCCGGCTGCGCATCAGCGCCACCACCAGGCTCGAGTCCACCCCGCCCGACACGAAGGCGCCGAGGGGAACGTCGGCGATCATGCGCTTCTCGACGGCGTCGCCGAGCAGCGCCTCCAGCTCGTCGGCCCGGCTGCGGAAGTCGCCGCCCGGCCCGGGGGCCTCGCCTTCGGGCGTCGCCTGCCACCACGTCTCCCGGGAGATCTCGCCGTCCTGCCAGACCAGCAGCTCGCCGGGCATCAGCCGCCAGGTGTCGCGGTAGATGGTGCGCGGCCCCGGCACGTACATGTGCCGGAGCAGCAGGCCGAGGGAGCCGCGGTCGATCTCCGGCCGGAAGGCCCGGTGCACGCCCAGGGCGCGCAGCTCGGAGCCGAAGCTCAGCACGCCGTCCTTCCAGCGGTAGTAGACGGGCTTGATCCCCATGCGGTCCCGCGCCAGCACGAGGCGCCGCCTCGGCGCGTCCCAGATCGCGAAGCCGAACATCCCGTTCAGCTTGTCGAAGGCGTCGGTCCCCCAGGTGCGGTAGGCCTGGAGCAGCACCTCGGTGTCGCAGTCGGAGCGGAAGCCCACGCCGCGCTCCTCGAGCTCGGCGCGCAGCGCGCGGAAGTTGTAGATCTCGCCGTTGTAGGAGATCGTGAGCTCCCCGTCCCCGGTGCTCATCGGCTGGTGGCCCGCCGGCGACAGGTCGAGGATCGAGAGCCGGGTGTGGGAGAAGCCGACCTCGAAGTCCCGGCCCTCCGTCCGGAAGCCTTGGCGCCAGTGGCCGGAGTCGTCGGGGCCGCGGTGGCGCAGCGTGCGCCCCATGGCCTCCACGTCGTCGACGCCGGCCCGCTCCGCCGGCCCGATCACGCCGCAGAATCCGCACACGCCGGCGCTCAGGCCCCCTCGGCCGGGCCCGACCCGCGGCGGGCCAGGAGCGCGTCGTAGATCTCCGCCAGCCGGGCCAGCACCGTCTCGTCGGAGAACTCCGCGTAGACGTGCCGGCGCGCGGCCTCGCCCCGGGCGCGCAGCGCGTCCCAGCCGCGGGTGAGCTCCACGAGGGTGTCGGCGATCCGCTCGGGCCGGGTGTCGTCCAGCAGGGCGCCGCACTCGGGGGTCACCACGCTGCCGAGGAAGCCCTGGCGCGTCGAGACCACGGGCAGGCCCACCTGCATCGCCTCGTTCACCGCGTTCGAGTGCCCCTCTCCCCGCCAGCGGGTGGGGAACACGAAGACGTGCTGGTCGGCGAGGCAGCGCAGCACCTCGGCGTGGTCGAGGAAGCCCAGCAGCCGGGCGCGGCCCGGCGCCAGGCGGCTCGCGATCCGCTCCCGCAGCCGGGCCTCGTAGTCGGCCGGGCCGTGGCCCACCAGGCGCAGCTCCACCGCGTGGCCCCGGTCCTCGAGCAGGCGGCAGGCGTCGATCAGCTCCTCGAGCCCCTTCTCGGCCACCAGGCGTCCCACGTAGACGAGGCGCAGCGGCTCGCCCGGCGCCGGCTGCTCGAGGGCGGCCACGGGGATGCGCTCGGCGTCGCGCTTCGAGACGAAGTTCGGCAGCCAGGTCGCGCTGCGACCGAAGCGCTGCCGGAGCCACTCGGCGTCGCTCGGGCCCTCCACCGTGATGGCCGCCGCGCCCGCGATCATCCGGTTCCAGAGCGCTCGTTGGGCCACCGCACCGGCCCTCTCGTAGCAGGAGACGAAGCAGCCCGCACGGATGTCGAGGAGCAGGTCGCGGCCCCGCCGTCGCGCCAGCCGGTAGAGGGCGTACTCGCGGTAGGTGCCCGTCTGGTACTGGGCGGTCATGTGGAAGATCGGGGCCGGGCAGGCGTCGAGGCAGCGCCGGGCCGCGGCGAGGTCCCGGAGCAGGCGGGCGCCGCGCCCGCCCGCGGTGGGGTTCGCGACCTGGAGGCGCTGGATCCCGAAGCGGTCGTCCAGGAAGGACGAGGCGATCAGGTCGTTGCAGCGCTCGTAGCCGCCGATGCTGCTGGCGACCGGGTAGGGGCCGCACAGGATCACCTGGGCGCCCGAGCGCGCTCCCCTCGGGGGCCTCGGGCGAGGGTTCCGGCCCTCGTCTACCATTCCGTGCTCAACGCGATGCCGGACCCGGCCGATGGGCGCTGGGGCGCTCCAACCCGATGATTTTCAAGTACATCCAAGCGTTGGTCCTGATCCTGGTCGGCTTCACGCTGCCCTTCGAGCATCTGCACTTCGCCATCGGCGGCCTGGTCGTCACGCCCAACAAGGCGGTGAACGCGATGCTGCTCGGCATCGTGGCCCTCCACTGGGCGACCCGCAGCGCGCCCCAGGCCTACGACCGCAAGTCGGTGTGGCTGGTGTTCTTCGGGGTGGCCCTCGCCGTGAGCGCGGTGCACTCGTTCCTGGCCGGCATCTACCTGCCCGCCCTCCTGACCACCACCTCCACCTACCTGATGCTGTTCCTCTTCTACTTCATGCTGACCTTCGTCCTGTCCAGCCTGGAGAAGGTCGACCTGGTGCTGGGCGCCTTCGTGGTCGGGACCACGTGCGTGGTGGTGACCGGCGCGCTGGGGCTGGGCTGGCAGGCGGCGGCGGCGGACTACGAGAGGATAGGGGGTCTCGGCGGCAACGTGAACAACCTGGCGATCTACACCCTGGTCGCCCTGCCCGTCGGCTACGCGTTCTTCGCCACCACCCGCTCGACCCTGTGGAAGGGGATCCTGCTCTTCTGCTTCCTGGTGACCCTGGCGGGCCTGGCCAACACCCTGTCCCGGGCCGCCTTCGTCGCCGTTCCCTTCATGCTCCTGCTGTGGATGGTCCGCTTCGGTCGCCTCGACCTGATCCGCTACGCGATCCCCGCCTTCGCGCTCCTCGGCGCCGGCGCCTTCTTCCTGCCCGAGGAGGTCCAGGACCGCATCACCACCCTGTCGCCGGACCGCATCCAGGAGGACAGCTCGGCCTTCAGCCGCATCGTGCAGATCAAGTGGGGCATGGTGGCCTTCCTCTCGAACCCGATCCTCGGCGTGGGCTTCTTCCGCTTCATGCAGTGGTCCCTCGAGGAGGGCATCCCCAGCCACAACGTCATCCACAGCACCTACGTGAGCCTGCTCGCCGAGAACGGCCTGCTGGCCATCATCCCCATCGTGGTGGTGACGGTGATGACCTGGGGCGACTACTCCCGGGCGCGGCTGCTGGCCCGCCGCATGCGCGGCCACAAGGATGCCCTGCTGCGCCGGATCGAGTTCCGCGCCGTGATGCTCCAGGTGGGCTTCCTCGGCACCCTGATCGCCGTGCAGTTCCACCCGGCCATGAACCACAAGGCGATGTGGGTGCTGTTCGCGTTCTCCACCGCCATGGTCCGGCTGGCCCGCACCCGGGCCCTGGAGCTCTCCAAGGAGGCCGAGCCCGAAGAGGAGCCGGCCTGGGGCCCGCTGCATCCGGGCCTCGAGCCCGCCGGAGCCGCCTCCTACTCGCGCTTCCCCCGCTAGCTGCGATTCCGCTTCGCGGAATCTTTCGGGTCGTCGGCTGACCCTCTCGGGTCAGCCTCCTAGCCGGCCTCCGGGGCGGGAGCGCCCGGGCCGCGGAAGCGCACGACCCGAGAGCCTCCGGCGTCGACGACGTCGAGCCGGTCGGGGGGCACGGGGCGCCCGCGGAGCCGCACCTCGATCTCCTCGCCGGCGTCGGCGCGGAACGAGATCCCGGCGAGGTCCTCGGGCTTCGCCGCGATCGGGCCCTCGAGCGGGTGGTCGATGCCGCGCACGTCCACGATCGCGCGCGCGCCCTCGCGCCGGACCTCCCAGTCGAGGAAGGCGCGCGCGAGGTGGAAGCGCAGGATCTCGGAGGTGGGGGCGACCCAGATGCGTCCGGCCTCGTGGTGGCGACGCAGCCGGTCGAGGCCACGCAGGCCCCGCGCCGTGAAGACCCGCGGCGCGTCGCTCGCCCAGTGGACGAAGAGGATCGCGGTCCCGCCCTCCCGGACCAGCCCGGCGAGCTCCGCCTCGCCGAGGAGGTCGAGGCTGCGCACGCCACCAGCTCCCGCGAAGCTTCGCGGGAAGGCGAGCAGCCGGCTGCCGTCGTCCACGCGGACCGGCTTCAGGAAGGTGCGGCGGCCGTTCCAGGACCGCTCGGGCAGCGCCAGCACCGACTCGTGCTCGGAGCCGGTGCTCACGAACCAGAAGAAGCGGAAGCCGGCCTCGCGCACCCGGTCGAGGCAGTAGTAGGGCGAGCCGGGGTTGTCGCCGAGGCCGTAGCGGAGCGGCAGACGCTGGAGCCCGACTCCGGCGGCGAGGAGCGCCGCGGCGGCGACGAGGGCGGGGGCGCGGCGTCCGCGCAGGGCGGGGAGGGCGAGGGCGGCGGCGAGGCCCACCGCACCCAGGCCGGCCAGCGCCACCCAGGCGCGGATCGCGCCGCGCTGGGCCCGCGGCAGCGGAACGGCACGCAGGTGCGTCGGCCGCCCCGCGACCTCCCGGATGCCGAGGGCGCCGAGGACCCGCAGCCCGCTCCGCACGGCGTTGCGCAGCACCCGGGGCAGGGCGCGCCCGCGGTCGGGCTCGATCGCGCCGGGCGTGCCCGGCGGGTAGTGGCTGACCCACACCTCGAGGCGCCGGTGGGGCTCCGCGCCGAGCCACGCCAGGCCCGCCGTCATGGCGTCCCGGGTGATCTCCCCGGGCCCGCCGGTGTGGAGCGCGTCCACCCAGCCGCGGCGGATCCAGGCGTCGGCCCGCGCGCTCTGGTCGACGCCGCCCACCACGCGGGAGCGCGGCGTACGCGTCTCCGGGTCGAAGTCCGCGAAGATCCCGATCTCGGGGTGGTAGAGGTAGAGGTTGTCCGCGATGGGGAGGCCGAAGCCCGCGACGCCCTCGGCCCAGGCGGGCTCGCGGTCGATCTCGGGGTCCTCGAACAGCAGGCCCCAGGCTCGGGAGCCCCGGGCGATCCGGTCCGTGCCGTTCACCAGCGCGTGGACCGCCTCGAAGCGCTCCGGAGGCGTGGCGTGGGTGTCCGAGGCGACGGTCAGCGCGGCCCGGTACGGATGGGGATGGTCGAGCAGCACGACCTCGGCGGCCGCCGGTGCCGCGAGGAGCGCAACGGCGAGCACCCGGAGCAGCCCACGCATGGCCAACGCTTAGCGCAGGATCCCGCGGCTCCCCGCGGACGCGAGGCCGTGGGCGATGGCCACGCCGGCGGCGGTGCCCAGGGTGTTGCAGAGCACGTCCACGCTGCTGGCCTGGCGGTCCGGGATGAAGAGCTGGGTGAGCTCCAGCCCGAGGCTCGCGAGGCCGCCCAGGACGACCACCCCGAGCCCGATCCCGAGCCCGGCGCGCCCGCCTCGCAGCCGGTGCGCCAGGAACCCGACGGGCAGGAACAGCAGCACGTTGCCGACGGCGTCGCGGGCGCTCGGCCGGCGTCCGGGCACGTCGTCGAAGGGCAGCCGCAGCATGCTGCGCGGCAGGGGGGCGAAGCGCGCCGGGATCTCGATGCCGCCCGCCGCGGCGAGCCCGTCCGCCGGCGCGGCGCCGCGCTCCGCGCCGAGCGGGAGCAGGGCGACGAGGTCGGGCTCGCCGCGGAGCGCCGACACGCCCCCGGCGGCGACGGCGGCGCCGTGGCGCGCGATCTCGTCCCCCGCCAGCGCGCGGCCGAAGATCGCGACGCCCTTCGCGGCCCCCCACCAGCCGCGTCGCCCGTCGGGCGCGTTGCCGAGCACGACCCGGCCCGAGAAGCGCAGCGGCCCGGTCGCCACGCTGGGGCGCCGGGCCACGGGCGCGCCGTCGAGGTAGAGGGCGATCTCCTCGCTCCCGTAGGAGGCGGCGAGGAAGTGGGCGGTCTCGGGCTCGAGGCGTTGGTCGAGCAGCAGCTGCTCGTACCAGTCCCCCGGGCCCGGCTGCTCGAAGCGGCTGAAGAAGAAGACGCGTCGCCCCCGGGCGCCGAGCGCGAAGGGCGGCGCGTGGGCGCCGTCGAAGAGCGAGAGGATCTCCCGGGCGCCCCAGTTCTGGGGGTCGCTGAGCTCGACCATCCACAGCTCGACGGTGAGCTCGGAGAGCGGTCCGCCCTCGGCGAGGACCGTCCGGGAGTAGGCGATGCCCGCGCCCTCGAACAGCAGGCCGTCGTCCGTGGCGAGGCGCTCCACGCCGTTCGGTGGCGCGATCTCGAAGGGGTAGAGGACGCCCGCGACGAGGGCGGCGCAGACCCCGGCGAGGAGCCCGCCGCGAATCCGGACGCGCGAGGCCTCCAAGGGCGGGCGCCTAGCCCGGGCCCGCCGTGGGAGTGCCGACGGGCGCGTCGACGAGGGCGGGCGCGGGAGGATCGACGAACATCCGGCACCACAGCTCGATGCACACCAGGCCGAAGATCGCGTAGGCGCCGTCCACCCGGCCGGCCCGGTCGCGGGCGACGAGGGCGCGCACGCCGGCGGGGTCGAACAGGCCGCGCCGGGTCAGGGAGGCGTCCGAGAGCACGTCGTCCACGAGCTCGCGCAGGGGGCCGCGCAGCCAGTGGCGCAGGGGCGCACCGAAGCCGGCCTTGCCGCGGTAGATGACGTCGTGGGGCAGGTGCGGCTCCATGGCCTTGCGCAGGATCCACTTGCCGAGGGCGCCGCGCTGCTTCAGGCCCGGGTCGAGCCGGGCCGCCAGCGCGATCAGGTCCGGGTCGAGCAGGGGCACCCGCACCTCGACACCCGACGCCATGGAGACCTTGTCGGTGTAGTTCAGGTTGTGGTCCGCGAGGAAGAACTTGCCCTCCAGGTAGAGCATGGCGTTCAGCGGGTCGGTGCCCGGCGGCAGCCGGTCGAGGGCCGCGAGCAGCGGGTCGGCGGCGCGGGTCCCCTCGAGGCCGTGGCGCAGCTCGGCGCCGTAGACGTCGTCGAGCAGGCGCGGCGCGATCCAGTAGAAGTAGCTCACCAGGCGCTCCGCCGAGTCGAGGCCGGCGTACTGGAACGCCTTGGCGAGGCGCCGCGAGAGCTCGCGGCCGGGGGGCAGCCGGCCCGCCGTCCCGGCGATCCCGCGCCGCACGGGCCCCGGCAGCCAGCTCCAGAAGCGCTCCTGGCGCAGCGCGTAGTGGCGCCGGTAGCCCGTGAAGATGTCGTCTCCGCCCGCCCCGGAGAGCAGCACCTTCATGCCCTGGGCGCGCGCCCGCTCGCAGATCAGCAGCGCGTTGATGGGGGCGGGGTCGTTCTGGGGCTCGTCGAGGTGGAAGAGCATCCGCGGCAGCTGCTCCACCATGTCCGGCCCGACCCAGACCGTCTCGAGCTCCACGCCGAGGTGGCGGGCGACGCTCCGGGCGTAGGGGAGGTCCGCCCCCATGCCCTCGGTGAGCGCCTCCTCGTCCTCGAACCCGATGGTGAAGCAGCGCAGGGCGCCGTCCCGGGCGTGCTCCCGGGCGAAGGCCACCACCGCGCTCGAGTCGAGCCCGCCCGAGAGGAAGGCGCCCACGGGCACGTCGGCCACCATCTGGCGCTCGACGGACCGGGCGAGCTGGGCGCGCACCCGCTCCACCGCCTCGGCCTCGGACATCGGCTCCACGGGCTGGTCGTAGGGGAGGTCGTAGAAGCTCCAGCGCCGCTCGACCCGCCCCTGGCGCACCAGCAGGGCCTGGCCCGGCGGGAGCTTCGAGACATTCACCAGCATGGTTCGGGGGGACGGGCTCCACACGTAGTGGAGGTGCTGGTCGATGGCGGCGAAGTCGAGGGAGCGATCGACCTCCGGGGACTGGAGCAGCGACTTGAGCTCGCTGGCGAAGAGCAGGCCCGCCGGGACCTCGGCGTAGTAGAGCGGTTTCACCCCCACGCCGTCCCGGGCGACGAACAGGCTGCGGGAGCGCGCATCCCAGAGCGCGAAGGCGAAGATCCCGTTCAGCGCGCCCAGCATGTCCGTGCCGTCGCGCAGGTAGAGGTTGAGCAGCACCTCGGTGTCGCTGTCGCTGCGGAACTCGAAGCCCTCCGCGACCAGGGCCTCGCGCAGCTCGCGGTAGTTGTAGATCTCGCCGTTGTAGGAGATCACCACCTGCCCGGTGCAGTCCCACATGGGCTGGTGGCCGCGGGGCGACAGGTCGATGATGGAGAGCCGGCGGTGGGCGAGGCCGACGCCGGCCTCGGGCTTCCACCAGGTCCCGGCGTCGTCCGGGCCGCGGTGGGCCATGGCGGCGGACATGCGCTCCAGCAGGTCGGGCTCGAACCGGCCCGAGAAGCCGGCTATGCCGCACATGCGGGAGGCCCCCCGAGCGGCGCGCTCACGACGGGATCTGCACCTCGACGCCGGAGACCGCGGACTCGAGGATCCCGAAGGTCGCCCGGGAGACGGCCCCGAGCTCCGCGAGGGTGAAGGGCGAGGGCCGGCCCTCGCGCACCGCCGCCAGCACCTCGGAGACCGCCGTGGCCTGGCCCTTGTCCTGGTTGAAGGTCTTGAGATCGGGCCGGCCCGTGATCTGGGTGGTGCGGTAGTTGTCGCAGCGCGCCGTGCGGTCGTCGGCCGAGACCTCGAAGCGCTCCTTCGCGATGTCCGGGCTGGTGCGCGACAGGTACTCGATGGCGGCGGTGGAGCCGTCGGGGAAGCCCAGCACCGCCGTGATGGAGTCGTCGATCTCGGGGTCGTGGCCCAGGCGACGGGCGAAGACCGTCGAGGGCGGACGCCCGACCAGGTAGCAGCACAGGTCCACGAAGTGGCACACCTCGCCCACCACGCGGCCGCCGCCGGCCGACGGGTCCGTCACCCAGCTGCCCACGGGCGGGCGCCCGGCGGCCACGGTGTAGCGGATCGCCAGGGGCGAGCTGCGGCCCTCGAAGGCCTTGCGCACCGCCCGGGCGTGGGCGGAGAAGCGCCGGTTGTAGCCCACGGTGAAGAAGCCGCCGGACTCGCGGATCGCGGCCTCCAGCTCCTCGAGCTCCTCGAGGGAGAGGGCCAGGGGCTTCTCGAGCCAGACCGCCTTGCCGGCCCGCAGCGCCCGGGCGGCCAGGGAGGCGTGGCTGTCGTGGCGCGTGGCGACGAAGACCAGGTCGACCTCGGGGCTCTGCATCGGCTCGTCGACGTCGGTTCCGCAGGCGCCGAAGCGGTAGCGCTCGGCGGTGCGCCGGGCCGAGGCGCCGGTGGCCGCCACGATCGAGACCCGGCGCGTCTTCGCGTCGTCGCCCAGGGCCGGCAGCAGCACCGACTTGGCGTAGTTGCCGGCGCCGATGAACGCGACGCCCACGGACTCGCGGCGCGGCCGCTCCCGGGCGGGCTCCTCGACGGCGACGCTGCTGGTCGGGGTGGCGCGCACGTCGTAGCGGAACAGCGCCGCCACGTCGCCGCTCGAGCCCTTGGAGAGCGCCTCGTAGGTGCCGAGGGCCTCGGCGAAGGGCCGGATCTTGGGCCGCAGCAGCTCGGTGTTGACCGAGCGCGAGGCCAGCAGGGCGAGGAAGGCCTGGAGGTTGCGGTTCTCGGTCCAGCGCACGTAGGGCAGCGGGTAGTCGAGGCCGTCCTCCTCGTAGCTGCGGTCGTAGCGCCCCGGCCCGTAGGACATGCTCATGCGCAGCTCGAGCTCCTTCTCGTAGAAGGTGCGGCGATCGAGCTCCATGGGCATGGCGCCCACCACCACGATGCGCGCCTTCGAGCGGCACAGGTCGGCGGCCAGCTCCAGGGGCGCCGAGCTGTTGGCCGACGCGGTCACCAGGGCGAAGTCGGCGCCGAAGCCCTCGGTGGCCGCGTCCTTCCAGCCCACGGACACGTCGCCGGGCGTGTGCCCCCACTCCGCGCCCTGCTCGAGAGCCTGCTTCACGCGCTCGGGCTGGAGGTCGATGCCGAGCACCCGGCAGCCGTTGGCGCGCAGCAGCTGCACCGCCACCTGGCCGATCAGGCCGAGGCCGATCACCGCGCCGACCTCGCCGAGGGTGGGCTCGGCGACGCGCAGGCCCTGGAGCGCGATGGCGCCGATGGTCGCGAAGGCGGCCTGCTCCATGGGCACGGTCTCGGGCACCAGGGCCGCGAGCTTCTCCGGCACCACCACGAACTCGGCGTGGTTGGCGTAGCCGGCGCCCGCGCAGGCCACGCGGTCGCCCCGGGAGAAGCGCGTGACGCCCTTGCCGGCCGCCTCCACCACGCCGGCGCTCGAGTAGCCGAGGGGCTGGGGGGCGTCGAGGCGGCTCATCACCGTGCGGTAGGTCGGCATCGGGCCTTCCTCGCGCAGCTTGCGGATCACCTGCTTGGTCAGGTCCGGCCGGCTCCGCGCCTTGCCGAGCATGGACTTGCGGGCGAACTCCATGGAGAGGGTCTCGGTGCCCGTGGAGACCACGGAGAAGTGGTTCCGCACCAGGATCTGTCCCGGCGCCGGCGTGGGCGTGGGCACCTCGAGGATCTCGAGGCCGCCGGTGCGCGCGTTCTGGATGATCTGCTTCATGGGACTCCCCTCCCGCTGCGTCAGAGGCCCGCGGCCGCCAGGGGAGGGCGGCTGCCGCTCCCGAGGTTGCCGATGTAGGACTTCACGGCGCGGAACTTTCCGTTGGGC
>JANQFK010000067.1 GCA_028277885.1 Myxococcota bacterium
TGCGGCACTTCGGGAGGCTCAAGCCCGCCAAGGATCGCGTGCCGCCGCGTCTGCTCGTCGAGTCGGCGGCGCGAATCAGCGGCGTGCCGGCCCCGGCCCCCACGGAGCCCGTGCGACCCTGCGGGATGCGCTCACTGGAGGTGCGGGTCGGTCCGAGCGAGGACCGCTCGTGGAACCGGCAGCTCGTCGACGAGATCGAAACGGCCTCCGCCCGCATCCACGGACGGGTGCCCGACGCGGAGCAGCGGGATCGACTGGCGTGGATTCGACCTCGCCGCTGGCTGGCCCGGGACGAGTCCGACGTCGAGATCGGCGTGGTCTTCCACTTCTCCAGGGATCGCGGAGGAGGCAATCTCGAGGGCCAGCCGGGGGCCCGGGGCGTCTCGAGCTTCGCGGAGCCCGCCCCGAGCTCGATCCTGCGAGCGGACCCGGCTCCGAGCTACCGCTTCGCGGAGTTCTACCGCCGCAAGCAGCGAGAGGCCGAGGCCCTGGCCTGGCTCCTCGAGAGCTTCCCTCGCACGCTCTTCCTGGTGCGAGGCGTCGACGTCTGCACCGACGAGCTGGGGGTGCCGACCTGGGTGATGGCACCGCTGATCGCCCGGGTCCGCCGTGCCGGCGCCGAGGCCTCGGCGTACCTCTGCGATCTGAACCGCGAGGACGTTCCGACCTTGTCCACCACCGCCCACGCGGGGGAGGACTTCGTGCACCTGCTCAACGGTCTGCGCAACATCGACCAGGCCGTCGAGCACTTCGCCCTCGGCGAGGGGGACCGCATCGGCCACGGGATCGCGCTGGGCCTCGAGCCGCTCGGCTGGGCGCGCAAGGCCGGGCGGGTCGCGATGCCGCGGGAGGAGCGACTCTTCGACCTGGTCTGGGAGTGGGCCTGGTACGGGAAGGAAGGGGCACCGCCGCGACGACGCGACGTCATCGAGCTCGAGATCCTCGAGCACGCGCACGCCCTCTTCGGCAGCCGGATACGCAGCCCCTACGATCTGGTGCGGCTCCAGAGCGATCTCGTCGATCCGGAATCGATGTTCGACGGGGTCCGGTATCCGGACGGCGAGCCGGTTCCGCCTGTCGATCCCGACCGGCGTCGGCGACAGGATCTGCTGCGGCGCTTCCTCAGCGACCCGAAGGTGTTCCGGGCCGGCCGCGAGAGCATCTGGGTGGATCCGAGCGAGGAGGGCCCGGCTCTCGACGAGCTCCAGCGCGGGCTGCGCGCCAAGGTGGCCGCGCGGGGGCTGGCGGTGGAGGTCAACCCGACCTCGAACATGCTGATCGGGGACCTCGCGGACCTGTCGACCCACCCGCTCTGGCGTCTCGACCCCCTGGAGCCGAGCGACGTGCCTCGGATCTCGGTGTGCGTCGGCTCCGACGACCCGATCACCTTTGCCTCCGACGTGCGGACCGAGCTCCAGAGCCTGGCCGACGTGGTGGCGAGCGCGCCCCGGCCCGAAGGGGAGGGGGGGGGCCGGCGCGGGCACGAGGAGGCGCTTCGCTGGGTCGATCGCGTCCGGCAGACGGGGCTGGACTACCGCTTCACCCTCCGGTCTCCGGAGAGCTACCGCCTCCACGAGGCGGCCTTGTTCCGCGGTCTGCCTCCCGCGCCCGCAGCCGGGAGGCGAGGGCGCCAGGCTCGCGGCTCCAGCCCGGCTGGAGCCGGCCCAACGGCGTGGTAGGCCGGGGCGTGGGCTCTCGCCCCCACGTTCAGTCGCCCTCGGCGCAGACCGATAACCCTCGGCGGACCGGTCCATGGACGGACGGAGTGGAGAGGCTCGCTTGCGTTCGCAGCGGGCGTCTCCGACACTCCGCGGCCGTCCGCTGGCCCCATCGAGGGGAACGCGCCCCACTCATGCAGTCCGGCTTCAACACGAACATCCGCTATCGGGGCGTGCTCTTCCACGTGCAGAGCGAGGACAGCGGCCGCAAGCACCCTCACATCATCACGCACCTCTATCATGGTGGGACGATCCTCGTCTCCGAGAAGAGCAGCTACGAGGACCAGGTCGAGGACCCGAACCTCGAGGAGGTGGTGAAGCGGCTGATGGAGAACCAGCACAAGGCGGTGCTGAAGCGGCTCGTCGCCGCGGACTACGACCACCTGATCCGCTCGCGCCTGGGCGAGGACGTCTTCCAGGACGGCGCGGGCGCGGCGGATGCCGGGGCGGACTCCGACCGCACCGGGCCCCTCGAGCCCACCCGGCCGCCCGAGCCTGCCGCGGCCGCGGTCGCGGAGGAGCCGTCCCTGCCCGAGGTGCAGGCCGAGCCCGAGCCCCACGAGCAGGAGCCCGACGGCGAGCGCGCCTTCGGTGAGGGCATCGTCTCCGAGAAGCCACTCGACGAGGTCATCCTCGGCTACCTGGTAGAGAACGCGCGCAAGCGCAAGCGCCAACGGCAGTGAGGGGCTTCGGCGCGGAGCCGCCGCACACCGGGGGCGACGCCCTCGTGCGGCTGTTCCACGTCTCGAAGTCCTACATGGCCGGCACCTGGGCGCTGCGCGACGTGAACCTGGAGCTGCGCAAGGGCGAGCTCGCCTTCCTCACCGGCTCGAGCGGCGCCGGCAAGACGACGCTGCTGAAGCTGATGTTCGCCGCCGAGCGGCCCAGCGAGGGACAGATCCTGGTGCTGGGGCGCAACGTCGGCCGGCTGCGCTCCCCGGCGGTCCCGGCCCTGCGCCGCCACATCGGCGTGGTGTTCCAGGACTTCAAGCTGCTGCCCCGGCGCACGGTGGAGGAGAACGTCGGCCTCGCCCTCGACGTGGTCGGCGCGCCGCGCCGCCGCGCCCGCGCCCAGGTGTTCTCGATGCTGAAGCGCGTCGGTCTGCAGCACCGGCGCCACCACCACCCGCTGTCGCTCTCGGGCGGTGAGCAGCAGCGCGTCGCCATCGCGCGCGCACTGGTGAACGAGCCCGAGATCCTGCTCGCCGACGAGCCGACGGGAAACCTCGACCCGGAGCTCTCCCTCGAGATCATCGACCTGCTCGCCAGCGTGGCCGCCCGGGGCACCACGGTGCTGGTCGCCACCCACGAGCACTCGCTGATCGAGCTCTACGGCTCCCGCACCCTGCGGCTCGAGGGCGGGCGCGTGATCGACGACACCCCCGCGCGCGGTCGGGTGGGGTGAAGCGCTTCCTCGCCCGGCTGCGCTACGTGCTGCGCTCCGCGGTCCTCGGGCTGCGGGCGAGCCCGGTGACGTCGAGCATCGCGGTGCTCACCATCTCGGTCACCCTGGTGCTGGTGGGCGCCTTCGCGCTGCTGGTCTCGAACATGCAGGGCGTGATGGAGCGCTTCGGCGAGGACCTGGTGCTCTCCGCCTACCTCGCCGACGACGTGGACCCCGCGGCGCGCTCCGCCCTGGCCGACCGGGTGGCGTCGGTTCCGGGCGTGGCCGGGGTCGAGCTGGTGACGAAGGAGCAGGCCCTCGAGCGCTTCCGGGCGAGCGTGGGCGGCCGCGCCGCGCTCCTGGAGGGCCTCGAGGACAATCCGCTTCCGGCTTCCTTCGAGGTGACGCTCGAGGCGACGCGTCGCTCGCCCGAAGGCCTGCGCGCCGTGGTGGAGGCCGTGGAGGCGCTGCCGGGCGTGACGGACCTCGGCTACGGCCAGGAGTGGGTGGAGGGCTACGCGCGGGCCGTCGGCCTGGTGCGCGGCCTGGGCCTCGTGATCGGCGGCGTGCTCGCCCTGGCGGCGCTGCTGATCGTGGCGAACACGATCCGCCTCGCCGTCTACGCGCGCCGGGACGAGATCGACATCCTGCTGCTGGTGGGTGCGAGCCGCACCTTCGTCTCGGTGCCCTTCCTGCTGGAGGGCGTGGTGCAGGGGGCCCTCGGCGGCGCCTTCGCCCTGGCGCTGCTCTACGGCGTGTACCGGCTGCTGCTGCCGGGCCTCGAGCAGGGCCTCGCCTTCCTGCTCGGCTACGCGAGCCCGGTGTTCCTCGGCTCCGAGGGCGCGCTCTGGCTGGTGGCGGGCGGTGCGGTGCTGGGCGTGCTGGGCTCGGCGGCCGCCGTGCTCCAGGGGATGCGCGAGTGAGGCCGGCGGCGGGCCGGGCGCTCGCCGTCGGGCTCGTCCTCGCTCTCGCCCTCGCGCCCGGCGTCGCGGCCCAGGATGCAGAGACCGTCGGCGAGCTCGAGGTGCTGCGGCGCGCCATCGAGGAGCACCGCGAGCGCGTGGGCTCCTACGAGCGGGAGGAGCGAGGCCTGCTCGAGACCGTGGAGGCCATGGACCGCGCCGCCGAGGCGCTCTCGGACGACGCCGGGCGCGCGCGGCGCCGGGCCCGGGAGGCCCGCGCCCGGCTCACCGGTCTCGACGGCGAGATCCGCGAGCTCGAGGGGCGCCTCGCCCGCACCCGGCGCGCCCTCGCGGCCCGCGCCGTGGCGCTCTACAAGTCGGGCGAGGTCGGCCCCGTGCGCGCGCTCTTCTCCGCCGAGTCGCTGCCCGACGCCCTGGCCCGGGTCGAGGCCCTGCGCCGTCTCGTCGCCCACGACCAGGATCTGCTGGACCGCTCGCGGGCCGAGGCCACCTCCCTCGCCTCGGCGCGCGCCCAGGCGGCGCGGGTCTCGGCGGAGCGCGACGCCTCGGCGGCGCGGCTGGCCCGGCGCGAGTCCGAGCTCGTGCGCGAGCGCGACGCCAAGCGCGCCCTGCTGCGCCGGGCGCGCCAGGACCGGGCCCGCACCCGGGAGGCCCTGGTGGAGCTCGAGGCCGCCGCCGAGGCGCTCGAGGAGACCCTCGCCTACCTGGAGGAGACGCCGCCGCGCCGCCGCACGCGGGCCGCCACCCGCTTCGCCTCCCTGCGCGGCCGCCTGCCGGCCCCGGTGCGCGCCCCCATCGCCTCGGGCTACGGGCTCGTGGTGGACCAGCAGTTCCAGACCGAGACCTTTCGCAAGGGCGTGGAGTTCGCGGCGCGAGCCGGCGACGTCGTCGAGGCCGTGGCCGAGGGCGAGGTGCGCTTCACGGGCTGGTTCCGGGGCTACGGCAAGATGGTGATCCTCGACCACGGCGACGGCTTCTTCAGCGTGAGCGGCCACCTCGACTCGATCGACGTCGAGACCGGCGAGCGGGTCGGCGCCGGGGATCGCATCGGGCGGGTGGGGGAGACCGGCTCGCTCACGGGCCCCAAGCTCTACTTCGAGATCCGCCAGGGGAGCGATGCCCTGGACCCCGGCGACTGGCTCGCTCCCGGGAGCGCCGGCTAGACTGCCTCGATGCCGAGTGGCAACTGCCGGGTCAAGACCGGCGCACGAACCGCCGAATCCGGACCCAGCATCCCAGCCCCACCCCCCTCCAGACGCCCCGCGGGAGTCCCCAATGCGCCGGTCCCAGTCTCGCTTCCTCCATGGCCTCTTCGCCGGGCTGGCCCTCGCCGCCGTGGCGTTCGTCTCGGCGGCGGGCGTCTCCAGCGCGAGCCGCTACGAGGACCTCGGGCTCTTCGCCAACGTGCTGCGTCTGGTGCGGGACAACTACGTCGAGCCCGTGGACGAGCGCGCCCTCGTGCAGGGCGCCGTGCGCGGCATGCTCCAGGCCCTCGATCCCCACTCCTCCTACCTCGACCCGAGCGCCCACCGCGAGATGCAGGTGGACACCAAGGGCGAGTTCCACGGCCTCGGCATCGAGATCACCAAGCGGCGCGACGGGTACGTCGAGGTGGTATCTCCCATCGACGGGACCCCGGCGGCGCGGGCCGGGATCCGCGCCCGCGACCAGATCGTCACCATCTGCCCCACGGAGAAGCCCGCGGAGTGGGACGAGGACTGTCGCAGCACCAAGGGCATGGACCTTCACGAGGCGGTGAAGCACATGCGCGGCCCGAAGGGCTCGCGGATCACCATCCAGGTGTTCCGCGAGGGCTTCGAGAAGCCCCAGCCCTTCACCATCGTGCGCGACGTGGTCAAGGTGGCGAGCGTGGAGGGTCGCCTGATCGAGCCCGGCTACGCCTACGTGCGCATCCGCTCCTTCCAGGAGCGCACCGTGAACGACCTGCGCCGGCACCTGAAGAAGCTCCACCAGGAGACCGGCGACTTCTCGGGCCTGGTGCTCGACCTGCGCGACAACCCGGGCGGCCTGCTCGATCAGGCCGTGAAGGTCTCCGACGTCTGGCTCGACGAGGGGCTGATCGTGTACACGAAGGGCCGCGTGGAGAGCCAGCGCCAGGAGTTCCGCGCGCGCACCGACGCCGAGACCGGCTACCCCATGGTGATCCTGGTGAACGCCGGCAGCGCGAGCGCCTCGGAGATCGTGGCGGGAGCGCTCCAGGACCAGCACCGCGCGCTGCTGCTCGGCGCACCGACCTTCGGCAAGGGCTCGGTGCAGACCGTCTACCCCCTCGAGGACGGCTCGGGGCTGCGGCTCACCACCGCGCTCTACTACACGCCTTCCGGTCGCTCGATCCAGGAGGTCGGGATCGCGCCGGACATCGAGGTGGCGCCGCCGACCGAGGTCGCCGCGGCGGACGAGGAAGCCGCCCCCCGGCGCCTGCGCGAGCGCGACCTCGAGGGGCACTTCCGCCAGCCCGACGAGGACGCCGGCGAGCCCGTCGCCGCGGGCGAGGCGGGCGCCGAGGACGAAGACCTGCAGCTCGCCCGCGCCGTGGAGGTGCTCAAGAGCTGGACCTACTTCGAGCGCCTGCGCGAGTCCCGGGACGCGCCGGTGGAGTCGGTGCGCGCCACCGACGTCCTGCCCGTCACGCCCTGACCGTCGCGCCCCGACCGTTGCGCGACCCAGAAGCCGCGCCCGGAGCTTCGGGCGCGGCGGGGGGCCGCTACCCTGGCGGCGTGACCACGCCGTCGCTCTTCCCGCGCCACGTCTTCACGGTGGGCGAGCTGCTGGCCCAGGCGCGGGGCGCCCTCGACGCCCGCATCGGCCGGGTCTGGGTGGCGGGCGAGGTCAGCAACCTGCGCCGCGCGCCCTCGGGCCACCACTACCTCACGCTCAAGGACGAGAGCGCCCAGCTGCGCGCGGCGCTGTTCCGCCCGGCGGCGCGGCAGCTGCGCTTCGAGCTCGAGGACGGGCTCGAGGTGCTGCTCCACGGCGACGTCACCATCTACGAGCCGCGCGGCGAGCTCCAGATCGTCGTGCGCGAGGTGGAGCCCCGCGGCCGCGGCGCGCTCCAGCTCGCCTTCGAGCAGCTCCGGGCGCGCCTCGAGGCCGAGGGCCTGTTCGATCCCGCCGCCAAGCGCGCCATCCCGGCCCACCCGCGCCGCGTCGCCGTGGTCACCTCACCCACGGGCGCGGCGGTGCGCGACGTGATCCAGGTGAGCGGGCGGCTCTCCCCCGCCACGCCGCTCCTGGTGGTGCCGACCCGGGTGCAGGGCGAGGGCGCCGAGCACGAGGTGGCCGCGGCGCTGGCCCGCGCCGCGCGGCAGCCCGGGGTGCAGACCGTGCTGCTGGTCCGCGGAGGCGGCTCCCTCGAGGACCTGCTCGCCTTCAACAGCGAGGTCGTGGCCCGGGCGGTGCGGACCTGCCCGCTGCCCGTCGTGTGCGGCGTGGGGCACGAGGTGGACGTCTCCATCGCGGACCTCGCCGCGGACCTGCGCGCCCCCACGCCCTCGGCCGCCGCCGCCCTCGCGCTGCCGGACCGCGAGGCCCTGGCGGAGCGCCTCGGGGCCCGGCGCGCGCGCCTGGCCCGGGCGGTGGAGCGGGTGCTCGAGCGGGCGGCGGCGCGCTTCGCGCGCAGCAGCGACGCGCTGCACGCGAGCGCGCCCGCGGCGCGACTCGCGGCCGGCCGCGAGCGCCTCGCCCACGCCAGGCGGGCGCTGGCCCGGGCCGCCGAGCGGCGGGTGGCCGGCCTCTCGGCGCGCCTGGGCGCCGCCGCGGCGCGCCTCGACGCGCTCTCGCCACTGGCGGTGCTCTCCCGCGGCTACGCGATCGTGCAGCGCACCGGGGACGGCGCCGTGGTGCGCCGCGCCGAGGAGGTCGCGGCGGGCGAGGCCCTCACCCTACGCCTCGGCTCGGGCGAGATCGACGCCACCGCGAGCGCGGTACGCGTGGCTGCGGAGCGACCCGCCGAGGCGGAAAAGCCCTGATTCGGCGGTCGGTTCCGTCGCCACGCGCGTTTGACGCGCACCCGGCACGCCGGTAGGCTCCGACGGGCGATGAGCGAGACGCCCCGCTCGGTGCCGGAACCCATGCCCGTCGACGACGGTCTGAACCTCGACGGCTTGGACTTCGAGCACGCCCTCGACCGGCTGGAAGGCGTGGTGGAGCGGCTCGAGAGCGGGGAGCTTGCCCTCGAGGAGGCGCTCGCCGCCTTCGAGGAGGGGGTTCGCCTCTCGCGCCGCTGCGCCGAGCAGCTGGGAGCCGCGGAGCGACGGATCGAGCTACTCGTCGAAGAGGGCGGAAGCGATGCGGTGCGCCCCTTCGACCCGGACGGAGACGACGAGGACTAGTGGACGCCGACGCCTATCTCGCGGAGAGCGCCTCGCTCGTGGACCGCTTCCTCGACGCGCGGCTCCCGGCCCCCGCGGAGCCCCCGGCGGCGCTGCACGGGGCCATGCGTCACCTGCTGTTCCCCGGCGGCAAGCGCCTGCGCCCGGCCCTGGCCTTCGCGGCCTGCGAGGCCGCGGGGGCGCCGCGCGAGGCCGCGCTCCCGATCGCGGCGGCGGTGGAGCTGATCCACACCTACTCCCTGGTGCACGACGACCTGCCCTGCATGGACGACGACGCCGAGCGCCGCGGCCGCCCGACGGTGCACGTGGCCTTCGGCGAGGCCGTGGCGGTGCTGGCCGGAGACGCCCTCCAGGCCGAGGCCTTCGCGATCCTGGGCGAGGCCGCGGAGGCGGACGGCGGGCCGCTGGTGCTCCGGGACCTGGCGGCGTCGGTGGGCTCCCGCGGGCTGGTCGGTGGCCAGGCCGACGATCTCGCCTTCGAGGCCGGCCACGGCGACGTGGACGCCCTCGAGTCGATCCACCGGCGCAAGACGGCGGCGCTGATCCGCGCGGCGGTGACCGGCGGCGCCCGGCTGGGACGGGCCGACGGGCCGCGCGCCGCGGCGCTCGCCCGCTTCGGCGAGCGGGTGGGGCTGGCGTTCCAGATCGCCGACGACCTGCTGGACCGCGACGCCGGCGAGCCGAGCTCCTACGTCGCCCTGTGCGGCGCGGACGCGGCCCGGCGGCGCGCCGAGGCGCTCCTCGACGAGGCGCTCACCGAGATCGAAGACTGGGGGGAGCGCGCCGAGCCGCTGCGGGAGCTCGCGCGCTTCGCCGTGCGGAGGAATCGATGAAGCCGATGGAGTCGGGTTTCCGTCCGGTCGACGACATCCTCGACCGGGTCTCCTCGCCCGAGGAGCTGCGCGCGCTGCCGCGGGAGCAGGTGCCCGCCGTGGCGGCGGCGCTGCGCCACGAGATCGTGGAGCGGGTGGCGAAGACCGGAGGGCACCTCGCGTCGAGCCTCGGCGCCGTGGAGCTCATCACCGGCATCCACACGGTGTTCGACACGCCCCGGGACCGGCTCGTGCTCGACGTCGGCCACCAGGGCTACGCGCACAAGATGCTCACCGGGCGGCGCGCGGGCTTCGATCGCATCGGCAAGGAGGACGGGATCGGCAAGTTCCTGCGCCGCTCGGAGTCCCGCTACGACTGCTTCGGGGCGGGCCACGCGGGGACCTCGATCTCCGCGGCCCTGGGCATGGCCCGGGCCATGGAGCACCGGGGCGAGCCCCACTGCGCCATCGCGATGATCGGCGACGGGGGCATGACGGCGGGCATGGCCTTCGAGGCGCTGAACCACGCCGGTGACCTGCGCCAGAAGAACCTGGTGGTGGTCCTCAACGACAACGAGATGTCCATCTCGCCCAACGTGGGGGCGCTCTCGTCCTACCTCTCGCGGAAGCTCTCGGCCCCCATGGTGCGGCGCATGAAGGGCTGGGCCAAGGAGTTCCTCACCAGCATGCCCGGCGACATGCTGCACTGGGCCCAGAAGGCCGAGGAGTCCCTCAAGGTGTTCTTCTCACCGGGCCTCCTGTTCGAGGCGCTCGGCTTCAAGTACGTCGGCCCGATCCAGGGGCATCGCATCGAGGTGGTGCTCGAGACCTTCGAGAACGTGAAGCAGATGCTGGCCAACGGCGACGGGCCGATCCTGGTGCACGCGCTCACCGCCAAGGGCTACGGCTACGAGCCCGCCCAGCGCGACCCCTTCAAGTACCACGGCGTCGGCAAGTTCGACGTCGAGTCCGGCGAGTTCCACAAGGGCAAGCCCGGCCCGCCGAAGTACCAGGTGGTCTTCGCCGACACGCTCATCCGACTGGCCCAGGAGGACGACCGGATCCTCGGCATCACCGCCGCCATGGCGGACGGCACCAGCCTCGACCGCTTCAAGAAGGTCTTCCCGGACCGCTTCTACGACGTCGGCATCGCCGAGCAGCACGCCGTGACCTTCGCCGCGGGGCTGGCCGCCCAGGGCATGAAGCCCGTGGCGGCCATCTACTCGACCTTCCTCCAGCGCGCCTACGACCAGGTCGTCCACGACGTCTGCGTGCAGAACCTGGACGTCACCCTGGCCATGGACCGCGCGGGCCTGGTGGGCGCCGACGGCGCCACCCACCAGGGCATGTACGACGTCTCCTACCTGCGCACGTTGCCCAACATCATCGTGATGGCGCCGAAGGACGAGAACGAGCTCCAGCACATGCTGCGCACCGCCGTGGAGTACGACGGCCCGGCCGCGATCCGCTACCCGCGCGGCGCGGGCTTCGGCGTCCCCATGGACCCGGAAGTGAAGGCGGTGCCCGTCGGCAAGGCGGAGCTGCTGCGCGACGGCGACGACGCCCTGGTGATCGCCTACGGCACCCTCGCCCACGCCGCCCTCGAGGCCGCCGAGGAGCTCGCCGCCGACGGCATCTCCGCCGCCGTGCTGAACGCGCGCTTCGCGAAGCCCCTCGATGCCGAGCGCATCCTCGAGCTCGCGCGGCGCGCCGGGGCGGTCGTCACCGTGGAGGAGCACGCCGGGATGGGCGGCTTCGGGAGCGCGGTGCTCGAGGCCCTGGCCGAGGCCGGCGTGGTGGTGCCGACGCGCTGCCTGGCGGTACCCGACCGGCTGGTGGAGCACGGCGACCCCGCGAGCCAGTGCCACGCGATGGGGCTCGACGCCGAGGGCATCGCGCGCGCGGCGCGCGAGCTGGTGGGGCGCCGCCCGCCGCGAGGCTGAGCCCGTGGCGCCGGACCGCCTGCGTCTCGACGAGCGGCTGGTCCGGGACGGGCTCGTCGAGAGCCGCACCCGCGCCCAGGCGCTGATCCGCACCGGCCGCGTCCTGGTGGACGACGCGCCGGTCGAGAAGCCCGGCACCGCGGTGCGCGACGCCGCCCGGGTGCGCGTGCGCGGCGAGGACGCGCGCTTCGTCTCCCGGGGCGGCGAGAAGCTCGCGGGCGCCCTCGCCGACCTGGGCCTCGACCCCGCCGGCCGCTCCTGCCTCGACCTCGGCGCCTCGACGGGCGGCTTCAGCGACTGCCTGCTCCAGGCCGGGGCCGCGCGGGTGGTCGCCGTGGACGTGGGCTACGGCCAGCTCCACCCGCGGCTGCGCGACGACCCGCGGGTGGTCGTGCTCGAGCGCACCAACGCGCGCCACCTGGCAGCCGACGCGCTGCCCTTCGCGGTGGACCTGGTGACGGTCGACGTCTCGTTCATCTCCGCGACGAAGCTCCTCGGGCCGGTCCGCGCCGTGGCCCCGGACGCCGACCTGCTGGTGCTCGTGAAGCCCCAGTTCGAGGTCGGCCGCGAGCAGGTGGGGAAGGGCGGCGTGGTCCGGGACGACGCCCTGCGGCGCGGCGCCGTCGCCGCGGTGCGCGAGGCCGCCGAGGCCCTCGGCCTCGGCTTCCGCGGTGAGGCGGAGAGCCGCCTCGCCGGCCCGAAGGGCAACCGCGAGATCTTCCTCTGGATGAGCCCGACCCCCGCGGGGGTCTGATCTCGTACCGATCTGGTCTTGAATGTGGCCCTCCGCTAACCTCGGGTCTCGCCCGCTCGACACGCCCGGAGGAACGCCATGCCCATCGTCGAAGTCACCCAGGCCGCCGCCGCCCAGATCAAGCGGCTGCTCGACGCCGAGGGCAAGACGGAGACCCACGCGCTTCGCATCAAGGTCGTGGGGGGCGGCTGCTCCGGGCTCCAGTACCAGCTCGCCTTCGACGGGGAGGTCCGCGACACCGACACCGTGGAGGCCGCCGAGGGCGTGCGGCTGGTGGTCGACGAGAAGAGCGCCCTCTACCTGGTGGGCACGAGCCTCGACTTCGTGGACTCGCTGATGGAGTCGGGGTTCAAGATCAACAACCCGAACGCGAAGACGACCTGCGGCTGCGGGCAGTCGTTCGGGGCCTGAGGGGCTCTCGAAGTGACGCGTGGGCGGCGCCCGCGTGGTTCAGGGCCTTCTGGACTTCGCGCCGCCCGCCGGAGGCGGGCCGCGCTGCGCGGCCGTTGGCACGGCCTCGCGCTCCGAGACGTCTCCGCGGGGTGCCCGGGCTCGGCGGCGCGCCTGCGGCGCCCCGCCGTCGCTCTCCGCGTGACTCCTCTCTCTCGGTGAGTCGATGAGCGCTCTTCCGATCTATCTCGACCATCACTCGACGACGCCGGTGGATCCGCGGGTGCTGGAGGCGATGCTGCCGTTCTACCGTGGGGACTTCGGGAACGCGGCGAGCCGGAGCCATGCGTACGGGTGGCGCGCGGAGACGGCGGTGGAGATGGCGCGGGAGGAGATCGCGCGGGCCCTGGGGGCGGCGAAGCCGGCCGAGATCGTCTTCACCAGCGGTGCCACCGAGGCCAACAACCTGGCGATCCTGGGGGCGGCCGACGCCCTCGCCGAGCGCGGCGACCATCTGGTGACCTCGGCCATCGAGCATCCCTCGGTGCTCGACCCGTGCCGGTTCCTCGAGAGCCGCGGCAAGCGGCTCACGGTGCTGCCCGTGGACGCCGACGGTCGCGTCGATCCCGCCGCCGTGGCCGAGGCCATCACCGAGCGCACGGTGCTGGTCTCCATCATGCTGGCCAACAACGAGATCGGCGTGATCGAGCCGCTCGCCGAGATCGGCCGCGTGTGCGCCGAGCGCGGCGTCTGGCTCCACACCGACGCGACCCAGGTGCTCGGCAAGCTCCCCATCGACCTGGGCGAGCTGGGGGTGGCGCTGCTCTCCGCCTCGGCCCACAAGCTCTACGGCCCGAAGGGCGTGGGCTGCCTGTACGTGCGGCGCCGCCCGCGGGTGCGCCTCACGCCCCAGCTCCACGGGGGCGGCCACGAGCGCGGGCTGCGCTCGGGCACGCTGCCCGTGCCCCTCGTGGTGGGCTTCGGCGAGGCGGTGCGCATCGCCGTGGCCGAGCAGCAGGCCGAGGCCAAGCGCGTGGCCGAGCTGCGCGACCGGCTGTGGCGGCGCATCCAGGCCGAGATCCCCGGCGCCCACCGCAACGGGCACCCGACGGAGTGCCTCGCGGGCAACCTCCACGTCTCCTTCGACGGCGTGGACGCCGACGGCCTGCTGGCCGAGCTGACCGAGCTGGCGGTCTCGACGGGGTCGGCGTGCAGCTCCGCCACGCCCGAGCCCAGCCACGTGCTGCGCGCGTTGGGCCACTCCGAGTCCCGCGTGCGGGGCGGCCTGCGCATCGGCATCGGCCGCTTCAACACCCCGGAGGAGATCGACCGGGCCGGCGACGCCCTGGTGCGCGGCGTGGGGAGGCTGCGCGAGGCCGCCTGAGCCCGGCATGCGCCGGTGGGCCGCCGCCGCTACGCTGCCTCCCTTTTCCACCCGGGATGCCAGAGTCGGGACGCCGGCGCCGCCGCGCCGGGAGCCGGGGAGCCACCCTGCCAGGGGAGACGGAGTCATCGTGAGCGAGCAGAAGAGCACCAACATCACCTGGCACGCCGGCCACGTCGAGCGCGGGGACCGCGAGAAGCTCCTCGGGCAGCGCGGCGTCACCCTCTGGCTGACCGGCCTCTCGGGCTCGGGCAAGTCCACCATCGCGGTGGCGACCGAGGCGCTGCTGGTGCAGCGCGGCCACCTCGCCTACGTGCTCGACGGCGACAACGTCCGCCACGGGCTCAACAAGAACCTGGGCTTCTCTCCCGAGGACCGCACGGAGAACATCCGGCGCATCGGGGAGGTGGCGAAGCTCTTCACCGACCTCGGCGCCGTGGTGCTCACCTCCTTCATCTCGCCCTACCGCGCCGATCGCGACGCCGCCCGGGCGCTGTTCCGCGACGGGGACTTCGTCGAGGTCTACGTCGAGGCGCCCCTCGACGTGTGCGAGTCCCGGGACCCGAAGGGTCTCTACGCCAAGGCCAGGGCCGGCGAGATCCCCGAGTTCACCGGCATCTCGGCCCCCTACGAGGAGCCCTCGAGCCCCGAGCTGCGGCTGCCCACCGGCGACCAGGGCGTGGAGCAGAGCGCCGAGCAGCTGGTCGCCTATCTCGAGAAGGGCGGCTATCTGTCCGGATAGGCCTCCCCGGGCCACGAATTCCGGCCCCTCCCCCCGGCTCTCAGCCCCGCGGGCGGACGGGCCGATGAGAGGTGGGATGAACCGCGCAGGTCAGCGAATCGCCCCGCGGCTCCTCGCCGGCCTGGTCGTGCTCGGGGGCCTCGGCGGGGTGGGCTGCGCCGGGCTCCTGGGAGGCGCGTCCTCGGGCGCGTTCGCCGAGCCCCCGAAGCACGGCTCGCCGGAGCTCCACTTCCTGGTCGCCCGGGACCTCGAGCTCGGCGGCGAGATCGAGCAGGCGACCGAGGCCTACGCGCGGGCCCTCGCCGCGGACCCGGACTCCACCTACCTGCTGAGGAAGCTCGCGGAGCTCTCGGCCCGGCAGAACCGGATCGAGGACGCGCTCGCCTACGCGGAGCGCGCCCGGGAGCTCGAGCCCGACGATCTCGGCACGCGCCTGTTCCTCGGCACCCTGTACCGCTTCCAGAAGGACGTCGATCGCGCCGAGCAGGCCCTGCGCGACGACGACGGCGCGCCGCTCAGCTCCGACGCCGCGCTGCTCCTCTACGGCATGCTCGCCGACTCCGGCCGCCTCGAGCAGGCGCGGGAGACCGCCGAGTGGCTGCGCGACGCCGAGCCCGACGGGCTGCGCGGCTACTTCGCCCTCGCCGACGTCCACGAGCGCCTGGGCGAGCCCGACGCCGCCGAGGCGGCGCTGCGCGAGGGGCTGCGCCGGAACCCCGAGGACCTGAGCCTGTACGGGGCCCTGGCCCGCGCGCGTCGCGACCGCGGCGACCGCGAGGGCGAGATCGCGATCCACCGTGAGATCCTCGCGATCCACCCCGAGCACCACGCCACCCAGCTGGCCCTGGCCGACGCCCTGCTGGACCTCGAGCGCCTCGACGAGGCCGTCGAGGTGCTCGAGCGGGTCGAGGCCAACCACCCCGAGGACCTGCGCTCGGTGCTGCGCCTGGGCTTCCTCGAGTACGAGCGCCGCAACTACGACCAGGCCGCGCGACGCTTCGAGCGCGCCCTCTCGGTGAGCCCGGGCCAGCACGAGGTCACCTACTTCCTCGGCGTGGTCCAGCGTCGCCAGCGCCGCCCGGACGAGGCCCTCGTCACCTTCGCCCGGATCCCCCCCGGCCACGAGCGCTACGTCGAGGCGCGCACCCAGATCGCCTCCATCCACGAGGCCCGCGGCGACTACGAGCGGGCCCTCGCCGAGGTGGAGACGGCGCGCTCCCTCGGCGCCTCGCGGCCCCTCGACCTCTACCTGGCGAGCCTCCAGTCGAAGTCCGGCGACTTCCAGGGGGCCTTGGGCTTCCTGGAGTCGCTCCTCGCCGAGGCGCCGGGCGATCCCGAGCTGCTCTACAACATTGGCGTCATCCACGGCGAGGCCCAGCAGATCGACCTCGCGCTCCAGTACATGCAGCGCGTGATCGAGACCAACCCGGACCACGCCGGTGCGCTCAACTACGTCGGCTACACCTGGGCGGAGCGCGGCACCAACCTCGATCGCGCCGAGGAGTACGTGGTGCGTGCCCTCGAGATCCGCCCCGACGACGGCTACATCGCCGACAGCCTGGGCTGGATCTACTACATGCGCGCCCGCCCGCTGATCGAGTCGGGCAACCACGTCGACGGCCTGGCGTTCCTGGACCGCGCCGTCGCCGAGCTCCAGCGCGCCAACGAGCTCACCGGCGGCGACCCGGTGATCCTCGAGCACCTGGGCGACGCCTACCTGCTGCTGGGCGAGCCGCGGCGCGCGCTCCAGAGCTACCGCGAGGCCATGGAGCTCGGCCCGCGCCCGAGCGAGCAGCCGGAGCTGCCCGCCAAGCTCGAGCGCCTCGAGAGCGAGCTCGGCGAGCGGTGAGTCGGCTCCCGGCGGCGCACGCGGCGCTGCTCGTGAGCCTGCTGTGGGCCGGCTGTCGGCTCCCGCTCCCCGCCGAGGGGCCGCTCCCTGCCGACGATCCGCGGCCCGCGGCCCTGCTCGCCGCCCTCGCGGGCCACGAGGACGCCCGACGCGCGGTGCGTGGCGTGGCCCGCGTCTCCCTCGAGGGCCAGCGCGGCTCCGGCTTCGCCAAGCAGCTCGTGCTCCTCGAGCGCCCGGCCAGCCTGCGCGTCGAGGTGCTCGGCGTGCTCAACCAGCGCATCGCCGTGCTGGCCACCGACGGCGAGCGCTACGACCTCTACCGCGCCGAGAACGGCGCCGTCGAGCGGGGCGACGTGCACCCGCGCGTGCTGCTCGACGTCGCGGGCCTGCCGCTGATCCCCGAGGAGGCGGTGGCGCTGCTGCTGGGCGGGCCGCGAGAGGCGCGCGACGGCTGGCACCCGGGCGCCGCCGCGCTGCTCCCGGACGGGAGCATCCGCGTGCACCTCGACGAGGCGCGGGAGAGCGTGCGGCGCAGCTTCGACTTCGACGGCGAGGGCCACCTGCGGCGCTATCGCGTGCACGCACCGGGCGGCGAGCTGCTCCTCGACGTCCGCTACCAGGACCTGCGCCCGGTGGCCGACGACGTCTTCGCCCACCAGATCGACCTCGACTTCCCGCTCCTCGAGACCCGCGCCCAGGTCTCCTTCCGCGAGGTCGAGCTGAACCCCGAGCTTCCGGCGGAGCTGTTCCGCCTGCCGGGCGGCTAGCTGCGATCCCGCTTCGCGGAATCTTTCGCGTCGTCGGCTGACCCTCTCCCCTCGGACAGGAAGCAGCGGCTGGCCCCGTGGGCCACGGGGTAGAGCGCCGGCGCCTCGCGCGGGCAGCGCTCGAAGGCCTCGGCACACCGCGTGTGGAAGCGGCAGCCCGGCGGCGGGTTGGCGGGGGAGGGCACGTCGCCCAGCACCTGGGGTGCGGCGCTGCGGCGCTCCGGGTCCACCGAGGGGATCGCGGCGAGCAGGCCCCGGGTGTAGGGATGGGCGGGCTCGCGGAAGAGCTGCTCGGTCTCGCCCGTCTCCACGATCTGGCCCACGTACATGACCGCCACGGAGTCGGCCAGGTAGCGCACCACGCCGAGGTCGTGGGTGATGAACAGGTAGGTGAGCCCCAGCTCGTCCTGGAGGTCGCGCAGCAGGTTCAGGATCTGGGCCTGGATCGAGACGTCGAGGGCCGAGATCGCCTCGTCGCAGATCACCAGGCGGGGCTCCACGGCCAGGGCCCGGGCGATGCCGATGCGCTGGCGCTGGCCGCCGGAGAACTCGTGCGGATAGCGCCACATCTGGTCCGGGTCGAGCTGCACCCGGGAGAGCATCGCCGCCACCCGCTCGGTGCGCTCCGCCGAGCTGGCGCCGATCCCGAAGGAGCGCATGCCCTCGGCCACGATGTCGCGCACGCGCATGCGCGGGTCGAGGGACGCCATGGGGTCCTGGAACACGACCTGGAGCTTGCGGCGGTAGGGCTGGAGGGCGCCCGGGTCGAGGCCGAGCAGGTCCACGCCCTCGAACCAGACGTGACCGGCCTGGGGCTCGACGAGACGCAGGATCGAGCGGCCCACGGTGGTCTTGCCGCAGCCCGACTCGCCCACCAGGGCGAGGGTGCGGCCCGCCGGGATCTCGAGGTCCACGTCGTCCACGGCGCGGACGTGCCCGACGGTGCGGCGCAGCACGCCGGCTTTGATGGGGAACCAGGTGCGCAGCCCCTCGACGCGCAGCAGGGGCTGCGCCGTCGGGGGGGCCTCGGGCTGCGCGCTCATCCCGCGGTCTCCCGGGCCACCGCGTGGCAGTGGGCGGAGTGGGTCGCGCTCAACGCGGTGGCGTCGGGCACGAAGCCCTCGCAGGGCTCGAAGCTGCGCGGGCAGCGCGTCGAGAAGCGGCAGCCCTTGGGCCACTCCGAGGGCGGCGGCACCACGCCGGCGATCTCGGTGAGCCGCTCGCCGCGGGCCGCCAGGGCGGGCATCGAGCGCAGCAGGCCCTGGGAGTAGGGGTGCCGGGCGTCGCCGAGCACCTCGCGGCGCGTGCCGCGCTCGATGATGCGCCCCGCGTACATCACCGCCACCCGGTCGGCCAGCTCGTTCACGATGCCGAGGTCGTGGGTGATGAGCAGGATCGCCATCCCCATCTCGCTCTGGAGCTGGCGCAGCAGGGCCAGGATCTGGGCCTGGATGGTGACGTCGAGGGCGGTGGTGGGCTCGTCGGCGATCAGCAGGCGGGGCCGCGTGGCCAGCGCCATGGCGATCATCACGCGCTGCTTGAGGCCGCCCGAGAGCTGGTGGGGGTAGGCGTCGAGGCGCTGGTCCGGGTCCGGGATGCCGACGCGCTGGAACAGCTCGAGGGTGCGCTCCCGGGCCGCCTCCACGGGCACCCGCTCGTGCAGGCGGATCGCCTCCACCACCTGGTCGCCCACCCGCGCCACCGGGTTCAGGCTGGTCATGGGCTCCTGGAAGATCATGGAGATCTCGTGGCCCCGGACCTGGCGCATCTCGAGCACCGGGAGCGCGCGCAGGTCGCGCCCGCCGAGGAGGATCTCGCCGGACTCGACGCGGCCGGGTCGCGGCACCAGGCGCAGGGCCGAGAGCGCCGTCATGGACTTGCCGCAGCCCGACTCGCCCACCAGGGCCACCACCTCGCCGGCGTCGACGCGGAGGTCGAGGGCGTCCACCACGGGGATGCGGCCCGACTCGCCGGGGAAGGTGGTGGTGAGGCCGCGCAGCTCGAGCAGCGCGCTCACAGCTCCTCCCGCACGGTGCGCGGGTCGAGCACGTCGCGCAGGGCGTCGCCCACGAAGTTCACGGCGAGCAGCAGCCCGAACAGCGCCAGGCCCGCGGCGCCCAGGTTCCACCAGATCACCGGGTCCCGGGAGAGCTCGTCCCGGGCGCGGTCGATCATCTGCCCCCAGCTGCCGTCCACGCCGATGCCCAGCCAGGAGAGGATCGCCTCGGAGAGCACGAGCCCCGAGAACATCAGCACGAAGGTGATGATCACGAGGTGGGCGAGGTTCGGCAGGATGTGGCGGAACAGGATGCGCACCTCGGACACGCCGAGCGCCCGGGCGGCCTGCACGTAGTCGAGCTCCCGGAGCTTGAGGGTCTCGCCCCGGGAGATGCGGCAGAAGCCCACCCAGCTCGTCACCCCGAGGGCGAAGCAGACCGAGAGCGTGCTCTTGCCGAAGGCGAGGATGAGCGCGATCAGCAGCAGCAGGCCCGGCATGGAGGCGAGGGTCGACATCAGGAAGAACACCACGTCGTCGATGCGCCCGCCGAAGTAGCCCGCCGAGACGCCGAACAGCAGCGCCAGGGGGATGGCGATCAGGCTGGTGATGCCGCCGATCAGCAGCGCGACCCGGGCTCCCTTGAGGGTGAGGTACAGGACGTCCCGGCCCAGGATGTCGGTGCCGAACACGTGACTGCCCGGGTGGCGGAGCGCCGCGCCGCCGTAGAACTCGGCGTCGGCCAGGGGGGCGGAGTAGCTGCGCTCGCGGGTGCCCTCGAAGAGGCGGTCGATGACGCTCTGGGCCTCGTGGGCCGCCACCGCATCCTCGCCGGCCTCGAAGCCGCCCACCCAGGAGACCGAGTCGAGGAGCGCCACGGCCACGTAGAGCACCACCACCGCCACCGCGACGGGCCGGCGCCGCCAGAGCTCGGCGAAGGCGCTCGACCACAGCCGGTTGCGCCGCACGAAGGCGGCGAGGGCCAAGGCTCCCGCGATCAGCAGCACGACCACCACGTTGGACAGGACCCAGGTCTCCATGCCTATTCGAGCCTCACGCGGGGGTCCACCAGGGAGTAGCTCACGTCGGTCGCGATCTGGCCCAGGATGAAGAGCAGCGAGCCGATGTAGACCATGGTGCGCAGGGTGGAGAAGTCGTTGCCGTTGATGGCGTCCACGGTGAGGGAGCCGAGCCCGGGGATGCCGAAGAAGGACTCGAGCAGCAGCGAGCCCGTGAACAGGAACGGGATCGCGAGGACCACCCGGGTGAGGATCGGGATCATGGCGTTCTGGAGCACGTGGCGCGCCATGATGCGGAGCTCGCCCGCCCCCTTGGCGCGCGCCGTCCGCACGTAGTCGCGGTGGGACTCCTCCACGAAGACCGTCCGGTAGAAGCGCACCTCGCTGCCCAGCCCCTGGGCGATCCCCACCAGCACCGGCAGCCACAGGAAGCGCGCCACCACGCTCGGCTCCGGGTCGAAGCCCGAGATCGGGAACCAGCGCAGCAGCTTCGCGATCAGGTACTGGGCCCCGATGATGTAGAGCAGGATCGAGACGCTCATGGCCAGCACGCACAGGAACACGCCCATGGTGTCGATGTAGGTGTCCCGGAAGAACGCCACGAACAGCGAGAACACGATGCCGAGGATCACGCCCATGACGAACATCGGCACGGTGAGGGCGAGGCTCGGGCCGAAGCCCTGGCGCAGGCGGTCGGAGATCCGCACGTCGTCGGCGTCGCTGCGGCCGAAGTCGAAGGTCAGCATGCTCCGGAAGTGCTCGAAGAGCATGTTGTCCCGCACGTCCTGCCAGGGCCAGAGCGGCTTGTCGTAGCCGTGGTTCGCCTTCCACTGCTCGAGGACCTCGGGCAGCGCCTTCTCGCCCAGGGCGCGCCGCGCGATGTCGTCGGGGTCGACCACGGCGAAGAACAGCACGAACAGGAACAGCAGCACCCCCAGCACCACGACGACGCCGTGGGCGAGGCGGCGGAGCACGTAGGCGAGCACTACTGGCGCTCCCGGAAGAAGGTCACGAAGCCCGGGATCGCGATCAGGACGCCCGTGCCGAGGAGCGCGTAGGCGGGCCAGCGCACCGGCCGGTTCCAGGCCGTTCGCAGCTCGGCGCGGCGCTCGGCGTCGAGGTCGCGGTACTTGACCATGGGGAACGACATCCCGAAGGGCTTCACGTTGCGCAGCCAGCCGTGGAACAGCGCGTAGTCCTCCCGGTGGAAGAGCTCGATCCAGGGACGCTCGCGCTCGAGGATCGTGCGCATCTCCCGGATCAGCGCGATCCGTCGCTCGTCGTTCGGGCGGGTCTTCATGGCGCGGTAGAGCCGGTCGAAGCGGCGGTCGGAGAAGTTGGCCGTGTTGGGCCCGCCGCTCTTCGAGCGCGCCATCTCGGACCAGAGCAGGAAGTAGAAGTTCTCCGGGTCCGGGTAGTCGGCTACCCAGCCCCACTGGAAGATCTGGTAGGCGCCGTTCTCGACCTTCTGCTGGAACTGGTTGTAGGTGGTGGCCTCGATGCTCACGTCGAGGCCGAGCTCGCGCCACGCGTTCACGAAGAACTCGATGGTGGTGCGGCCCCGGGCGCTGGTGTCGGCGGTGTCGAAGGTGAGCCGCAGGGGCCGGCCCGTGGCGGGATCGACGCCGCCGGGGTAGCCCGCCTCGGCGAGCAGCTCCCGCGCGCGCTCGGGATCCACGCGGCGGTAGGGGTTGGCGTAGTCCGCCTCGTAGCCGTAGAGCCCCGGCGGCAGCGGGGTCTGGGCCGGGACGCCGCGGCCGTTGATGAACAGCCGGGTCCACTCCTCCACGTCCACCATCAGGCTCATGGCCTGGCGGAGCTTGCGGCTGCGCTCGCCCGCCGCCGTCCCCACCACGGGGTCGTCCATGTTGAAGCCCAGGTAGAAGACGCTCGGGTTCACGGACTTCTCGAGCCGCATGCCGAGCTCCGCCATCTCCGGCGAGAGCCGGTCCTCGCGAACCACGGTGTCGAAGCTCTCCTGGATGATGCCCGCGCTGTCGTAGTAGCCCTGGAGGAACTTGTTGAAGGTCGGGATCGGCTCCTTCTCGCGCCGGAACTCGACGCGCTCGATGAAGGGCAGGGCCCGGCCCACGTACTCCGGGTCGAGCAGCCCCGCCTCGGCGTCGCCGGGCTCGCCCTCGCTCGGGTACACCGCCCCCGGCGCCTGCCACTCGGGGTGCAGGGCGCCGTACCAGTTCGGGTTGCGCTCGAGCACCATCCGGAACTGCTTGTCGTAGAGGGCCAGCCGGTAGGGGCCGGTGCCCACCGGGTGGTCGGCGAAGCGCGGCCGGCCCTCGTCGCCGTCGTAGTAGGCCACCGCCTCCCAGGGGACGGGCGCGGTGAAGGGCATCGCGAACCAGAACAGGATCTGGGGGTACGGGGCGCGCAGCACCACCTCGAGCTCGAGCTCGCCGCGGACGCGCACGCCCTCGAGCCCGCCGACCTCGGCGTACTGCTCGTGGGGCGGTCGCTCCCCGAACTCCGGGTCCGCCTCGCGCCGGGCCGCCAGGGCCTTCGCGAACTCGCGGAAGCCGGCCAGGTTGGAGAAGGGCTCGGTGACCGGGCTGTTCACCGCGGGGTCGGCGATGCGCATCAGCTCGAAGGCGACGTCCGCGGCCACCACCGTGCGCGTGGTGCGGCCTTCGCCACCGAGGGCGAAGCACGGGTCCTCCTGGTAGAGCAGCTCCGGTCGCAGGCGGAACCCGTAGGCGACGCCGCCGCCGGGCAGCGGCCGCGGCTCCGGGACGGCCTCGGCGAGGGACGGGATCAGCTCGTAGGGCCGCTTCAGGTAGTGGTACTCGAGCAGCGTGTCGTAGACGTTGCCCGTGATCTGGTGGGACGCGGTCGTGTAGGCGACCGCCGGGTCGAGGGTGCGCGGCGCCTCGCGGAAGACGGTGTAGAGCACCTTCCGCTCGGCGTCGGCGTCCGGGTACGGGTTGTTGGTGCACGCGCCGAGCGCGCCGCCCGACGCCAGTCCCAGGAGCAGGCTCCCGAGGACCCGGAACCCGTGGAGCGCGGCTCGAACCGGCGCTCGTGCCATCCAGCAAACCCCCCAGGCCGCGGAGCATACCCGCCGCGTCGGCCGGGGCGAGGCTTCCCCGCGGGGAATCCACGCGTTCCGGGTGGGCAATCGGCACACAAGTGGAAGCCCCGAAGCGCCGATGGATCCGGGGGCCACCGGCGGCGGCCACTGCGGAGGGAACGGTGCAAGAGAAGCTCAAGATCGGTGAGATCCTGGTCCGGACCGGACTCATCGCCGAGAGCCAGCTGCGCGCCGCGCTGGGCGAGCAGGCGCGCTGGGGCGGGCGCGTCGGCGTCACTCTGGTGAAGATGGGCTTCCTCGGCGAGGAAGACCTCGTCCGCGCCCTCGGCAGCCACTTCGGCATCCCCGTGGTCCGCCTCGCGGGCAAGCGCATCGCGCCCGAGGTGGTGTCGCTGCTGCCCGGCGAGTTCGCCGAGAAGCACGGCTGCCTGCCGCTCTTCATGCACTGGGAGAACGGCATGGAGGTGCTCTACCTCGGCATGGAGGATCCGAGCGACCTCGCCGTGCTCGACGACGTGGCCTTCCGCACGGGCCTGCGCGTGCGCCCGGTGCTCGTGGGGCCGGTGCAGATCCACGACGCCATCGCGGAGTTCTACGGCGGCGGCGACGACCCGTCGGCCGCCTCCACCCTGGCCGCGGCGCCGGCCGCGGAGGCGATCACGGGCTCGGCGCCCGTCGACACCGTGGACCCGGTGCGCCCGGACGACACGCCCCCGCTCCCCGTGGCCCCTTCGATTCCCGCGCCGGGCTCCGCCCCGGCGCCCCTCGCGGACCTCGACGACCCCGACGAGGCCACCCAGGCCCTGTCGCCGAGCGCGGCCGCCGAGGATGCGCTGTTCGAGACGCCCGCGAGCGACGTCCCCTACGAGCAGACCTTCGAGCCGGAGAGCGCCTCGGGGCTCCCGGAGATCGATCTCGACGAGATCGCGGAGCCCGCCGACCCCGCCGACCCGGATGCCCTCGCCGAGGCCGAGTCCCTGGCGGCCTCCCTCGACGCCATCGACGAGCTGGCGGGCGACGAGCCCGCCCTCGAGGTGGTGCCGCCCTGCGTCGACGTGCCGCCGCCCAACGAGGCGGTGACCCAGCGGCGCCAGGATCCGCCCGAGCTCGCACCGACGCCCGGGCCGGCCCCCGCAGCCCCGGCCCCGGCCCCGGCGCCCACGCCGGCAGCGGCTCCCGTGGCGGAGCCGGCCGCGGCGCCCGCGGTCGAGCCCGTCGTGCCCGCTGAACTCGCTGCACCCGCCGTACCCGCCGCTCCGCCCACGGCGCCCGCCGCCCCGGCCGCTCCGCCGGCTGTCGCGACGGCGCCCGAGCCGCCGGCCCCGGCCGCCGCGTTGCCCGATCCGGGTGCCGGCCTGCCGCCGCTCGGCGCCGAGCACCTCTCGGTGCCCGAGGCGCCGGCGCCCGCCGACCCGCCGCCGCCGCCGGCCGCGCCCGAGACACCCGCCGCGGATCCCCTCGCGGCGACGCCCCTCGCGACGCCGGCCGCCCCGCTGGATCCTCCGGCCTCCGAGGCTCCCACTCCGCTGACCCCGCAAGCCCCGCTGACCCCGCCCGCTCCCGCCGCGGAGCCGCCGCTGGTCGCGGTGGAGCCGGCGCCCGTCGCCCGGGAGGAGCCGGCGGCGCCGAGCCCCGACGCGGTGGTGGGCGCCTCGGACCTGCGCAACGAGCCCGCCCCGGGCGATCGCCGCGAGAGCGGCGAGGACCGGCCCCAGGTGGCGACCCGGGACATCCTTCGCGCCGTCACCCAGCTCCTGATCGACAACGGCATCTTCAGCCGCGAGGAGCTCGTCCGCCAGGTCAAGGCCGTGCGGACGGACCGCCGCTCCCACGACTGAGCCCGCCTCCGGGCCTTCCCGGGAAGCCCGTTCCACGACCCCCTCCGCGGCCCGGCGCCGAGCCGCGTCCGAGGGCGGAGCACCCCGCCGGCCGACTTGACACCGGTCCCGCCCGGGGCAACCCTGCGGCTTCGTCCAATCCGACGAGGCGGGGTGCGGTCATGCGTCTCGAGTACACCTTCGAGCTCGGTCAGGTCGAGGTCCCTCGCCTCGCCGTCGAGGCCGTCGAGGGCATCGGCAAGGTCTTCACCCTGGCGACGCTCGTGCTCAACGTCCTCGACGCGAAGCCCCTCGTCGAGCTGGTATTCCACGGCCTGAATCCCGAGGATCCCGGCCGCAAGATCGAGGCCTTCAAGCGGATCGTCGAGGATTCCGACGGCGGGCCCGCGGTCGTGTACGAGGAGGGCGCCGGCGGCGCCGTGCCGGGCTCCTCCTCCTACTACCAGTGGCTGCGGGTGCGTCGGAAGGCCTGAGACCCCGAGCTTCCCGCCATGGCCCGCGCTCCCGTCGCTTCCCTGGATTCCTCCGAACCCGAAGCCGCGTCCCGGCCGGACAAGCGCGCGCTCATCCTCGACGCCGCAGTGAAGGTGTTCGCCGAGAAGGGCTACCACGGCTCGCGGGTCTCGGACATCGCCAGCGAGGCCGGCATCGCCTACGGCCTCGTCTACCACTACTTCAAGAACAAGGAGGAGATCCTCGCCACCATCTTCGAGGAGCGCTGGACGGGCTTCATCGAGGCGGTGGAGGCCATCGGCGCCTCGTCCACCTCGACCGAGGACAAGCTCGTCTCCGTCGCGGCCCTGATGCTGAACGCCTACCGTGTGCGGCCCGAGTGGGTGAAGGTGCTGGTGCTGGAGATCCAGCGCTCCTCGCGCTTCGCGGAGCCGGGGCAGCTGCGGGCGGTGGGGCGGCTCTTCGAGGCACTGGCACGCATCCTGCGCACGGGGCAGGAGCGCGGCGAGCTCCGCGGCGACCTCGACCCCCGCATCGCGTGCTACGTGCTGGTCGGTGCCCTCGACATCGTGATCACCAGCCTGGTGCTGGGCGTCACCCGCATCGAGGGCGGCGAGGAGGACGAGCGGGCCTTCTACCTGGAGGTCGCGAAGACGGTGGTCGAGATCTTCCTGCGCGGCATCGGACAGCCGCCATCCACGACGCAGCCCACGCAGCCCAGGGGGGAGGGAGCATGATCGAGGCGCGCGGCCTCACCAAGCGCTACGGCGACCTCGTCGCCGTGAACGACGTGTCCTTCGAGGTCGGCTCCGGCGAGGTGGTGGGCTTCCTCGGGCCCAACGGGGCGGGCAAGACCACCACCATGCGGATCCTGACCGGGTTCGTGCCGGCCACCGACGGCACCGCGAAGATCGCCGGCCACGACATCTTCGAGGACCCCCTCGCCGCGCGTCGCGCCATCGGCTACCTGCCCGAGACCCCTCCCCTCTACCCCGAGATGGACGTCGCCCACTACCTCACCTACGTGGCCAGGCTGAAGGACGTGCCGCGCGGCCGGCGCAAGGGGGCCGTGGACCGCGCCATGGAGCGCTGCGGCCTCGCCGACGTGCGCCGGCGCGTGATCGGCTCGCTCTCCAAGGGCTACCGCCAGCGCGTCGGCCTCGCCCAGGCCATCGTCCACGACCCGGCGGTGCTGATCCTCGACGAGCCCACGGTGGGCCTCGACCCGATCCAGATCCGCGAGATCCGCGGCCTGATCGCGGGGCTCGCCGACAGCCAGGAGGGCGGCACCGGCCACACCGTGATCCTCTCCACCCACATCCTGGCCGAGGTCGAGGCGATCTGCCGGCGCGTGATGCTCATCAACGCCGGGCGCAAGGTGCTCGACGGCCCGCTCGCGGAGCTGACCCGGGACGGCCAGCGCCTCGAGGACGTCTTCACCCGGGTCACCCTGAGCGACCAGGCCGAGGCCTCCGCGGGCGGGACGGCCGAGGCCGCGGAGGCCGCGCAGTGAGGCACGTGGGCGCCATCGCCGGCCGCGAGCTGCGCTCGATGTTCGTCTCGCCGGTCGCCTACGCGATCCTGACCCTGTTCGCGATCGTGGCGGGGTTCTTCTTCCTGGCGAGCGTGCTCGGCTTCGACGCCCAGGTGGCCGAGGCGCAGCAGTTCCGCGCCTTCGACTACCTGCGCCAGCTCAACCTGAACGACCACGTGATCGCCCCCTTCTACGGGATCATGTGGATCGTGCTGCTGTTCCTGGTCCCGGGCATCACCATGGGCCTGTTCGCCTCGGAGAAGACCAACGGCACCCAGGAGCTGCTGATGACGAGCCCCATCACGATCTGGGAGCTCGTGATCGGGAAGTTCCTGGCCGCCTCCCTGTTCGTGCTGCTACTGGTCGGCATGGTGGGGATCTTCACCGGCATCCTGTTCTTCTTCGGGGACCCGGAGCTTCCGAAGGCGGCGTCGGGGCTGCTGGGGCTGACGCTGGTGGCGCTCTCCTACGTGGCCGTGGGCTCCTTCGCGTCCTCGGTGACGCGCAACCAGCTGATCGCCTTCTTCCTCTCCCTGGTGCTGCTGCTGATCCTGTGGATGCTCTCCATCGTGGCCGATCTCGGCGCCGGCGGCGGCGCCATCGCGTCCGACGGCCTGGTCTCGCGCAGCATGCGCTGGCTCTCCTCCGCGGACCGCTTCGAGCAGATGGTGCGCGGCCTGGTGGACACCAAGGACCTCGCCTACTTCGGCTTCATGATCGGGACGTTCCTGATCCTCACCAAGGCCTCCATCGAGTCCGTGAGGTGGCGCTGATGGGGGCCACGGCTTCGCTGCTCGGCTGGCTCGGCTTCGTCTTCATCCTGTTCGGGATGATCGGGGTGGTGCTCCAGGTCTTCTCCGGCGGCCTGTTCTGGTCCCGGGACCAGCTCTGGGTCTGGGGCAACCTGGTGCTGGGCCTGGTGCTGCTCGGGGTGGGGCTGGCAGGCAACCTCGAGGGGCTGCGCGAGCGCCTGCGCAGCGGCGAGGCGCGCCGCGCCGGCAAGTACGGCACCAGCGCGGTGCTCAGCGCGCTGCTCGGCGTGGTGCTGCTGGGCCTGCTGGCCTTCCTGGCCGAGCGCTACCACACGCGCTTCGACTGGACCGAGAGCGGCACCCACTCGCTCTCGGGGCAGACCCTGAAGGTGCTGGAGGGGCTCGAGCGCGACGTCCAGGTGACGGCCTTCTACACCGCGGTCTCGGCCATCCGCGCCCGGGACGTGCTCGACCGCTACAGCTACGCGAGCGAGCGCTTCCAGGTGACCTTCGCCGACCCCCAGGCCCAGCCCGGCCTGGTGCGCCGCCTGGGCGTCTCCGAGGAGAGCCTCTCGGGCGGCGTGGTCCACATCCAGATCGGCGACGAGTCCGTCGAGGTGAAGGACCTCGAGGAGCAGGCGCTCACCAACGCGCTGGTGAAGCTCACCCGGCTCGAGCGCAAGAAGGTCTACTTCCTCGAGGGCCACAACGAGCGCCCGCCCGAGGGCGAGGGCAGCGACGCCGCCGAGGGCCTGGCCTTCGCCGCCAAGGCCCTCGAGAACGAGAACTACGTCTGGGAGAAGCTCTTCGTGGCGGCCCGGGGAGAGGTCCCCGAGGACGCGGACGTGGTGATCGTCGCCGGCCCCACCCGGCCCCTGCACCCCGCCGAGCGCGCCGCCCTCACCCGCTACCTCGAGCGCGGCGGCTCCCTGATGGTGCTGATCGATCCGCGCGCGAACACCAACCTCGGCGAGGACCTCGCGACCTGGGGCGTGCGCCTCGGCGACGACGTCGTCGTGGACCGCTTCCAGGGGCTGTTCGGTCGGCCGGTGTCGCCCTTCGCGGCGGAGTACACCCCGCACCCCATCACCGAGGGGCTGCGCGAGGCCACGCTCTTCCACGTGGCGCGCAGCGTCGAGGCCGGTCCCGAGGCCGAGGCGGCCTTCACCACCCTGGTGCGCACCAGCGAGCAGTCCTGGGCCGAGCGCGACCTCGAGCTGTTCTTCGCCGACGGCCGGGCGGAGCTCGACGAGCGCGACCTCGCGGGCCCGGTCCCCCTGGCGGTGGCGGGCACCGTGGCCCTCGACGGGGCGGTGCCCCAGGCCCCCGGGGAGGCCGGCGAGGGCGAGACGCCCGAGGTCTCGACCGCGCCCGAGGCGCGGCTCGTGGTCTTCGGCGACTCGGACTTCGTCACCAACGGGCTGATCGAGCAGTTCCGCAACCGCGACCTGTTCGTGAACTCGGTGAACTGGCTGCTCGGCGACGTCGAGGCCATCTCGATCCGGCCCCAGCCGGCGCGGGCCAGCCGTCTCGCGCTCTCCGGCGACCAGTTCCTCCAGCTGCGCGTGCTCTCCCTCTTCGTGCTGCCCCAGGCCATCGCGATCCTCGGCGTGATCGCGTGGTGGTGGCGCCGGCGCGCACCGGGTCGCTGAGGCGTGAACCCCCGCACCACGGCGATCCTGGCCCTGCTGGTCGCGGCCCTGGGTGCCTTCGTCTACTTCTACGAGATCCGCGGCGGCGAGGAGCGCGCCGAGGCCGAGGCCGAGAGCAAGCGGCTGTTCCCGGGCCTCGAGGCGCCGTCCATCGAGAGCGTCACGCTGCGCACCAGCGACGACCAGACCGCACGGGTGGAGCGTCTTCCCGACGGTGGCTGGCGCATCCGCGAGCCCCGGGACTTCCCCGCCGACGGCCCCGCCGTGGAGGGCCTGGTCTCGGCCCTGGCCCAGCTCACCAGCGAGTCGGTCTTCGAGGAGCCCGCCCCCCTCGAGGACTACGGTCTGGGCGACGACCCCGTGGTGCGCTTCCGGGTGGGCGAGCTCGAGCGGGTCGTGCGCCTCGGGGACAAGACGCCCGTGGGCGGCAACACCTACGTCGCCACGGCCGAGGACGTGCCGGTCTACGCCGTGCCGACCTACCGCACCAGCGCCCTGGTGAAGCGCTTCGAGGAGCTCCAGGACAAGCGCATCGCCAAGTTCGACCCCAGCGCGGTGCGAGGCGTCGAGGCCACCTGGCGCGGGGGCGGCGTGAAGCTCGCGCGCGAGTCCGAGGATGCGGACTGGCGGCTCGTGGCCCCGGTGGAGGGCGACGCCGACGCCGAGACCGTGGACGACCTGCTCTCGACCCTCTCCTTCCTGCGCGCGAGCGGCTTCCTCGCGGATCCCCCGGGCGACGCCGAGCTGGGCCTCGAGAGCCCCGAGTTCCAGGCGGTGCTCGAGCTGGCCGCCGCGGCCGAGGACGCCGAGCCCCGGCGCCTCGCCATCGCGGTGGGGTCGAGCCTCGACGGGGAGAACCGCGCGGTGCGCGGCGCCGAGGAGACGCTGCGCTACAGCATCGCGGCGGACCGCCTCGACGACCTGCCTCGGCGCGTGGGGGCCTACCGGTTCAAGGAGCTGGCGCGCTTCGACGTGGGCGACGCGCGGCGCGTCGAGCTGGTCTTCCACGACGCGAAGGCGGCCCAGTCCTCGCTGGTGACCGCCGAGAAGGGCGACGCGGGCTGGGAGGCGAGCCCCGAGCCGATGGACCCGGCCAAGGTGGCGTCCCTGGTGGCGCGCCTCGCGCGGCTGCGCGCCGAGGACGTGATGGCCGACGGCATGGACGCGGTGGGGATCGAGGCCCTGGGCCTGGATCCGCCGCGCGTGCTGCTGCGCGTGCTGGGGGAGGCGTCCGGCGAGGGAGCCGAGGCGCCAGTGCTCGCCGAGGTGAGCCTGGGCCGGGCCCTGCCGGGCAAGGGCATCCCCGGTCGCCGCGCCGACCGCGACACCCTCTACTGGCTCGACTACGACCTCGGCGAGGACGTCCCCATCAACCTCGAGGCGCTGCGCAACCGCTTCCTGGCGCAGCCCGAGCCCGGGCTCGCCGGCGACGAGCCGGCCCGCGACCTCCCGGGCCTCGGCGAGCCGGAGCTCGACCCGCTCGAGTCCCCCTGAGCCCCCGCCGGCGGGCTCAGCCCGAGCGGCGCAGCACCTCGCGCATGGCCTCGTGGATGTGGCCGTTGCTGGCCAGGATCTGCACCGCCGAGCCCGCCAGGGCGCGGCCCGCGAAGTCGCTCACCCGGCCGCCCGCCTCCTCCACGATCAGGCTCCCGGCCGCCACGTCCCACGGCTGCAGCTTGAGCTCCCAGTAGCCGTCGAGCCGGCCGCAGGCCACGTAGCACAGGTCGAGGGCGGCGCTGCCGTCCCGGCGCAGGGCCCGCGAGGACTTCAGGAAGTCGCCGAAGTGGTCGAGGTTGTCGATCTCGCTGGCGCGGCGGTCGTAGGCGAAGCCCGTGGCGAGCAGCGCGCGCGAGAGCTCCGGCTCCTCGGTGACCGAGATCGGCCGGTCGTTGCGGAACGCGCCCGCGCCGCGCACCGCGTGGTAGAGCTCGTCGAGGAGCGGGTCGTACACGACGCCGACCTCGGACCGGCCCGCGCGCTCCACGCCGATGGAGACGCAGAAGCGCGGGTAGGAGTGGGCGTAGTTGGTGGTGCCGTCGAGGGGGTCGATCACCCAGCGCCACTCGGCGCCGGGGCGGTCCTGGCCGCCGCCCTCCTCGGCGAGGATCGCGTCGCCCGGCCGCTCCTTCTCGATGGCGGCGACGACCAGGGCCTCGCAGGCGCGGTCCACCTCGGTGACCAGGTCGACGGCGGCGCTCTTGGTGTCGATCTCGTGATGCTCCTCGTAGCGCTCGCGCTGGAGGGCCCCGGCCTCCCGGGCGAGGCGGCGGGCGAGGGCGAGGATCGCGTCGCGGGCGCCGCCGCCGCTCACGGGGCCTCGGCCAGCCGGAACAGGCGCCGCGCATTGGCGGCGGTGGCCCGCGCCACCTCCTCGACGGGCCGCCCGTGCACCCGCGCCAGGGTCTCGCCCACCACCGTCACCCAGGCCGGCTCGTTGCGCCGGCCGCGGTGGCCCTCGGGCGCGAGCAGGGGCGCGTCGGTCTCCACCAGCAGGCGGTCGAGGGGCAGGGCGGCGGCCACGTCGCGCAGGCCGCGATCGCGCTTGAAGGTGAGGATGCCCGAGAAGGAGATCCAGAGCCCGGCGTCGAGGGCGCGGCGCGCGAAGGGCAGGTCGTGGGTGTAGCAGTGCAGCACGCCCTCGAGGGCCCCGCCGCCCTCGCGCCTCCAGATCGCGAGCAGGTCCTCGTAGCCCTCGGGCCCACGGTCGCGCACGTGGATCGAGACCGGCAGGTCGAGCTCCCGGGCCCAGGCCAGCTGCTCCGCGAAGACCTCGCGCTGGATCTCCTTCGGCGAGTTCAGGTACCAGAAGTCGAGGCCGCACTCGCCCACGGCCACCACGCGCGGGTGGGCGAGCCAGGCGCGCAGCTTCTCGCGGCCGGCGTCGTCGAGGGTCTCGGCGTCGTGGGGATGCACGCCCACCGTGGCATGGATGGCCGGGTCGGCCTCGGCCAGGGCGAGGGCCCGGGCGTTGTGGTCGACGCCGTAGCCCGCCCCGATGGCGAGCATCCGCTCCACGCCGGCCTCCCGGGCGCGCGCGATCACCGCGGCACGGTCCTCGGCGAACTCGTCGGCGCTGACGTGGCAGTGGCTGTCGATCCACATCAGTCGTGCATCACTCGGCGGCCGGGCTCTCGATGCGCGGGAAGAGGGCCGCGCCCTTGGTGGTGGCCGTTCCCGCGGCCAGCGCGTCCCAGCGCTTCGCATCCTCGGGCAGCCGCGCCGTGGCGAGGGCGTCGGGGATGCCGAGGCGCTCGAGCAGGGTGGCGGCCGCCTCGGGCAGGAAGGGCGCCAGGAGCAGCGCGATGCCGCGCAGGGACTGGCAGACCGTGTAGAGCGTGGTGCGCACCTCGGCCTCGCGCTCGGGGTCCTTCGCGGCCTTCCAGGGCGCGCGGGCGTCGAGGTAGCGGTTCGCCGCGTCGACGGCGCGGAAGATCGACTCGAGGGCGCGATGGGCCTCGAGGGCGCGCACCGCCGCGTCCACCTCGTCGGCGGCGCGGGCCGTGGCGTCGGCCACCTCGCGCTCGAGGTCCCCGGTCTCGCCGGGCTCGGGCACCCGGCCGTCGCAGTAGCGCGCCGTCATGTTGAGGGTGCGGCTCGCCAGGTTGCCCAGGTTGTTGGCGAGGTCCGCGTTCACGCGGGTCACCAGCAGCTCCTCGGTGAAGCCGGCGTCGAGGCCGTAGGACATGTCGCGCAGCAGGAAGTAGCGGAAGGCCTCGAAGCCGTACTTCTCGCGCATGGCCCCGGGCGAGATCATGTTGCCGAGGCTCTTCGAGACCTTGCGCTCGTCCACGTTCCAGTAGCCGTGCACGCTCAGGTGCCGGTAGGGCGCGATGCCCGCCGCCCTCAGCATGCAGGGCCAGAACACGCCGTGGGGCTTCAGGATGTCCTTGCCGATCAGGTGCTCGACGCCGCCCCAGCGCTTCTCCCAGTCCGGGTCGTCGGGGTAGCCGAGGCCGGTCAGGTAGTTGATGAGCGCGTCGAACCAGACGTAGCAGACGTAGTCGCGGTCGAAGGGCAGCTCGATGCCCCAGTCGAGGCGCGACTTGGGGCGCGAGATGCAGAGGTCCTCGAGGCCGCTGCCCTCGCGGAGCATGGCGAGGACCTCGTTGCGGTAGCGCTCCGGGCGGATGAAGTCGGCATGGTCCCGGATGTGGTCGGCGAGCCAGTCGAAGTACTTCGACATGGTGAAGAAGTAGTTGGACTCGCTGCGGGGCTCCGGGGCGCGCTCGTGGTCGCGGCACAGGCCGTCCACCATGTCGCGCTCGGTGAGGAAGCGCTCGCAGCCCACGCAGTAGAGGCCCTCGTACTCGCGGAACTCGACGTCGCCGGCCTCGTGGACCACGCCCAGGACGTGCTGCACGGCGCGCACGTGGTCGGGGTCGGTGGTGCGGATGAAGCGGTCGAAGCCCAGGCCGAGGTCGCGCCAGGTCTGCTCGAACAGCGCCGAGATGCGGGCCGCGAAGGCGCTCGGCGACTCCCCCGCCGCCGCCGCCACCTCGGTGATCTTCTCGCCGTGCTGGTCGGTGCCGGTCAGGAAGAAGGTCTTCTCCCCGGCGAGGCGGTGGTAGCGGGTCAGGGTGTCGGCGACGACGGTGGTGTAGGTGTGGCCGATGTGGGGCTCGGCGTTGGGGTAGTAGATCGGCGTGGTGACCGAGAACCAGTCGCTCATCGCGGTGCCGCCTCGCGCAGGGCGAAGAGCGCCCGCTCCGCGACCATCTGGGGGTTGGCGTTGCGCTGGGCGAGGGAGCGCCGGCACTCGCCGAGGGTCGCGAAGGCGTCGAGCTCCCGGTCGAGGTCGCGGGCGCCCTCGGCCACGGCGGCGTGGACCCGCCGCCGCAGCCAGTCGCCCGCCGTCACCAGCAGCCGGCCCACCGCCTCGGCGGCCGGCGCGCGCGGGCCCCGGAACTCCTCGGCCCAGTCGATCAGGTCCGGCAGGTCGCTCGTCGGCAGCTCGTCGAGGCGCTCGCGGAGCTCGGCCACCTCGGGCGCCTCCTCGTCGCTCGCGGCCTCGGCGGGGAAGCGCACGCGCTGGCAGCGCGAGCGCACCGTGGCCAGCAGCCCCGCCGACGAGCTCGCCACCAGCACCAGGGTCGTCTCCGGCGGCGGCTCCTCGAGCAGGCGCAGCAGCGCGTTCTGCGCCTCGACGTTCAGCCACTCGGCGTCGGCGATCACCGCCGCGCGGCGCCCCTCCCCGCTGGCGCGCAGGCGCAGGGCGGCCTGGAGGGCGCGCACCTGGCCGATCCGCACCCGCGTGTCGCCCGCGCCGCGCTCGACCCAGTAGAGGTCCGGCTGGTCGCCCACGTGGCGCAGCAGCGGCCCGGACTTCCCGGCGCCGTCGAGGGGGATCTCCTCGCGTCCGGCCGAGAGCCGGCAGCTGCGGCACTCCTCGCAGGGCCGGGCGCCCGCCTCGCCGGAGCAGCCCAGGCCGCGCACGAACCACAGCGCCGCCTCGCGCGGGGCCTCGCCGGGCCCCGAGAGCAGGTAGGCGGAGTGGATGCGGTCGGTCTCGAGGCAGCGGGCCAGCGGCGCCCGGGGCTCCCCGGGCGCCCCGGCCGCAGGCGGCTCGGGGATCTCCATGGGCGGCGAATCTAGCGGGCCTTCCCCGCCGGGTCGTGCGCTCGCACGCGCCTTTCCAACCCCTCGTCGGAGCGCGCGAAATCGGCGCTCAAGTCGAGCCCGCCACGCGCCGATTTCCTCCCTCGTTGCCCATCCCGCAGGGCCACGCACGCGGGGCTGGGTGGAGGAGCACCTTCATGGCTTTTGGTCGTGGAAGAGGAGGGGAGATGGGAACGACTCCCGCGGCGCCGGCGCCGGAGACGACCGGGGGCCTGACGGCCTTCATCGATCAGGGATCCGAGTTCGAGGGCAAGCTCTCCTTCAAGGAGACCGTCCGCATCGACGGTCACTTCAGCGGAGAGATCTCCAGCGAGAACACCCTCATCGTGGGCGAGACGGGCGAGATCGAGGCCAGCATCCGGTCCAAGACCGTGATGATCAGCGGCGCCGTGATCGGCAACGTCACCGCCAGCCGCCAGCTCGTGCTGCACAAGACCGCGCGGCTCCAGGGCAACGTGGAGACGCCCTCGCTCCTGATCGAGGAGGGGGCGGTCTTCAACGGCGAGGTCAAGATGGCGCGCCCCGAGGCATTCGCCAAGAAGGACGGCGAGCGCAAGGGCGGCGACGGCGGCTCCAGCCCCAACGGCTAGGAGGCCGACCCCGGACGGGTCGGCTTCCGCCGCAAGGCGAGCCCGAAGGGCTCGCTCAGCCAGCCCCGGGCGCTCGGGCCCCTAGCTGGAGACCCGGAACACCTCGTCGTGCTCCCGCACGCGCTGGGAGACCTGCACCCCGACCTCCTGGCCGGGCCCCGCGCTCTCCACCACGCCGTGGTCGAGCTCCAGCCGATCCACGCGCTGGTAGAAGTCCGTGGTGTGGCCGCGGAAGTGCAGCGTGTCGCCCACCCGCAGCGACGCGTCCTCGAGCTTCACGATGCCCGCGTTCACGTGGGGGAAGTAGTGGGTGACCCTCCCGATCCGCTGGGGGCTCCCGGCGGAGACGCCCCGCGTCGGGGCACTCGGGGCCGGTGCGCTCGGAGCCGCGGCGGCCGGGGCCGCGGGCGTCGGTGAGGGGCGCGGCGGCGGCGCCGGCACCACGGCGGGCGGCGGCGTCGGCGGGCGCAGGGCCGGGGCCGGGGAGACGGGCGGCGTGCTCGGAGCCGGCGCCTTCTCGACGGGCGCCGCGGCGGGCCGCGCGACCTTCGGGGCCGTCCGCCGGGGGGCCGCCTTCTTGCGGGAGGCGGCCGGCTTCCGGGCCGTCTGCTTCCGCGTCGTGCCCTTGGGCGCGGCCTTCCGGCGAGTCGCCTTGCGGGTCGTGGTCTTCCGGGCCTTCCGAGCCTTCTTCTTGCCGGCCTTCTTGCGGACGGTCTTCTTCTTCCGGGTCGCCTTCTTCCGCGTGGCCTTCTTGCGGGCGGCCTTGCGACCCGAGGCCTTCTTCCGCGTGCCCTTCTTGCGCGTCGTCTTCTTGCGGGTCGCCTTGCGCCCGGCGGCCTTCTTCCGCGTCGTCTTCTTCCGCGCGGTCTTGCGCCGGGTGGCCTTCTTCTTCTTGACCTTCCGCGCGCCCTTCCTGCGCGTCGTCTTCTTGCGGGTGGCCTTCTTGCGCGCCGTCTTCTTCCGCGCGGCCTTCTTGCGGGTGGTCTTCTTCCGGGTCGCCTTCTTCCGGGTGGCCTTCTTGCGGCTGGCCTTGCGTGCCGACGCCTTCTTGCGCGCGGCCTTCTTCCGCGTCGTCTTCCGGGCGGCCTTCCTCGTGCCCTTGCGGGCGGTCTTGTGGCGGGTCGGGCTGCGACGCGTGGCCATGGGTCGCCTCCTTGGGGTGCGGTGCCGGCGCGCGGCGACCGATCTGGCGGCGATTCTAGGCCCGGCCGAAAGCCGGGGTCAACGTGCGTCCGGCGAGGCGAGCCCGCAGGGCCCGCGCCGCTAGGCGGGGAGCGCCACCACCGCGGTGATCTCGGGGATCTCGCCGCGGAGGCCGGCCTCGAGGCCGTCGCGCAGGGTGACGGCCTGGGCGGGACAGGTCGCGCAGGCGCCCTGGAGCAGCAGGCTCACGGTGCCGTCGTCCGACACCTCGACCAGCTCGACGTTGCCGCCGTCGGCGACCAGGGCGGGGCGCAGGCGATCCAGCACGCCCTCGACGCGGTCCCGGAGCTGGCTCGGCAGGCTGGCCACCATGAGCCCACGGATCGGCCGATCCGGGGGCGGACTGAACGGGCCGGCGCCGTGCCGAGCGCCGGGGCCCGGGGTAGGCTCGCCGGCGTGCAGGTCACGGTGAAGCTGTTCGGAGGCCTCCGCGAGGCGGCCGGGGCCAAGGAGCTCCTCGTCGAGCTTCCCGCGGGGGCCACGGCATCGGACCTGCGCGCCCGGCTCGCCGAGGACCATCCGCCGGTGGCCGAGCTCGGCCCGCGCCTGCGCATCGCGGTGAACCAGGCCGTGGTGGCCGGGGAGGCGACGCTCGCCGAGGGCGACGAGGTGGCCCTGCTGCCTCCGGTCTCGGGCGGGGACGGGCGGACGGGGGCCTGCACGCTCTCCTCCACGCCCCTCGACGTGGCCGAGGTGGTGGCCCGGGTCGCCGGGCCCGACTGCGGCGGCCTGGTGACCTTCGTGGGCGCGGTGCGCGACGCCTCCCGCGGCCGCTCGATCCGCCACCTCGAGTACGAGGCCTACCCCGGCATGGCGGAGCGCGAGATGCAGGCCATCGCCGACGAGGCGGCGGAGCGCTGGCCGGGCACCCGGGTCGCCATGGCGCACCGCTCGGGCCACCTCGAGATCGGCGACCTCGCCGTCGTGGTGGTGGCGGCGGCGCCCCACCGCGCCGAGGCCTTCGAGGCGGCGCGCTTCTCCATCGACACGCTCAAGGAGCGCGTGCCGATCTGGAAGAAGGAGGTCGCCACCGACGGCGAGTACTGGGTGGACGACCACGCGTGAGCGTCCACGCCCACCGGCGCGACGCCCCGCGCAGCGTCCCCACCGCCGTGCTCACCGTGAGCGACACCCGCACGCCGGAGACCGACACCGGCGGCGATCTTGCCGCCTCGCTGCTCACGGATGCGGGCCACCCCGTCACCCACCGCGAGATCGTTCCCGACGAGCCCGACGCCATCGCCGACGCGGTGCGGCGCGCCACGGCGCGCGAGGACACCCGGGCCGTCGTCGTCACCGGGGGCACCGGGGTTGCCCCGCGGGACGTGTCACCCGAAGCCATCGAACCGCTACTCACACGCGTGATTCCCGGCTTCGGCGAGCTCTTCCGGGCCCTCTCCTACGAGGAGATCGGGTCCGCGGCGCTCCTCTCCAGGGCCCTGGCGGGCCTGCGCGAGGGGCGGGTGGTGGCCGTGGTTCCGGGCTCGAGGGGCGCCGTGCGTCTGGCCCTCGAGAAGCTCCTCCTGCCCGAGCTCGGACACCTGGTGGCCGAGGCCGGCAAGACGCGCTGAAGGGCGCCCCCGCCATGCTGCACCGCCTCCCCGTCCCCGTGCTGGCGCTGGCCGCCGCGCTCGTTCTCTCCCTCCCGCGCCCGGCCGCCGCCGACCTCCACGTCTGGGTGGACGACCAGGGCCGCACCCACGTGAGCGACGACGCCTCCCGGGCGCCGGCTTCCCCCGAGCCCGTGAGCGTCGACACGTTGCGCTCGCTGTGGGACGACGGCTTCGCGGGCGAGCCCCTGGTGACGCCCCTCGGCGCCTCGGGCCAGGTCGAGGACCGCACTCGACGCGCGCTGCGCGCCGCCCTCGACGACCTCGCCAAGGGCGAGACCGCGCGCGCCGCGGTGGCCCTCGAGGAGGTCCTGCGCCGCGAGCCCAACCGCCCCGAGGCCCACTGGTACCTCTCGATCCTCGACGGCCAGCGCGGCCGGCACGACTCCGCCGAGGCCCACCTGCGGGCGTTCCTCGACGTGGCCGGCGACCGCTTCCCGAGCTGGCGGGAGTCCGGCGAGCGCCGACTGCGCCGGCTCGAGGACGAGAAGCGCCTGCTCGAGCCCTCCTCCGCGGGCCTGCGGCTCGTGGACCTCGAGCACCCCCACTTCCACGTTCAGCTCGACGACGCCCTGCGCCGCCAGGGCTCCCCGGACCTCACCCGGCGGGTGCTGCGCTACCTCGACGAGGCGCGCCACGAGGTGGGCGGGCGCCTCGGCAGCGTGCCCGAGGAGCCCACGGGCGTGGTGCTCTACGGGCGCGCCTCCTACCGCCAGGCCCACCGCCATCGCTTCAGCTTCCAGACCGTGGGCTTCTACGACGGGCGCATCCACGTCGTGTCCGCCGCCCACCCGGCCGGCGAGCTGCGCACGCTGCTGTTCCACGAGTACACCCACGCGCTGTTCCGCGAGGCCACCGGGGGCGACCGGCCCTTCTGGCTGAACGAGGGCCTGGCCGAGCTCTCGGAGCGCACCTCGAAGGGCATGGCGGCGCTCACCCGCAGCGAGCGCGCGCTGCTGCGGCGCCAGATCGAGGCCGGCTCCTGGATCTCCCTGCGCCGGCTGGCGCCGAGCTTCTCCGGCCTCGACAACGCCGAGGCGCGCCTCGCCTACCTCGAGGCCACGGCGGCGGCGGCCTGGCTCGAGGCGAACCTCGACGGCGCCCAGCGCGCCCGGCTGCTCCGCCTGCTCGGCGAGGGCGCCACGGACGACGAGGCCCTGCGCGCCGTCGTCGGCCTCGACACGGCGGGCCTGGAACAGGCGCTCCAGCGCGAGATCATCGAGCGGTTTCCGGCGCTTTGAGCGTCGCGCGGGGGTAGCCCGCGCGCAGTGGGCTTCTGCTCCTCTCGGCATCGGGGTGGGCTGGGCGGGCGGCAGGGCTTTCTGGACTTCGCGCGTCGCTGCCGCGACGCGCTGCGCGGCCGTTGGCACGGCCTTGCTCGTTGCTCCTTTCGGCATCCGGGCGGGGCTCGGCGGCGCGCCTTCGGCGCGCCGCCATCGCTCTTCGCGGGCTTCATGGTTGCGGGAGCGCCGCCATCGCTCTTCGCGGACGTCCTGGGCGCGGGCGGGGAGGGGGCGTGTGCCCGTCGACTCGGGGGTGCGTCAGGCGCGGCCTCGGGAGGTGCCGGTGGCCAGGGCGGCGGCGATGAGGTGGGCGAGGCGGAGAGGCTCGGGGAGCTCGGCCTTGCGGCGGGTGTCGGCGACGAGGCGGGCGGCGGCGGGGGGGTCGATGCCGGCGCAGGAGGCGAAGAGCCGGGCGTTGACCGCGAAGGGCCGAGGGGCGCGCTCGACCACGGCGAGGCGCTCGGGCAGGCCTGCGGCGTGGAGGGCGTCGGCGAGGCGGTGGCGGGTCGGGTCCTTGCGGTTCACGGCGATCACGGGCAGGCCCGTGGCCTCGGCGAGGGCGGGCAGGTCCACCACGGCGAGGCCCGCGAGGGTGATCCCGTCGAGCAGGATGCCGTGGAGCCCGGGGCGGAAGCGCAGGCCGCGGACCCAGTCGGCGAGGAAGCGGGTGACGTCGGGGCCGTCCACCGGGAAGCGCGTGACCACCACGCCCTCGACGAGGTCCGAGCCCTCCATCACGACGCCCACCACGGGCACGTCGTCGGGCGCCCGCTTGTCGAAGGGGCCGTCGTCGATGCCGAGCAGGTGCGGGCGCCGCGCCTCCACCTCCGCCCGCTCAGCCGACCCGGAAGCCCTGGAGGCCCTCGACGGGCTCGGAGCGCTCCTCGAGGCGGTCCACCCGGGCCCCGGTCGGGCCGCGGCGGCAGTGGTCCACCAGCGCCGCCACGGCGGCGGGCGGGCCCTCGAAGACGGCCTCCACCCGGCCGTCGGGCAGGTTGCGCGCGAAGCCGGCGACCCCCCGGGCCCGGGCCTCCTCGCGCGTCGAGCCGCGGAACCAGACGCCCTGGACCCGGCCCTCCACCCAGACGTGACGCCGCACCGCCTCCATGCGCACTAGAATGGCGCGCGGAGGTGCCATGCGCGAAGCGGAAGCCGCCGACGGACTGCTCGACGAGGCCCGGGCCCTGATGCCCGAGGTCGTGGCGCTGCGGCGCCGGATCCACGCCCGACCGGAGCTCGGGCTGGAGCTGCCCGAGACCCAGCGCGCGATCCTCGAGGCGCTCGAGGGCCTCGACCTCGAGCTCCACACCGGCGGCTCGACCAGCGCCGTGGTGGCCCACCTCACGGGCGGCCGGCCCGGCCCGACCCTGCTGCTGCGCGCCGACATGGACGCGCTGCCCCTCGACGAGGACACGGGGCTCGAGTTCGGCTCCCGGACCGAGGGCGCCATGCACGCCTGCGGCCACGACGCGCACGTCGCCATGCTGGTGGGCGCGGCGAAGCTTCTCGCGAGCCGGCGGGAGGATGTGCCGGGAACCCTCAAGTTCTTGTTTCAGCCCGGTGAGGAGGGCCACGGCGGCGCGCGGGTGCTGATCGAGGAGGGCCTGCTCGACGCCACGCCCCGGGTGGAGGGGGCCTTCGCGATCCACGTGGACCCGAGCCTGCCCTCGGGCGTGGTCTCGACGCGCCCCGGACCGCTGCTCGCCGCGGGCGACGTCTTCGCCATCCAGGTGAAGGGGCGCGGCGGCCACGCCTCCCAGCCCCACCGCGCCCGGGATCCGATCCCCGTGGCGTGCGAGATCGTGGGCGCGCTCCAGACCCTGGTGACGCGCCGCATGCACGCCTTCGACCCGGTGGTGCTGACCGTCACCCAGGTCCACGCGGGCACCACCCACAACGTCATCCCCGAGGACGCCCGCATCCTGGGCACCGTGCGCACGGTCTCCGCCGAGGCCCGTGGCAAGGTCGAGGAGCACCTGCGGCAGCTCGTGAAGGGTGTCGCGGAAGCCCACGGCGTGGAAGCGAAGATCCACGTCTTCCACGGCTACCCCGTGACCGTGAACCACGCCGGGTTCGCGAGCTTCGCCGAGGAGGTGGGGGGCGCGGTGCTGGGCCCCGACCGGGTCGCGCCCCTCGAGGTCCCGGTGATGGGGGCCGAGGACTTCTCCTACATCCTCGAGCGGGTGCCCGGCGCGATGGTGTTCCTCGGCGCCCGCCCGGGCGAGGGCCCGGCGGCGCCGCTGCACTCGAACCGCATGGTGCTCGACGAGGCCGCCATGGCGGCGGGCGTGGCGCTGCACGCCGGGGTGGCGCTGCGCTTCGGGGAGCGCGGTCCGCTGGCGCCGTGAGCGTCGCCGACGACCTCGCCTCGCCGCTCTCCCGCCGCTCGGCCCGCACGCTCTACAACGTGGCCGACGCCTGGTTCCCCGAGGAGCGGGGATCGGCCCTGGACGTGGCCCCCGGCGTCGAGCGCCGCATCCGCTGGGCCGGCGTGGGGGCCGCCCGCTCCACCTGGCTGCTGCTGCGCGCCCTCGAGTGGCGGCCGGTGGTGACCCTGCGCGAGCCCCGCGGCTTCTCGTGGCTGCCCCGGGACGAGCGCCGCGCGCTCCTCGACCGCTGGGCGGCGGGGCGCCTCGGGCCGCGCCGCCGCGCGCTCTCGCGCCTGCGGGGCTGGATCGAGGAGGCCCGCGCCGAGGCGGCTCAGTCCTCGGGCGCGTAGTAGTCGAAGTCGACCACGTTCTCCTTCAGGTACTCGCGCAGCCGCTCCACCAGGCGCTTCTCGAGCTGGCGCACCCGCTCCCGGGTCACCTCGAACTCGTCGCCCAGCTCCTGGAGGGTGAGGGGCTCGTCGGCCAGGATGCGGGCCTCCACGATGCGGCGGTCCCGCTCGTCGAGGTCCTCGGCGAAGTCGTGCACGCGCTCGAGGAACACCCGGCGCAGCTCGCGGTCGGCCACGTGCTCCTCGGCCGACTCCCCGCCCGCCGGCACGAAGTCGCCGAAGGTGGCGCCGCCCTCCTCGTCGCGGCGCACCGGGGCCTCGAGGGAGAGGTCGCTCTCGGCCAGGCGCTGCTCCATCTCGACCACGTCGGCCTCGCTGACCTCGAGGCGCTCGGCGAGGAGCTTCGGCTCCACCTCGAAGCCGCGCCGCTCGAGCTCGCGCTTCTCCTTGTTGAGCCGGAAGAACAGCTTGCGCTGGGCGCGGCTGCTCCCCACGCGCACCATGCGGATGTTGTCGATCAGGTACTTGAGGATGTAGGCGCGGATCCAGTAGGCGCCGTAGGAGGAGAGCTTCACGCCCTGGTAGGGATCGAAGCGCTGGACCGCCTGGAGCAGGCCCAGGTTGCCCTCCTGGATCAGGTCGAGGACGTTGGCCCAGGCGCGCCGGTACTCCATGGCGATCTTCACCACCAGGCGCAGGTTCGAGACCGCGAGGCGCCGGGCGGCCTCGACGTCGCCGTGCTCCACCCATTGCACGGCGAGGTCGTGCTCCTCCTCCCGGGAGATCGGCGGGTACTTGCGCAGCTCCGCCATGTAGCGGGTGAGCGCATCCGCGGGCGCGACGCCGCGCTCGGAGGCGGGGACGGGGAGGCTGGGGGAGGGGTCGCCCTCGCGGCCCGGCGCGTCCTCGGGCGGCGCGTCAACGCGCCCGCCGCCGGGCGTCGGGTCCGCGGGCGGGGCGGGGGATCGATCGCTCAAGCCGCGCTCCGGGGGTTGGTCGGACCAGAATAGCAGAGGGGGTGGCGCGCCCGGCGCCACCCCCTCGCGTGGATCGAGCCGTGTCCGGCTACTTCTTGAGCGTGCGGATGAACGCGATCACGTCCGCCACCTGGGCGTCGGTGAGCGGCGGGCTCCAGGCCGTCATCACGGCGCTGCCGCCGTACTTCGCGGCGCCGTTCTTGAGGATCAGCGCGAGGTCGGCGTCGGTCCCGGGCTTGCCGTCCCCGTCGGCGTCGTACTTGAAGTCGCCGGTGCTGAAGTCGCGGGGCTTCGGGTTGAGGGCCGCGCCGGCCGGGCCGTCGCCCTTGCCCGTGGCGCCGTGACAGGCGAAGCAGAAGGTCTGGTAGCTCTGCTTGCCGGCCTCGGCGTCGCCCTCGGCGAGGGCCGGGGAGGCCCCCAGCAGTCCGCCGGCCAGCCCGAGCAGGGCGAGGGCCGGCAGGGCTCGAAGCGTTCGGATCATCGGGGTCTTCCTTCCTTTTCTGCGCGTCTGGGGTAGACGTCGAATCGGTTGGACGCGCAACCTAGGCGGCCTATTCGCGGCCGTCAAAGCTTCGTGTGGCGCCAGCTCCGCAGCAGCTCCACCAGGGTGCGCACGCCGAAGCCCGTGGCGCCGGCCCGGGGCTGGAGCGGGCCCTTGCGCTCCGTGTCGGCCGTGGAGGCGATGTCGAGGTGGGCCCAGGGCGTGTCGTCCGAAACGAAATGCCACAGGAAGGCGGCCGCCGTGATGGTTCCGCCGTCCCGGCCGCCGGTCTGCTTCACGTCGGCGATCTGGCTGCGCATGTGCTCGCGATGCACGTCCCACAGGGGGAGCTGCCAGAAGCGCTCGCCCGTCGTGTCGCCGGCGCGGCGCAGGGCCTCGACCAGCCGCTCGTCGTTGCCGAGCACCGCCGCCGCCCAGGTGCCGAGCGCCACCGCGCAGGCGCCGGTCAGGGTGGCGACGTCCACCATGGCGGCGGGCTCGAACTCCTCCTGGGCGAAGTGCAGCGCGTCGGCGAGCACCATGCGCCCCTCGGCGTCGGTGTTGGCCACCTCGACGGTCCGCCCCGAGGCGGTGGCGACGATGTCGTCGGGCCGGTAGGCGGTCCCGCTCGGCATGTTCTCGGCCGCGCTCACGATGCCCACCACGTGGAGCGGCAGCTTCAGCAGGGCCGCGGCCCGCAGGGCGCCGATCACCGCCGCACCGCCGGACATGTCGTGCTTCATCTTCACCATGCTGGTGGTGGGCTTGAGCGAGATGCCACCGGTGTCGAAGGTGATGCCCTTGCCCACCAGGCAGACGGTGGGGCGGCGCCGCGGCGCCTTGCCCGAGCGACCCTTCTTCTTGCGGCCCCTGCCGCCGGGCGCGTTGTGCTCGAGCACGATCAGGCGCGGCGGCCGCGAGCTGCCGCCGCCCACCGCGAGGATCGCTCCCATCTTGCGGCGCCGGAGCTCCGCCACCTCGAGCACGCGGCAGCGCAGCCCCGTCTCCTTGGCGACGCGCTCCGCCTCCCGCGCAAGCACGGCCGGGGGCAGCTCGTTCGGCGGCTCGTTGGACAGGTCTCGCGCGACGTTCTGGCTCTCGGCGAGGATCACGCCGGTGCTCGCGGCGGCGCGCGCCGCGCGGGCGTCCGACGCGCTCGCGCCCTCGAACAGCAGCGCGGCGGAGGCCGCCGGCGGCTTGGCGTCCTCGGCGCGCTTGCGGTAGCGGTCGAAGCGGTAGCTGGCGAGCACCGCCCCCTCGGCCAGGGCCTGGGCGGCGGCGGCGGCGCGCAGGCGCCGCGTTGTGATCCCCGTCACCGCCAGCTTCTCGGCGCCCCGCGCCGAGGCGGCCCCGACCGCGATCCCCGCGGCCTCGCGCAGGCCGTCGGTGTCGAGATCCGACTCCTTGCCCAGGCCGACCAGCAGCAGGCGACGGGCCGCGAGCCCCTCGGGTGCGTGGATCAGGGCCGACTCCCCGCGCTTGCCGCGGAAGTCGCCGCTCTCGATCACCGCCGTGATGCGGCCGCCGCTGGCCCGGTCGAGGGCGGCCGCCCGTGCCGGAAGCCGCCAGCGCCGGGCGTCGAGCTCGACCAGCGGGACCGCCAGGAGGTCCACCCGGGCCCCCGCCGCCGCGCGCGTCTGGACGTTCACCTGCATGAAGCTCCTCCGGGGGATCGTTGCTCTCCCCCCACCCCTCTCCTAGACTCCGCGACCGCCATCGTTCGAGAGGAACATGGGACAGTTCATCGCTGGGACGGTCTTGGGGGGACGTCTCGCGAGCCTCGACCCCCTCGCCCTGGTCTGGCAGGCGTCGTGGGTCGTACAGCTCGTCATGGCCCTGCTCGCGCTGTTCTCGATCGTCTCCTGGGCGGCGATCCTGTTCAAGTCGCGCGAGCTTCGCCTCGCGCAGCGCGACAGCGAAGCGTTCCTCGACGTATATCACGAAGGCTCCCGGGACGCTGCCTACGAGGCGGCGCGCGACCTCGATCGCGGCCCGCTTCCCGCCATCTACCTCGCCGCCTACGCGGAGCGCAACCGCATGGCGCGCTACGGCGGCGGCACCCCGGCTGACGCCCTGGACGACGACGGCATCCACCGCCTCTCGCGCCAGGTCGCCTGGGCGGCGGCCCAGGAGACCCACCGCCTCGAGCGGCGCATGCCGCTGCTCGCCACCACGGCGAGCTCGACTCCCTTCATCGGTCTCTTCGGCACGGTGGTCGGGATCATCAACGCCTTCACCGGCATCGGCCAGGCCGGCAGCGCGAGCCTCGCCGTGGTGGCGCCGGGCATCGCCGAGGCGCTGATCGCCACGGCGCTCGGCCTGTTCGCCGCGATCCCCGCCAGCATCTTCTACAACGTCTTCGTCGGGCGCCTGCGCGAGCTCCAGGGCTTCATCGACGTCTTCAGCAACGAGCTGCTGGGGGACTTCCGCCGCGCCGCGCCCGCGCCCGCCAAAGCCCGGGCCGCGAGGGGCTGAGATGGCGGGTCTCGGCCCCGGGCGCGGGCACAGCGCGCTCTCCGAGATCAACGTCACGCCCTTCGTGGACGTGATGCTGGTGCTGCTGATCATCTTCATGGTGACGGCGCCCATGCTCCAGCAGGGGATCGACGTCGATCTGCCCGAGACCACCAGCCAGCCCCTCAAGCTGCGGGAGGAGCCGCTGGTGCTGACGGTCAAGAAGGACGGGAGCTACCACATCGCGCGCCAGCAGGTGCCCGCGGAGGAGCTCGAGGCCAAGCTCACCGCGATCCTCGAGGGCATCGACGATCGCGACGTGTACCTGCGTGCGGACGAGGAGGCGCCCTACGGCACCGTCGTGAAGGCCATGGCGGCGGCTCGCCGGGCGGGCGCCGAGAGCCTCGGGATCGTCACCGAGCCCGAGTGAGCCCCGCCGCGGGTCCGGGCGGGGCGCCGGCCGATGGAGCCCGTCGGACGAGGGACCCGGGGATGGAGGGGCCGAGGAGCCGCCGTGTCGCACGCCCAGGAGAGCATCGGGATCCGGGAGGACGCCTTCTCCCGCTGGGTGTGGATCTCGGCCGTCGGCCACGCGGTGCTGCTGGCCGCCTTCGTGCTGACCCCGAAGCCCACGCCCCGCAGCAGCCTGCTGCCCGCCGTGGTGCGGGTGAACCTCGTCCCCGCCGGCCCGGTGGCGCGCCCGGCTCCGGCGCCGCCGAGGCCCGCCCCCGAGCCGGCCCCCAAGGCCGTCCCGAAGCCGCCGCCGCCCCCCCCGCCTCCGCCGGCGCCCAAGAAGGTCGTGCTCCCCACCGAGCCCACCCGCACCGCGGAGCCGAAGCCCAAGGTCGCCAGGCCCCGGCCCGAGCCCCGCAAGGCGCCCGAGCCCGCTCCGCAGCCCGAGGAGACCTACGAGGACGTCCTCGCCAGCCTGCGCCAGGAGGCCGGCGAGAACGCCCCCCAGCCCGTGGAGGTGGCCCAGGCGGAGCCCCTGCCGGGCGCGGGCCCGGGCGGCGGCGGGGCGGTCGGTGTGCCGATCTCGGCCGAGGAGGCGGCCTGGCGGCGGCGCGCCAAGCTCCACGTCCACCGGGCCTGGGTGCTCGCGCCGGGCTTCCGGATGCAGAACCTCGAGACCGAGGTGCGGGTGCGCCTGGGACCCGGGGGGCACGTGAGCGACTTGCGCGTGGTGCGATCCTCCGGGAATCCCTGGTACGACGAGAGCGTCGAACGGGCGATACGCAAGGCGAGTCCCCTGCCGCGGCCCATCGAGCCCGGCGAGTGGACCTTCCTGTTCCGTCCCGAGGACCTGCTGCGATGAAGATCGGGTGGACCATCGGCTGCATCACGGTCGGGCTCTGGCTCGTCGCCGCGGCGGCGAGCGCCCAGGAGCGCCCGCCCATCGTGATCACCGACCCCAGCGCCAAGACCTACCGGGCCGCGGTGCAGCGCTTCTCTCCCCTGGGCAGCGAGGCGGATCCCAACGTGGCTTCGGCGCTGCGGGGGGCGATCGAGGAGGGGCTCGCCTTCTCGGGGCTGTTCGCGCCCCTCCAGGCCGCCGCCTTCCTGGGGCCCGTCGAGAGCGCGCCCCTGGCCACCGGCGAGCGCGTGGTGTGCGAGAACTGGCGGCAGATCGGCACCGACGCACTGGTCCAGGGCGAGGTGGCGCTCGGCACCGCCGCGCTGCGGGTCGAGTTCCAGGTCCTCGACGTCTCGCGGGGCTGCCGCAAGCTGCTGCGCAAGCGCTACCGCGGCGAGCCCGAGGACCTCACGCGCATCGGCCACGCCATCGCCGACGACGTGGTGGGCGCCTTCACGGGCACGCCGGGGGTGGCCGACACCGAGATCGCCTTCGTCTCGAACCGCACCGGCGCCAAGGAGATCTGGGTGATGGACGCCGACGGCGGCAACCTGCGCGCCGTCACCGCCAACCGCTCGATCAACTCCTTCCCCTCCTGGGGGCCCGACGCCGAGTCCATCGTCTACACCTCCTACCGCTACCGCCACCGGCCCCACATCTTCCTGCTCACGCGGGGGCGTCGCTCGCCCGGACGCATCCTGCGCAGCCTGAACTCCGGCCATCCGCTCTACCGCGCCGTCTACGCGCCCCGGGGCGACGAGCTCGCGGTGGTGATGAGCCCCAACGGAGCGGCGGAGATCTACACCTCGGACCCCGGCGGCAACGGCCTGCGCCGACTAACCAAGAACCGCGTCATCGACGTCGCGCCGAGCTGGTCGCCCGACGGCAAGCGGATGGCCTTCGTGTCCGACCGCAGCGGCAGTCCGCAGATCTACGTGATGAATGCCGACGGCAGCGACGTGCAGCGGCTCACCTTCGAGAGCAACTACGCCGCCGCCCCGGCCTGGTCCCCGGACGGGCGCTGGATCGCCTACGAGAGCCGGGTCAACCACCAGTTCGACATCTGGCTGATCGACCCCGAGGGTCAGGTCAACCTGCCCCTCGTGTCCCATCCCCGCAACGACGAGTACCCGAGCTGGTCGCCCGACGGCCGCATGCTCGCCTTCAGCTCGACGCGGCGGGGCCGCGCCGACATCTACGTCGTGGACGTCACCGGGCACAACCTGCGGCGGCTGACCGACGGGGCCGGCGACGACGTGAACCCGGCCTGGGGCCCCAACCGTCGATGAGCGCTCCCCGGTTCGGTGAAGAAGTCGAGGAGAGGAGGAGGAGATGAGGACATTCCCCGTCGGATCCGCGAGGCGGGCGGCCACCCTGCGCGCGGCGGCGCTCTTCATCACCTGCGGCGTGCTCTCGGCCTGCGTCACCGTCGCAGAGCACCGCAAGCTCGAGGAGGAGGTGCTGCGCCTGAAGCGCCACGGCGCCGTGGGGAGCGACGCGCGGGCCAACGTGGCGGACCTCGCCGCCCAGGTCGAGTCGCTGCACGGCGAGCTGGCCGCGCTGCGCGGGCGCCTCGAGGTGGCGGAGCACCGCTCCGACCAGGCGCTCGAGGAGGCCAGGGCGGCGCGCAAGGCCGCGCACGGCGCAGCGGCGCCCCCGTCGGGGGCCGCCGACGGGGACGAGCTCGCCCTGTCGAACGCCGCGCCCGAGGAGCTGCGTCTCTACCGCGAGGCCCTCGACGCCTGGCGCGGCGACGACAACCAGGCCTGTGTTGACCGCTTTCGCGAGTTCCTGCAAACTCACCCTTCTTCCGATTACGCCGACGATGCCGCCTACTGGATGGCGGACTGCCACTTCAAGCAGGGGGACTTCCGAACCGCCGTACTGCGCTTCGACGACGTCGCGGGCCGCTACCCGGCGGGGAATAAAGCGGCCGACGCGCTCTACCGACAAGGGGAGGCCCTGCTTCGCCTCGGCTACGGCGAGGCGGCGGTGAAGGCCTTCGAGAGGGTCGTCAACGAGTACCCGGATTCGCCCCGGGCGGGAGAGGCGAAGAGACAAGTGGAGCTGCTGCGCGCGTCGGGCTGACCGCCGGCGCGCGGCGAAACCGGACGGGTTGGAACGACGTAGATCGTTCCCGGAGATCATCTCAGGTACGGTCTCGGATGTCTCGAAGAACGGGGTGAGAGAGTGAGAAAGCGCGACCAGGAGAGGTTCCGGAAGATCCTGCTGGCCCAGCGGGAGCAGCTCCTCGGCAACGCGAAGAAGACGCTCTCCGGGGACATCCACCTCGACCCCGACGACTTCCCCGACGAGGTGGACGCCGCCTCCTCGGAGGTGAGCCTCTCCTTCACCGGCCGCCTGCGCGAGCGCGAGCGCGGGCTCATCAGCAAGATCGACGCCGCGCTCGAGAAGATCGAGGAGGGCGTCTACGGCCAGTGCGAGAGCTGCGAGGAGGAGATCGGGATCAAGCGCCTCGAGGCGCGCCCGGTCGCCGAGCTCTGCATCGACTGCAAGGCCGAGCAGGAGAAGCTCGAGCGCGGGATGGGGTGAGTCTCGTCCTCGGCATCGAGAGCTCGTGCGACGAGCTGGCCGCCGCGGTGGTGCGCGACGGTGCCGACGTGCTCTCGAGCGTGGTCCACGGCCAGGACGACGTGCACCGGCCCTACGGCGGCGTGGTGCCGGAGCTGGCCTCCCGCGACCACGTGGCCGCGGTGGGCTCGGTGGCGCGCCACGCCCTCGAGAAGGCCGGCGTCTCGCTGCCCGAGCTGACGGGCGTGGCCGTGACGGCCGGGCCGGGGCTGCTGGGCTCGCTGCTGGTGGGCCTCTCCTTCGCGAAGGCCCTGGCGTTCCAGCGCCGGCTGCCGCTGGTGGGCGTGCACCACCTGGCCGGCCACCTGGCGGCGGCGGAGCTGGTGGACGACGCCCTGCGGCCGCCGTACCTCGGGCTCGTGGTTTCCGGCGGCCACACGGCGCTGTATCGCGTGGACGCGGAGGGCGCCCCGGCGATCCTCGGCGAGACCCGCGACGACGCCGTGGGCGAGGCCTTCGACAAGGTCGCCAAGCTGCTGGGCCTGGGATACCCGGGCGGCCCGGCGCTCTCCCGCGCCGCCCAGGCGGGCGACGCCAAGGCGGTGGACTTCCCGCGACCGCTGGCCGACCGCGAGGGGCTCGACTTCTCCTACAGCGGGCTCAAGACCGCGGTCGCCCACGAGGTGGCGCGGCGCCAGCCCCTCGGCGAGGGCGACGTGGCGGACCTGGCGGCGTCCTTCGAGGCCGCCGCCACCGACGTGCTGATCGCCAAGGCGCGGCGCGCCCTCGAGGACGAGGGGCTCGGGCGCCTGGCGGTGGTGGGCGGCGTGGCGGCCAACCGCCGCCTGCGCGCCGAGCTCGCCGCGGCGGCGGAGAGCGACGGCTTCCATCTCGTGTTCCCGCCCCCGGCGCTCTGCACCGACAACGCCGCCATGATCGCCGCCGCCGGCACGCGGCTGCTCGAGCGCGGGGTGCGCCACGGCTGGGACCTCGGCGCGGCGTCGCGCGTCGCGCTGCACGGCACGCCGGCCGGCGCCCTCTCCCCGGCCTCGTCGTGAGCCCGAGCGAGGTGCGTGCCTGGCTCGACCGCCACGGCCTCGCGCCCCATCGCTCCCGCGGCCAGAACTTCCTGGTCGACGAGCGTCTCGCGGTGAAGCTGGTCGGGCTCGCCGGCGTGGAGCCCGGCGACACCGTGATCGAGGTCGGGACCGGCCTGGGCCTGCTGACCCGCGCGCTGGCCGAGCGCGCCGCGCGGGTGGTCAGCATCGAGATCGACGCGGGGCTGGTGCGCGCGCTGCGCGAGGACGCGTGCCTGCCGGCCAACGTGGAGCTGGTCCACGGCGACGCCCTCGAGATCGATCTCGCCGCATGCGCGGCCGCGGCGCCGGGCCCCGTGCGCGTGGTGGCGAACCTCCCCTACGCGGTCGCCACCCCGCTGCTGCGTCGCCTGCTGGACCTGCGCGCCGCCCTGACGGGCTGGTCGGTGATGGTGCAGCGCGAGGTGGCGGAGCGCGTCGCGGCCGGGTCGGGGGGCCCGGACTACGGCTCCCTCGCCGTGCTCCACGCCTGGTGCGTCGACGTCGAGAAGGGCCTCGACCTGCATCCGCGCTGCTTCCACCCGGTGCCCCGGGTCTTCTCCCGCTTCCTGCGCATCACGCCGCGCCCCGGAGAAGGGCTCTCCCCCGGCGAGCTGGCGCGTCTCGAGCCGTGGCTGCGCGGCGCCTTCGCCCACCGCCGCAAGACCCTGCGGGCGGCCCTGCGCATCGCGGGGGCGCCCGAGCCGGCGCCGCTCCTCGCCGAGCTCGGCCTCGCCGAGCACGCCCGGCCCGCCGAGCTGGCCCCCGACGCCTGGCTTCAGCTGGCGCGCCGGCTCGCCGAAGACCGGGGCGTCCCGGAGTCGTCGCTTGCCTGAGCCCCGACAGGATCTCCCCATCCCGCTGCCCGTCGCGCTGGAGCGCGACGGTCGGGAGCGGCGCACCGTCTACGCGGTCAACATCTCCGAGGGCGGCCTGTGCCTGCACCTGCGCGAGCCCCTCGAGGAGGGCGACCGGGTGTCGGTGGACTTCACCCTGCCGCCCGACGGGCCGCGGGTGGTGGCCGACGCGGTGGTAGTGTGGTCGAGCGGACCCGGACCCGCCGAGGGCGGCCACGCCGAGACGGGCCTGCGCTTCGAGAAGCTCGACGAGGAGCTGCGCCAGGCGCTCCACGAGTATGCGATCCGGCCGACGAACCGCCGCCGCTGAGCGACGGGAGGATTCGCGAGATCGGGTCTAGTCTGGCGGGATGGAACGCCGCGAGCTCCTCGAGCTGGTCCTGGACCTGGCGCGGGAGACCGGCCTCGAGGTGCGCCGGGAGCCCGCCGCGGCGGCGCTGCGCAGCGGGGTGTGCCGCGTGCGCGGTGCGGTGTGGATCGTGCTGTGCGCCGCCGACCCGCTCGAGGAGCACCTCGCCGTGGCGGCCGCGGCGCTGCGGGAGCACGCCGGGGCGCAGCTCGAGAGCCGCTACGTCCCGCCGGCCGTGCGCGAGCTGCTGGAGCGATCCTGAGCCGTTCCCGTCCCCGCCCCGGCCCGGCCCGCGCATGGCCCCGCGGGGCCATGATGCTTGACACGGACCGGGCACGCTCATAGCCTTGATCCGTTCGAGGGGAATCGCGCGGTGCGATCTCCATCGGACGAGAAAACCTCGGGCCCGCGGGTCCGGCAGACAGGACGACGCCTGACGACGCCCAGCAGCTCGGATCCGCGAGGACCGAGACACGGGGGCGGGTAGGGCGATCGAGGCGGACGCCCCCCATCGGCCGACGCCAGGACCCGACCGGGTCCGATCGCACGCGCCTCCGGCAGCCGCCGGCGGGCGCGTTTTCGTTTCCGGGACCAGCGCCCCGAGGCGGGAGGCGCTGCATGTCCACCGTCAACCAGGCCAGCCGTCGCGAGCACCGGGTCAGTGTGCGCTCACTCGCCCGCGCCAAGCGTCGGGGCGAGCCCTTCTCGATGCTCACCGCCTACGACCACGCCTTCGCGCGTATCTTCGACGCCGCGGGGATCGACGTCCTGCTGGTGGGCGACTCCCTCGCCAACGTGGTGCAGGGCCTCGACACCACGCTGCCCGTCACCCTCGACGAGATGATCTACCACACGCGCCTCGTGGCCCGGGCCGCGACGCGCGCGCTGGTCGTGGGCGACATGCCCTTCGGCAGCTTCCAGGGCTCCCCGGAGCGGGCGGTGGAGAGCGCGATCCGCATGGTGAAGGAGGGCGGCGCCCAGGCGGTGAAGCTCGAGGGCGGCGTCGGCGCCGCCGAGACCATCCGCCGCATCGTCGGAACCGACGTCCCCGTGATGGGCCACGTCGGCCTCACCCCCCAGTCCGTGCACCGCATGGGCGGCTACCGCGTGCAGGGCCGCGGCGACGCCGGCCGCGAGCGGTTGCTCGCGGACGCCCGCGCCGTCGAGGAGGCCGGGGCCTTCGCGGTGGTGCTCGAGGGCATGCCCGCGGACCTGGCCCGGGAGATCACCGCGGAGCTCGCGATCCCCACCATCGGGATCGGTGCGGGAGCGGCCTGCGACGGCCAGGTGCTGGTGATGCACGACCTGCTGGGCCTGAACGACTGGTCGCCGAGCTTCGTGAAGCAGTACGCCGACCTCGGAGCCCTGGCGTCGAAGGCGGCGCGGGCCTTCGCCGACGACGTGGCGAGCCGCAAGTTCCCCGGCGACGAGCACTGCTACCGCTGATGGAGGTCGTGCGCGACGTCCGCGCGCTGCAGCGCCGGGCCGACGAGGACCGCGCCGCGGGAAGGCGCATCGCGCTGGTGCCCACCATGGGGGCGCTCCACGCGGGGCACCTCGCGCTGGTCGCCGAGGCGCGGCGGCGGGCGGACGTGGTGTGCGTCTCGATCTACGTGAACCCCACCCAGTTCGGCCCCGGCGAGGACCTCGCCGCCTACCCCCGCACCCTCGAGGCGGACCTCGCCGCCTGCCGCGAGGCGGGCGCGTCGCGGGTGTTCCTGCCCGACGACGCCGCCCTGTACCCGCCGGGCGCCCAGACCGTCGTCGAGGTGACGGAGCTCGCGAAGCCCCTGTGCGGCGCGGCGCGTCCGGTCCACTTCCGGGGCGTGGCCACGGTGGTGACGAAGCTGCTCGTGGCGGCGCGCCCCGACGTCGCGGTCTTCGGCGAGAAGGACTTCCAGCAGCTCGCGCTGATCCGTCGCCTGGTGCGGGACCTCGGCTTCGACGTGGAGGTGGTGGGCGTCCCCACGCTGCGCGAGCCCGATGGCCTCGCGCTCTCGAGCCGCAACGCCTACCTCGACGCCGCCATGCGCGGCGAGGCCCCGGCCCTGGTGCGCGCCCTCGACGCCGCCGAGGGCGCCCACGCGGCCGGGGAGCGCCGCCGCGACGCGCTCCTCGCCGCGGCGCGGGCCGAGATCGCCAAGGCGCCCCACGCCGAGATCGACTACCTCGAGCTGCGCGACCCCGGGAGCCTGGCCCCGGCCCCCGAGCGGCTCGCGGGCCCCACGCTGCTCGCGCTGGCGGTGCGCTTCCCGGCGAGGGCCGGGAGCGCGGCCGGCGACGTGCGACTGATCGACAACCGGGTACTGAAGGAGAGCCTGTCGTGACCCGAACCCTGCTCAAGTCCAAGATCCACCGCGCGCGCGTCACCGAGGCCAACCTCGAGTACGAGGGCAGCGTCACCATCGACGAGGACCTGCTCCGCGCCGCCGACATCCTGCCCTACGAGGCCGTCGACATCTGGGACTGCACCAACGGGGCTCGCCTGCGCACCTACGCGATCGCGGGCGAGCCCGGCTCCGGCGAGGTCTGCGTGAACGGCGCCGCCGCCCACCGGGTGAAGCCCCACGACGTGGTCATCATCGCGAGCTGGACCGAGCTCCCCGACGCCGAGGCCCGCGCCTGGAAGGCGAAGCGGGTCTTCGTGGACGAGCGCAACCGCCCGCGGGAGTAGCGGCCGGGGCCCGGGCGCGGGCGGGTTCGCCGCCCGCTAGGATCGCCCGCCATGGCGGCCTCCAAGGGCAAGGGCTCGAAGGGCGGGAAGGCCCGCAGCGCGATCGTCCAGAACCGGCGGGCCCGCCACGACTACGAGGTGCTCGACACCTTCGAGGCGGGCATCGCGCTGGTCGGTCCCGAGGTGAAGTCGCTGCGCGCCGGCAAGGCCAACCTCTCCGACGCCTACGCGGTGGTGAGCCGCGGCGAGGTGATCCTCAAGAGCCTCCACATCAGCCCCTACCCCCAGGCCGCGCGCGAGAACCCGGACCCGCGCCGCGACCGCAAGCTGCTGCTCCACCGCGGCGAGATCGCGAAGCTCGGCGGGCAGGTGGCGGAGCGCGGCCTGACCCTGGTGCCGCTGTCGATCTACTGGAAGGAGGGGCGGGCCAAGGTGGAGCTGGCGCTGGCGCGGGGGCGCCAGCGCCACGACAAGCGCCAGGCGATCCGCAAGCGCGAGGAGGAGCGCGAGGTGCGCGGCGTCCTGCGCCGGCGCCAGCGCGGACGCTCGTGAGCCGCGGGCGCGCCGCACTCCTGGCCGCCTCGCTGGTGCTGGCGGCGGCCGCCGCCGCGGAGCCCCGCTACCTGCACAACCGCTGGGACTACGAGGCCTTCCGCGCCGTCTACCCCGAGGTGCTCGAGCCCAACTACCTGCCCTTCATGGCGGCGCGGGTGGCGCTGCCCGCCGCGTCGCCGGCCTGGCGCCGTCCCTGGCGTTGGCTCGCGGGTTGGCTCGGCGCGGCGCCGCCACCGCCCGAGCTGCTCGTCTTCTGCCGCTGGTCCGACGGCGACTTCCCGCTCGCCGTGCACGTGGTGCCGCCGGTCATCGACCCCGGCCTCGGCGACGCGCTGTTCCCGCGCCCGCCGGGCGAGTACGTGGCGGCGGTGGAGCGGGCCCTCGGCCTGTGGGAGGACGGGCTCGAGGGCCGCGTGGGCTTCGAGATGGCGGCGAGCCGCGCCGAGGCCGACCTCACCATCGAGCTGCGCGGCGAGGAGGCGCCCACGCCGGACGCCTCGGTCCAGGTCCTCGGCGCGACCCCGCTCGGGGACGCCTGCCAGGTGGAGCGGTTGGAAGGGACGCCGCTCGATCCGCGCCAGGTCCGGCGCCTCGCCGTGCGCTACCGCGTGCCCGAGCTGCGCGTCTTCGTCGCCGACCGCCACGGCCTGCTGCTGCCCGACCAGGTCGAGAAGGTGGCGCTCCACGAGATCGGCCACGCGCTCGGGATGCACGGCCACAGCCCGATCCCCAACGACCTGATGTTCCGCGTGGTGCGCGACCGGCTGCCCCGCGGCGAGCTCGGAGCCGAGGACGTGAACAGCTTCGTCTCGCTCTACTCGATCCCCAACGGCACCGTCTACCGCGACCTCCCCGAGGCGCCGGAGGCGCCGCCCGACCTCGCGCGCGAGCTGCCGACCCCGCCGCGCCTCGCCCTCGCGCCCCACGTGGACCCGCGGCTGGGCTTCGAGGTGCAGCTGCCCGCGGGCTGGACCCACCTCGCCATGGAGCAGGGCGTGGTGGCGGTCGAGGGCGTCACCTGGGACTACACCTGCTCGATCCAGATCCTGGTGCGCGGCTACCCCTCCCTCGCCGACTACCTGGGCCGCTACGCCGGAGCCCACCTCGGCGGCGGCACGCTGGTCTCCGAGTCGGACGTCGAGGTCGCGGGCCGGCCGGCGCTGCGCTTCGTGCTGGCCGCCCCGGAGGCCGGTGCCATCGAGGAGCTCACCTTCCTCGAGAGCGGCGACGGCCGGGTGGTGATCGCGATCGGCGAGTGCCCCGAGCCGCTGCACGCGAGCTCCCGGGTCTACTTCGATGCGGTCCTCGACTCCCTCGAGCTGCACGGCGTCGGGCCCGCCGCCCGGGGGCGCGAGTACGCCCCGGGGCCGGAGGAGCCGGCTCCATGAGCCGCCGCCAGGCGTGGGCTTTTTGCCTCGGCTCGTGGGGTCCACGGCTTCTCGGTTGACGGCGTCGATCGCGCTCGGTGTCATACCGCCGGGGGACGAGGAGGGGCGGCGATGCGGAGCCTCTTGGTCGGACTGGGGCTGGCGGTCCTGGTCTTCGGTGGCGTGATCTACGTGGCCAGCGAGTACGGGGGCGAGGTGGTCCACCTGCACACCACCGACGCCGACGGCGAGGTGCACGAGACGCCGCTCTGGATCGTCGAGATCGGTCCGGACCTCTGGCTCCGGGCGGGAGACCCCGGGAGCGGCTGGCTCCAGCGCCTCTCCGAGCGGCCCGCGGTGGAGCTCGAGCGGGACGGCCGGATGGGACGCTACGAGGCCTTCGCGGTGCCCCACATGGGGCCTGAAGTGGACGCCAAGATGGCCGAAAAGTACGGGCTGGCGGACCGCGTGATCGGCATGATCCGGAGCGAGGGGGAGAGCATCGCGGTCCGGCTGGATCCGCGGGGCGCCTGAGGCGATCGTCCGGGCGCCGGCGTCGGGACGAGCGGCGAGGAGGGGAAGGTGAGCTACGAGATCCGCGAGATGTCCTTCGGCGAGATCCTCGACATGGGGTTCCGCCTGCTGCGCAACCACTTCGTCCTGCTGGTGGGCATCGCGGCCGTCTTCTACGTGCCCTTCGGACTGGTGGTGAACTCCCTGGTGGATCCCGCCACCGGGGCGCCGCCGACCCCGGAGCAGGTGCTCGTGCTCATCGTGCTCGGGCTGGTCGCCTTCGCGGTCATCAACCCGGTGGTCTTCGCCGCCATCACCCACGCCCTGGGCGAGTCCTACCTCGGGCGCTCGACGGGCATCGGCGACGGCCTGCGCGTCGGCTTCTCGATCCTGCTCCCACTGGTGGGCACCTCGCTCCTCGCGGTCCTGGCCGAGCTGGTGGGCTTCGTGCTGCTCATCATCCCGGGCATCTACCTGGCCCTGGCGTTCCTGGTCCTGCAGCAGGTGATGGTGCTCGAGCGGCGCTTCGGGTTCGCGGCGCTCAGCCGCAGCCACGAGCTGATGAAGGGCCACAAGGCGCGCGGCTTCGGCATCATGCTGGTGAGCTACATCCTCGTCGGCGTGGTGACCGCCGGCGTCGGCCTGCTGACCGCCATCTTCCCCGTGCCCGTGGTCGGCACGGTGGTCGACGCCCTGGCCCAGTCCGTGGGCTACGCCTTCCTCTCGGCGGTGCTCGTGGTGCTCTACTTCGACATCCGCTGCCGCAAGGAGTCCTTCGACCTGGAGCACCTGGCGAGCCTGGTCGAGGAGGAGGCGACGGGCGCACCGGCACCCATCGGGTAGCGGCGCATGGGCGAGGGGCTCGACGCCAGCGACGAGCGGGTCCGCGAGCTCGCCTCCGAGATCCTCGCCCGCGAGGAGTACGCGGCCTGGCGCATCGACGTCGACGCCTGGCGCCGCGTGATCGAGTGGCTGCAGGGCTGGACCGAGTGGCTCGAGGGCCTGCGCCTCGACGCGCCGGCCCTCTACTGGCTCGTCGTGGTCGGCCTGCTGCTGCTCTCCCTGGTGCTCCTCGCCCACGTGGTCTGGACGGTGCACCGAGCCGTGAGCGCGCCGGTCCCCGAGGCGGCGCGCGGCGCGGTGCGCGACCGGCCCGGGCTGCTGGTGCTCGCCGAGGGCTTCGCCCGGGAGGGCCGCTACCTCGAGGCGGCGCGCCACGTCGAGCTCGCGACCCTCGAGCTGCTGCTCGAGAGCCGGGTGATCGAGCTGGGGCGCTCGGAGCCCAACCGGGTGCTGCGCCGCCGGCTGCGCGAGGCGCCGCTCCCCGAGGCCGAGCGCCGGGAGCTGCTCGGGCTGGTGGACCGGCTCGAGCGGCGGCTGTTCCGGGACCGCGTCGAGGACCCCGAGCTCTACGCCGGCTGGCGGACGCTCCACCGCCGGGTGGCGGCGCTCCCGGCGCCGGCGTGAGTCGGCCGTGAGTCGCGCACGACGCTCCGCCATCGCCGCGATCGTGGTGCTCGCGGTGCTGGGCCTGTTCTGGCCCTCGAAGCGCACCCACCTCGAGGCCAACACGTTCGGCACCGTGCCCGGGGGCCAGCGCGCGCTGTTCGAGCTCCTGACCGACCTGGGCCTGCCGGTCTCGCGCAGCTACCTGCCGCCGGCCGTGCTGCCGCCCCAGGACGTGGTGTGGTGGATCGAGCCGACGGACGCCTGCACGCGGGTGGTCGCCGACCGGGGCGCCGACGAGACCGCGGACGCGGCCGACGACGAGGGTGCGGAGGGGGGGCCGGAAGGGGAGGCGGTGGCGCCCGCCCCGCCGGCCGATCCTCCCGCCCCGCCCGACCCGCCCGCGTCGCCGCTCTGGGATCCCGCCCCCTGGCTCGAGGCCGGCGGCACGGGCCTGGTGTTCCTGCCCACGGAGCCCTACTGGAGCCTGGCGAGCGCGCTCGATCCCACCCTCGTCGGGACGGACTGCACGCGTCTGGGCCCCTTCCTCCTGCCCGAACGCGACGCTCCCGAGGACGACGCGGAGACCGACGCGCCGGATACGGGCGAGGCGGGGGCCGGGGCCGAGGAGCCCGAGGGCGCCGACGGCGATCGCGGGCTCGACCCCTTCGAGCGCTGGTGGAGCGGGGAGCCCGACGCGGACGACGACCTCCCGGTGCAGGTCGTGGAGGGCGACCTCGTGGGCGAGCCCCGTCGGCTCCAGGGGCCGCGCCTGCGGCGCTTCCTCGGGGACGGCGGGCTGCGGGTGCGCGCGCGCGTGGACGGAGCCCCCTTCGTGCTCGAGAAGCGGGTCGGCGCGGGCCGGCTCGTGGTGGTCGCCGACGGCCGCTTCCTCACCAACGCCTGGCTGGACCGCGCCGACGCGGCGCCCCTGGCCCTCGACCTGGTGCGCGCCTTCGGCGTGCCCGCCTTCGACGAGCGCAGCCACGGCCTGCGCCGGGAGCAGCGGGCCCTGGTCTACCTGGCCGGCTCGCCGGCGCTGCCGGTCTTCGGTGGCCTCGTGGCCCTGGGCCTGCTGGCCCTGTGGCGCGGCAGCGCGCTGCCCCGCCGCGCCGTTGCCGAGGCGGACCCGGGGGCGCCGGAGCTCGAGCGCTTCGTCGACTCCCTCGCCACCCTCTACGCCCGCAGCCGGGACCACGCCCAGGTGGCCCGGCGCTACCGCGAGCTCAGCGTGGCGCGCCTGCGGCGGCGGCTCGGCCTGCCGCCCGAGACGCCGGCCCGGGCGGTGGTCGAGCGCCTGCGCGGCGAGGGGCGGGTCGCCCCCGCGGACCTGTCCCTGCTCGAGGCCGAGGACGCCCCGGTGCGCGGCGCCGCGGAGCTCCGCGGCCTGGCCCGCAGATTGGACGCACTCGTGAAGGAGGCCTGCCGTTGACCCTTGGAGCCGATCCCGGAAGCCCCGCCCCCCTGGACGTCTCGGAGATCGCCGAGCGCTACCGCACGCTGTCCGCCGCCGTGGGCGAGGTGGTGGTGGGCCAGGAGGAGGCGGTGCGGCTGGCCTTCCTCACCCTGCTCTGCTCGGGCCACAGCCTGATCGAGGGCGTGCCGGGCCTCGCCAAGACGCTGCTGGTCCAGACCCTGTCCCGCGCCCTCGACGTGCGCTTCGGTCGCGTGCAGTTCACCCCCGACCTGATGCCGAGCGACATCATCGGCACCTCGATCCTCGACGCGGGTGCCGGCGACATGCGCTTCCGCCGCGGGCCGCTCTTCACCGACCTGCTGCTCGCCGACGAGATCAACCGCGCCTCGGCCAAGACCCAGGCCGCGCTGCTCGAGGCCATGCAGGAGCGCGCCGCGACGGTGGACGGCACGCGCCACGAGCTGGGCCCCCACTTCGCCGTGTTCGCCACCCAGAACCCGGTCGAGCACGAGGGCACCTACCCGCTGCCCGAGGCCGAGCTCGACCGCTTCCTGTTCAAGATCGTGATGGACTACCCCAGCGAGGGCGAGGAGCGAGGCCTGCTCGCCCGCCACCACGCCGGCCTGCCGGGCGAGGCCGGGCTCGCGCCGGTGCTGGGCGGCGACGACCTGGCGCGGGTGCGCGAGGTGGTGCGGCGCGTGATCGTGGGCGACGAGATCGTCGCCTACGTGTCCTCCCTGGTGCGCGCCACCCGCGACGACGTGCACTTCGCCCTCGGCGCCTCGCCCCGGGCCGGCCTGATGCTGCTCCGGGCCGCCAAGGCGAACGCCGCGGTGGAGGGTCGCGACTACGTGCTCCCCGAGGACGTCCAGGAGATGTTCCTGGCGGCGCTGCGCCACCGCGTCGTCCTCGACCCCGCCGCCGAGGTGGAGGGCCTCACCGCCGACGAGGCCCTCTCGCGCACCCTGCGCAGCGTGACGGTTCCGCGGTGAGGATCTCGCCGGGCCGGCGGCTGCTGGCCGCCACCGGGGTCTGGATCGCGCTGGCCACGGGGGCGGTGCTGCTCGCGCCGCTGCTCGTGGTGGCGGTGGGGGTGGCGCTCGGCGGCCTCGTGCTGGTCGGCTTCGACGCCTGGGCGCTGCGCCGTCGCCCGCCCCTCGAGCTGCGTCGACGGCTGCCCGAGAGGGCCTTCCTGGGGCGCCCCGCGAAGCTCGAGCTGGTTCTTCGCAATCCGTCGGATCTCCCCGTCCAGGCAGAGGTATTCGACGAGTGGCCGCGGGACCTCGCGGACCCGGACCCGGTCTTCCCGAAGCTCGCGCTCGCGCCCGGGCAGGAGCGCGTGCTCGAGGCCGAGGCGACGCCGCGGGTGCGCGGGGACCGGCCGCTGGGCCGTCCCGTGGCCCTCGAGTCCTCGCCCCTCGGCCTGCTGCGGCGCCGGGTGTCGGGGGCCGCCGGCGCCCGCCTCGCCGTGTATCCCGACACCTCGGCCCTGCTGCGCCCCGAGGCCCTCGACCCGCGCCGGGCCCTGGCGCTCCTCGGCGTGAAGCCCGCCCGCAAGCGCGGCGAGGGCATGGAGTTCGAGTCCCTGCGCGACTACGTGCCCGGCGACGACCCGCGCCGCATCGACTGGCCCGCCAGCGCGCGGCGCGGCCGGCCCGTGGTGCGCCTGCACCAGCACGAGCGCAACCACCAGGTGGTGATCGCCCTCGACGCGAGCCGGCTGATGGCGGGGCGCTTCGCTGGCCGCACCAAGCTCGACTACGCGGTGGACGCGGCGCTCGCGCTCGCCTACGCGGCGCTGCTGTCCGGCGACCGCATCGGCATGGCGCTCTTCGATCGCCGGGTGCAGGGCTTCGTGCCGCCCCGGCGCCGGCGCCGGGACCTCGGCGAGTTCGTCGAGCTGCTGCGCCCCGTGCAGCCCCGCATCGTGGAGGCGGACTTCCAGGCCCTGGCCACGGAGCTCGCCGCGCGCCAGCGCCAGCGTGCGCTGCTCGTGCTCCTGACGGACTTCGTCGAGGCGGACCCGGCGAGCTTCGCCGGCCCCCTCGGCGTGCTGGCGAAGCGTCACCAAGTGCTGCTGGTGGCCGTGCGCGACCGCGTCTACGACGCGCCCGAGACGGCGCGTGGCGCCGAGGACCGCCTGCGCCTGTACCGCCGCGTGGTGGTGGACGAGCTGCTCCACGAGCGCGAGATCGCGCTCGCCCAGCTGCGCCGCCGCGGGCTCCACACCCTCGACCTGCCGCCGGCCGCCATCACGGGCCCGGTGCTGAACCGCTACCTGGCGATCCGTGCCGCCTCGGCCTAGGGAGTCGCTATCGTGTCCCGGCGTGGTGCGACCTCGCCGGATGCCGACGCTTCCCGGAGCGCTGTGCGCGCTCCTCGCGTCCTTCGCATTCTTCGCGGTCGGGGCGTCTCCGCCGGATCCCGGCATCGAGCTGCGTCTCGACCGCAGCCGCTTCGAGATCGAGGCGCGCGACCTGCGCGACGGCGCCCAGGGACCGCGGCTGCGGGTGGCGCTCGGCTCGCCGGGCCACCCCACGCCGAGCGGCGCCTGGGCGCTCGAGCGGGTGATCCTCAACCCCGGCTGGACGCCGGGCCCCCGGGCGCGGGCCGCGGGCGCCCGTCCCGAGCCGCCCTCGACCCGCACGCCCATGGGCGCCGCCAAGATCCCCTTCTCCCGGGAGGGCGCCTACGCGCTCCACGGAGGCGCCATCCCGCTGGTGCTCGGCAAGCCGGTCTCGAGCGGCTGCATCCGCGCCCTCGACGACGCCCTGCTCGACCTGATCGACTGGCTCGGCGAGCAGGACGCCCTGCTCGACGAGGCCGAGGCCCTCGCGGACGCGCCGGCGGGGCCCGCCGAGGCGGCCGAGCGGCATCGCCGCTTCCGCCGCCCGGTGCGCCTCTACACCCGCTAGCCGGAGCCGCTTTCCGCCACCGCCGGCGAGGGCCGGTTCCGAGGGATTCCGGCCCCTTACGCCGACACAATCGCCCCGCGGCGACCACACCTGAGGGGGCCCCGGCCCCGCTCGGGAGGGAAGCGTCCAAAGGAGGGCGCGATGAACTGCGGGTCGATGGTGCACTGCGGGTCGACGGGAACGGCGCGCGCGGGACGCGCGGCGGTCGTGGGCGGCGTGCTCGCGATGGTGCTGGCGATGGGTGCCGCAACCGGGGCAGCGGGCCTCACCCTGGCCGACGTGAACCCCCTGTTCTTTCCGTCGGGCGGCGCCAACACGGGCTTCGACGCCACCGCGGTGGCGGCCGCGGGCAAGCCCGTCGCCTTCGACATCACCCCGGAGAGCACCTTCCTCAGCGTCGAGACGGGCGCCTTCGATACCGGGGGCAACTGCCTGGCCGTGGTCGCGGCGGACTTCACGGTCTGCCAGGACCTCCAGCGGCCCGTGGACCAGAACCCCCAGGAGCGGGGGAGCGACCCCACGCCGTCGGATCCCTTCATCGGCACCTCGCTGTGGACCTTCGTGAACACGAGCGACATCACCTTCGACCAGCCGGTGGCCCTGCTGTTCACGAACGTGGACGTGGTGAGCACGAACCCGCTGACCGGGGCCCCGTACCCGGACATCCAGACCGGGCTCGACGCCGACCTGTTCGAGATCGCGCGCCAGACGGTGGGCAGTGACGAGTTCCTCTTCGGCGCCGTGAACGTCGGAATTCTCGCTCCGGAGGCTTCCGTCACCCTGCCGGTTCGCTACATCGTGAACGGCCCGCTGCCGTTCGGGCCGGATCTCGTGCCGCCGGAGGGCCCCGACCTCGTGACACCCCCCATCCTGATGCTCGGCGTCGTGGTGCCCGAGCCCGGGACGGCGCTGCTCGTCGGCGCCGGCCTGCTGGCCGTGGCGACCGGACGCAGGCGGCGATGCGCACGCGGCGCGTGAGCCCGGCGGCCGCGGCCGCACTCTTCCTGCTGGGCCTCGGGCTCGCTGCACCGGCGAGCGCTGCGGACGTCCCCGAGGTGCTGCGGCTGCGAGCCGAGAGCCTGCTGGCGGAAGGCCGCTGCAGCGAGGCGCTCGCGCTGCTCGAGCGCGCGGGTGCGGATCCGGCCCCGGTCGCCCAGCTGCGCGGCCGCTGCGCGATCCGGGACCAGCGCTGGTCCGAGGCCGTGGCCGCCCTCGAGGAGGCGCAGCGGCTCGACCCGGCGCTTCCGGAGCTGAACCTCGAGCTCGGCATCGCGCGCTTCCACCAGGGCGAGGATCTCGGCGCCGCGGCCGAGGCCCTGGCCGCGGCCCGCGCCGCCACCCCCGACGCGCCGGCGGTGGCGCTCTACGAGGGGCTGGTCGCGCTCGAGCGGGCGGACGTCCGCGAGGCGGCGCTGCGGCTGGAGGCCGCGCGCCGCGCCGGCCCCCTCGAGGTGGAGCCCGTCGCCTCCTACTACGCCGGCATCGCGTGGCAGCGCGCCCGCGAGCAGGAGAAGGCTCGCGAGGCGCTGGAGCGGGTGCAGCGCGAGTCGCCCGGCACGCCCTGGGCCCAGGCGGCGGCCGCGGCCCTCACCCGCGCCCAGGCGGAGGCGGCGACCCGCGGCTTCCCGGACCGCCGCGACACCCAGGCGGTCCAGCAGGCGGACCGCCCGCTCGGCACCCTGGCCCCGGACCAGGAGCAGCTCCAGCGCTGGGCGGCCTTCTCCGTGGGGGCCGAGTACGACGACAACGTGGTGCTGCGCGGCTCCGGGGTGGAGCTGCCCTCGGACATCGCCAACGACAGCGACGCCAGGCTGGTCTTCACCGCCGAGGCCGGCATGGAGCTGTTCCGCTCCGGCGACTGGTCGGGCGGCGTGATCGCGGCCTACTACGGCTCCGCCCACGAGGACCTGAACGAGTTCAACTCCCAGTACCCGACGCTCACGGGCTGGCTCGACCGGCGCCTCGACGAGGCCAACACCCTGCGCCTCCAGTACGACTTCGGCTACGCCTGGGTGGACGCCGATCCCTTCCTGCTCCACCACACCTTCACGCCGGCGCTCTTCCACGACTGGGGCGAGAGCGGCACCACCCGCCTGTTCGTGAGCTTCGACTGGAACAACTTCCTGTTCGGCAACGACGACGTCGAGGACGGCGTGGGCGTCGGGCTCGCCTGCCCCACGGCGACGACGACGCCCTGCGCGCCGGCGGGACTGAACGAGGAGTCGGCGCGCAACCGCGACGGCTTCGGGATGCGGGCCGGGCTGGACCACGTCTACCGGGTGAACGACCGGCTCTCCCTGCGCGGCGGCTACCGCTACCACCGCTACAGCTCGCGGGGCCGGGAGTGGTCCTCCCAGGCCCACGAGGGCATCCTGGGCCTGCGCGCCCGGCTTCCCCTCGAGCTCGTGCTGGACGTGCAGGGCAGCTACACCTACGAGCCCTATCGGAACCCCTCCACCTTCCCGGACCCTCCCGTCCTGAACGGGTTCCAGTACGCGCTGTCCGACGTGCGCCGCCGCGAGGACACGGTCCAGGTGGACGTGATCGTCGAGCGGCCGGTCAACGAGTGGCTGACGGCCTCCGTGCGGTACAGCTACGTCGACAACGACTCGAACCGGGACGTCTTCGACTACGACCGGAACATCTTCGGCGGCTACCTGACGGTGCGCTTCCAACGCTGAGAACGAGGATGCAGGAATGAGTGGAACGATTCGGATCATCGGTGTGCTGGCGGGGCTGGCCGGCGCGGCGCTCCTCGCGAGCGCGGCCTCGGCCCAGAGCGTGGGCCGGGTCGCGGCCCTGGCCGGCCAGGCCCAGGCCGTGGGGCCCGCCGGCACCCGGGCGCTGGCCTGCGGCGACACGGTGAACGCCGGCGACCGCCTGGTGCTCGGCCCCGACGCGCGCCTGGGCGTGCTGTCGAGCGCCCTCTACGCCCAGCTCACCGGCAGCACCCAGGCCACCGCGGGCCTCACCGACGCCGGGCTTCCCGACTGGTCCCTCGAGAGCGGACGCCTGCGCCTGGTCGACACCCGGGATCCCGGCGAGCCGGGCCGCTCGCGCCTCGCCACCCCCCACGCCGAGGCCCGCGGCCTCGCCAGCGACAGCGAGGCCTACGTGCTGGCCGAGAAGACCGGCGGCTACTCGATCGTGTGCGAGTGGGGCGAGCCCCTGGCCGTGGCCCGCGCCGGTGAGTCCCTCACCGCGGACCCGGGCGAGTGCGCGGTCGCCAAGCCCGGCGAGCCGCTCTACAAGGCGAACGCCCAGCAGGAGCGCATCCCGCTGGCGGGGAGCGACGCCTGCGGGTTCGGCCCCCTCGACGGCGGCGACCTCGCCTCGCGCTTCGACGATCCCCTCGCCGCCGTGGCGGCCGGGCCGCCCCCGGGCGGGCTGCTGCCGCCGGCCCCGCCGGCCTTCGCGCTCCAGCCCTGCGACAGCCCGGGCTCGGGCTGCGCGGGTCCGCTCGGCTCGGTGGTGATCGTCGACGGCATCGGCGTGATCGAGTCGCCGACGGGCACGGGCTCGATCCCCGGCGTTCCCTAGCGGGTCGAGGGCGCCCCCTGGGCGTCCTCGCCGTTCGCCGCTGCCCGGGGCACCTCGCGCAGCCAGCCGGAGTCCACCTCCACGCGGCGCGCCACCCGGCGCACGTAGACGAGGAAGCTGCACAGCAGCGCGAAGTTGGTCCCGGCGACGGCGAGCCGGGTCGCGGTGCCGAGGGTGGACTCGCGCACGAAGCTCTCGATCAGCGCGGCGAGCAGGAAGAGCGGCACCGAGGCGAGCACCAGCAGCAGCGCGGGGTCGATGGCGTCGCGCAGCGCGTCGCGGCGCCGGCGCCGGCCGGGCAGGGCCACGGCGGCGCCGAGCACGAGCCCGGCCGACGCGCACAGCGTGATGGCGGTGAACTCCGGCACGCCGTGGGGCAGGATCCAGGCCAGGAAGTCCAAGGGCAGCGGATCCTGGAAGAACACCCAGCCGAGCGCGCCCACCAGCAGGCCGTTGTAGACCTGGAGCAGGATCGTGGGGATGCCGGCCAGGATGCCGGTCGCGAAGGAGAGCAGCCCCACCCGCGTGTTGTGGGCGAACAGCAGGGAGCCGAACAGCGCGTTGGCCTCCAGCGGCGTCTCCTCCCGGGCCAGGAACTCCTCCCGGGCCTCGGGCGAGCTGATCAGCCGGTCAAGGTGGGTGGCGGAGTATCCGAGGGAGCTGGGGACGAGGGCGTAGACGGCCTCGGGGTCGTGCCGGGCGAGACCCGAGCCCACCACCAGGCCCAGGACGAGCAGCCCCCAGGCCAGCAGCTGGGGGCGCCAGGTCCGGGCCACGGCGAGGGGCACGCGGCCCGCGCCGGCGCCGGCTGCGCGATCCTCCCCCGGTGGAGAGGGATACAGTTGGGTGTAGGCCCGCACGCACAGGGCGTTCAGGTGGCGCAGGGCCTCGGGGTCGTCGGCGCGCTGGCGCTCGCGGGCCAGGAGGGCCGCATGCCGGCGGTAGAGGCGGGCGAGCTCGCTCAGCTCGGGGAAGGGGAGGCCCCCGGCGCCCGCGCGCTCGCAGCGGTCGAGCAGGCCCTCGAAGCGCGCCAGCTCGGCGCGCCGGTCGCTCCGGCGCTTGCGCAGCTCGGCGTCGGCGGCTTCCATGATCCCTCCCGCAGGCCCACAGGGAGGCCCACAGCGTGACGAGTCCCGGCCACCCGATCCAGCCCGGCCCTCTCGGGGGGCGCAGCCCCGACGGCATCGAGGAGACCCTCGAGGGCGCCCGGCAGGTGCTGCGCTCGCCCGAGCAGGTGGAGCTCCACCTGCCCGTGGCCGGCCCGGCCAGCCGCATCCTCGCCTACGTGATCGACTACCTCGTCATCGTCCTGCTCATCGTCGCGATCTTCACCGTCTTGATCCTCACCCTGGTCACCACCGGGGCCGTGGCCGAGTGGCTCCAGGAGCCCTTCTCGGAGTGGCTGGAGGACGTCGACCCCGAGGACCCCGAGTCGATCCTGGGCAACGCCTTCTTCCTGCTCTTCCTGCTGGCCTTCCTGCTGGTGCAGGTGGTGGCGGAGTGGGGCTACTTCGTGGTGAGCGAGATGGCGAGCGGCGGGCGCTCCCTCGGCAAGGCCGCGGTGGGGCTGCGCGTGGTGCGCGACGGCGGCCTTCCCATCACCCTGCGCAGCTCCATGGTCCGCAACCTGCTGCGCATCGCCGACGTGCTGCCCACCAGCTACCTGGTGGGCCTCACCGCCATGGTGGCCTCGAAGGAGGGCAAGCGGCTCGGCGACATCGCGGCCGGCACCCTCGTGGTGCGGCTCGATCGCCCCGCGCCGGCGCCGCCCATCGAGGCGAGCAGCGACGGCCGCGCCGGGGAGATCCGCTTCGACCGCGCCGAGCTCGCCCGCATCGGCACCAACGAGCGCGCCCTGCTGCGCCGCACCCTGCGTCGCCTCGAGACCCTCGAGGGCGAGGCCGCCGACGGGGTGCGGTCCCGGGCCGTGGAGGCGCTGTCCGCCCGCATCGGGCGCGAGCCGCCCTCGCCGGTGGACGAGCTGGCCTTCCTCCACGCCCTCTGGAACGCCACCCGCCGGCGCTGACCCCGCGGCTCCCCGGCGCGGACTCGCCTAAGCTCCCGCGCCATGCCCCGGGAAGCCGAGCGCGGCGCCGGACTCGTGGTCGCCCGGACGGGCGCCCTCCTGGCACTGGGCATCGGTGCCCTGGCGGTGCTGCGCCCGTTCCTCACCGCCATCGCCTGGGGAGCGATCCTCGCCTACGTGACCTGGCCGCTGTTCCGTCGGCTGCGCGCCTGGGCGCGCCGGCCGCGCCTCGCCGCGGCGCTGTTCTCGGTGGGCGTCGCCGTGGGGCTGGGGGTGCCCGTGGGCCTGCTGCTGGTCGCCCTGGCCGACGACGCCAGCGCCCTGGTGCGCGCGTTCCTCGCCTGGCAGGAGGCCGGCGCACCGCTGCCCGCGTGGCTGGTCGAGAACGAGCTGCTGATGCGCGCCTACGAGCAGGGCCGGGCCCTGCTGCCCGCGGATCCCCAGGACGCCGGGGAGCTCTTCGCCACCGCGGGCACCGAGCTCTCCCGGCGCCTCGTCGCCATGGCGGGAGGCGTGGCGCGCAACGCCATCACCTTCGGCTTCACCTTCGTGGTGCTCTACGGCTTCTACGTCGGTGGCGAGGAGATCTCGTCCCTGGGCCGACGCCTGGCCCCGCTGCTCTTCCCCGCCGCGCCGGAGCGCTTCCTCGAGAGCATCGGCGAGTCCGTGCGCGCCGTGGTGTTCGGGCTGCTCGGCACGGCGCTGGTCCAGGGCCTGCTGGCGGGCCTCGGCATGGCGGTGGCGGGCATCCCGTCGGCGGTGGCGCTCGGCGCCGCCACCGCGGTGATCTCGTTCCTGCCCGGCGGCGGCGGCGCCATCTCGCTGGGCGCCGCCGCCTGGCTGCTCCTGCAGGGCCATCTCGGCGCCGCCATCGGCCTGGGCCTGTGGACGGTGCTCGTGGTGAGCAGCGTCGACAACGTGCTGCGCCCCCTCATCATCAGCGGCCGGGCCCAGATCCCGTTCCTGATGGTCTTCTTCGGCGTGATCGGCGGGCTCGCGACCTTCGGGGTGCTGGGCCTGTTCCTGGGCCCGGTGCTGCTCTCCGTCGCCTACGCGCTGCTCCAGGAGCTCTCCCGCACGCCGATGCCCGCCGCGGCCGGCGGCGCCGGCAAGTAGGGAGCCGCCCGCCCCGGTATCCTGTCGGGCAGGGGAGGCGCCGCGGTGCCCTACGAGATCGGCCTCCAGGCGACCCTCGCGGTCTGTCTGTGGATCCTCGTCGACCTGAGCGAGGCGCGCGGCCCCCGCCTGCGCCGGCTTCCGGTGCTGTTCCTCGCGGCGAGCTGCGCGACCTGGGTGCTGGGCGAGCTGATGCTCCAGCACGCCGACACGCCGGCCCAGCTGGTCCGCGGCCGCCGCATCCTGCACCTGGGCGTCACCGCCACGCCGATCGGCTGGCTGTGGACCGGCGCCGTGCTGGCCCGGGCGCCCTGGGTGCGGACGCACCCGTGGTGGCTCGCCGTGGCCTCGCTGCCCCTGCTCGCCTGCTGGTCCTTCCTGTTCTGGGACCAGCGCGGCTGGTTCCTCGACCCGACCTCGGTGCAGCCCGTCTACGGGCCGCTCTTCTGGGTACGCGCGGTGTTCGCCTGGGTGCTGGTCGGTGCGGGCAGCGTGTACCTGCTGATGACCGCGGCCCGGGTGAGCGGCTGGAAGCCCCTGCGCGTCACGACCGTCGCGGTGGCGAGCCTGCTGCCCGTGGCGGGCAACGCCCTCTACCTCGCCCTCGGCTCGACGGGGAACGACCCGACCCCCATCCTGCTCGGCGTCTCGGGCCTGGCCATCCGGCTCTCGGTGATCGACTCCGGGTTCGCCGCGGTGCTGCCCATGAGCCAGCGGCGCGTGCTCGAGCAGCTCCACACCGGAGTGCTGGTGGCGGACGTGACCGGGGTGGTGGTGGACAGCAACCCGGCGGCCCGGGGGCTCCTCGGCGGGGGCCGGCTCGACGGCCGCCCCCTCGACGAGCTGCTCGAGCGCGCCCGCCGCGACCCCCGGCGGGTGATCGAGGCCGAGCGCGTGCCCCTGCGCACGGCCCTCGGGGTGGTGGGCCACGCGGCGCTGCTGACCGACCGCACCGAGGTGGTGCGCCGCGAGCGCGAGTCCGCCCGCGCCCTGCGCCGCAGCGCCGAAGACCTCGAGCGCCGCAACGCCGAGCTGGCCCGGGCGAACCGCGACCTCGAGGAGTTCGCCTCGGTGGTGTCCCACGACCTGAAGGAGCCGATCCGCAAGCTGGTCGCCTTCAGCGGCCTGCTGCGCGAGGACCTGGGCGCCGAGCTGCCGGACTCGGCCCGGCGCGACGTGGAGTTCATCTCCGAGGCCGCCTACCGCATGCACGACCTGGTGCAGAACCTGCTCGACCTCTCGCGCACCGAGGGCGCCCCCCTGGCCCGCGAGCGGGTCGCCGTGGGCGACTGCGCGGACCGCGCCCTCGACGCCCTGGAGCTGCCGCCGGGCGTCCGGGTGGAGCGCGAGCCGCTGCCCGAGGTGGACGCCGACCCGACGCTGCTCACCGCCGTCTACCAGAACCTGATCGCCAACGCGCTCAAGTTCGTGGACGGGGGGCCGGCGCGGATCACGCTCACCGCCGAGCCCGGCGCCGTGGGCTGGACCCTCGGCGTGCGTGACGCGGGGATCGGGCTCGAGCCCCAGCACGCCGAGGAGATCTTCAAGCCCTTCCGCCGCCTCCACGGCGCCGACCGCTACCCGGGGACGGGCATCGGCCTCACCATCTGCCGCAAGGCGGTGGAGCGCCACGGCGGGCGCATCTGGGTGGAGTCGGAGCCCGGCAAGGGCGCCCACTTCCGCTTCACCCTGGGCGAGGGCGCCGCCGGGCCCGCCTAGCGGGCCCGGCGCCCGAAGCCCACATTCGGCTCACAGCATGTTGATGATGTCGATGAGCGTGTTCAGCACGTTCGTGTCGCCGTCGACGATCAGCGTGGTCAGCGTGTTCACGACGGCCTGGTCGCCGCTCGAGATGATCCCGGACAGCGTGTTCAGCACGTTCGTGTCCCCGTCGGCGATCAGCTGGGTCAGCGTCGTGACCGCGGTGTCGATGGCGGCGACGGTGGCCTGGTCCGCGTTCTGGAGCGCCGTCACCGCGTCGTTCAGCGCGGTGGTGAGCGCGTTGGCCACGGCCGTGTCGCCGTCGGCGATCACCTGGGTGAGCTGGGTCACGGCGGTGTTGAGCGCGGCCAGGGTGTCGGCGTCGGCCTGCTGGAGTGCCGCGACGGCGGCGTTCAGGGCATCCAGGAGGGCCTGGTCGCCGTCGGCGATGGACTGCTGGAGCGTCGCCACGGCGGTGTTGAGCGCGGCGGCCAGGTCGGCGTCGGCCTGCTGGAGCGCCGCGACGGCGGCGTTCAGCGCCGCCAGCAGGTCCGCATCCGCCTGCTGGAGCGCGGCCACGGCGGCGTTGAGGGCATCCAGCACGGCCTGGTCGCCGTCCGCGATGGCCTGCTGGAGCGCCGCCACCGCGTCGGCCAGGGCCTGGGCGAGGTTGGCCTCGACGGTGTCGAGGGGCTCGAGCGAGAAGTCGGCGGCGGCGGTCACGCCCACCCGACCGAGGGCCACCGAGGCCAGTCCGTCGGCCGCGTTGTTGCTGCCGCCGGTCACCGACGAGAACAGTCCGTTCGCGGCGTTGTTCACGCCGGCCACGAAGCTGCCCGAGCTGGGGAAGATGTTGGACGTCCCGACCGTCAGGTTGTGGGCGCCCTCGCGATCGCCGGGCTGCAGCCCGCCCTGGGGCGGCTCCGCGTAGCCGACCACGAGGTTGCCGAGGCCGGTCACCGAGTCGGCGGTCACGCCCCCGCCGCTGCGCAGGTGCACGTTGATGCCCGTGATGAGCAGGTTCGGGGCGTTCAGTCCGGCCACCGGGTCGCGCACCACCTCCATGAAGCCGAGGGGGCTCAGGTCCGGGGTCAGCATCGAGACCGCCGCGGGGAAGCCGCCCGCGCCCACGGTCAGGAAGTCGGCGCGCAGGAACTGGTCGAACTCCGCGTGGCAGTAGCGGTCGGTCCCGGTCGCGAACTCGGAGATGGAGAGGATCTGCCCGGGGGCGAGGTTCACGGGGCCGGATGTCGTGGTGACGGCGCCGGCCGCGTTCCGGATCGTCAGCACGCCGGCCGCGGGCACGTCGCCCGCGTTCTGGCCCTTGCAGAAGAAGTTCAGGGCCGGCGGCAGGGGGGCCGAGGACTGGGAGAAGCCCAGGGCCGGAGTGGACAGGAGCGCCCCGAGCAGCAGCACGGGCAGCGAGGGGATTCGACGCATGGGGGTTTTCTCCTTCATGGCGAAAAAGCCGGACCATCGTACTGCATCGTGAGGGCTCATTTGCGCGCTTTTTTTGTGCGTTTCCGGGTAGCTGTGCGATCCCCCAGGGGGAGGAGCCGAGGCTGCGTTCTGGCACCCCGATCCGCGGCCTGGGAGACTCCCGGCCCATGACCCTGGCACCCGTCGAGGTCTCCGACGCGCCGGACGCCTGGCCGGCGTCGGTTCGCCGGCCGGACTTCTTCCTGGTGGGGGCCCCCAAATCGGGCACCACCGCCATGGCGGCCTACCTGGGCGCCCACCCCCAGGTCTTCATGCCGCTGCGCAAGGACGTCCATCACTTCGGGCGCGATCTCGAGAGACGCCCCAACGAGATGTTCGTGCTCGACGAGGCCCACTACGCGCGCCTCTACGCGGGGGCGGGCTCGGCGCTGCGCCTGGGCGACGCCTCGACGGGCTACCTCTACTCGCAGACCGCCGCCGCGGAGATCCGGGCCTTCAATCCCGAGGCGCGCATCCTCATCATGCTGCGGAACCCGGTGGACGTGATGTTCTCGAGCCACAGCCACCTGGTGTGGCTGGGCTACGAGGACATCGAGGACTTCGAGGCGGCCCTCGAGGCGGAGCCCGACCGGATCGCCGGTCGCCGGATCCCCGCCTCCTGCATGCTGCCGGCGTCGCTCCGCCACCGGGACACGGTGCGCTTCGCCGAGCAGGTGGAGCGCTACCTCGACGTGTTCGGTCGCGAGGCGGTGGAGATCGTCCTCTACGACGACTTCAAGCGCGACACGCGGGGCACCTACGGGCGCGTGCTCGAGTTCCTCGACGTCGAGCCCCACGCGCCCGAGAGCTTCGACGTGGTGAACCCCAACAAGTACGCGCGCAGCCGCGCCGTCGCGCGCTGGCTCCAGGCCCCGCCCGCGCCCTACCGCTGGCTGCGCGGCCGGCTCTCCGACGACGTGGGCTACGTGCTCTGGCTGAGGCTGCTGCGCCTCAACACGCGCATCGCCGCGCGGCCGCCCATGCCGGAGGCGCTGCGGCGCCGGCTGCTCGAGGAGTTCGCCCCGGAGATCGACCGCCTGGCCGCCGTCACGGGCCGGGACCTCGAAGCCTGGAAGGAGGGGGCCGCGGCCGGCGATCCGGCGGCGGGCGGGTAGCGCCCGTCAGCGCTGCGTCAGGGCCTCACCACCACGCAGTCGCGACCGGCCGACTCGAACTCGGCACAGGCCTGGCGCGCGGCGCCGCGCGACGCGTAGGAGCCCACGCGCACGCGGTGCACCGTGCCCCGGGCCCCGGTGTCGAAGCGGGTGAGGTTCGGCGCGCGGCCGCCGAGCATGTCGCCGTCGCGCTCCTCGAGCGCGGCCAGGAAGCGCTCGGCGCGCTCCCGGTCGGCGAAGGCGCCGAGCTGGACCTGCCAGCCCGGTCCGCCGACGGCCTCGGAGGGAGCGACGGGCGGGGGCGGCGGCGCCACCTCGGCCCTCGGGGCCGGCTCGGGGGCCGGCCCGCGGAGCGCCTGGGCGCGTCGCGGCGGCGGAGCCGCGACGTCCGGACGCGGTGCCCGGGGAGCCGCCACCTCGGTGCGCTCGGCTCGGGGACGCTCGCGGGACGGGGACCGGGCCACGCCGCGGCGGGGCGCGACGAGGGTCGCGGCGAGGCGCCGGGCATCGGCGATCTGGCGGATGGCGAGATGGCGGCGCAGCCCCATCTCCTCGTCCTGGGCCGCCTCCAGGCCCTGGGCGGACGCGAGGCTGACCCACGCGTAGGCGCGCACCGGGTCCGGCTCCACGCCGTCGCCCTCCCAGTAGAGCCGGCCCAGCCGGTACTGGGCCACGGCGTGCCCCTGGCGCGCCGAGGCCTCCCACAGGCGGGCGGCCTCGAGCCGCTGCTCGGCTCCGGCCTCGGGTGCGTCGTAGAGGAGCGCGGCGAGCTCCATCTGGGCGTCGGCGTGGCCGCCCTCGGCGGCGAGGCGGAGCTGGTGGCGCGCCTCGTGGAGATCGATCGGGACGCCGCGCCCCCAGCGGTGGGCCTGCCCGAGCCGCCAGGCCGCGACGCTGCTGCCGGCGTCCGAGAGCGGCCGCCACAGCGCCACGGCGCCCTCGTGGTCGCCGTCCGCCCGCAGCGCCTCGGCCTCCTGGAGGCGCGCGCGGTGCGAGGCGTCGCCGAGGGCCGGAGCGGCGGCGAGCACCGCGAGCACGGCGAGCGTCAGCAGTGCGCATCCCAGGAGCTGGCGCGGCATGGAGCCTCCTCGTTCGGGTCTTGAGTAGCCGCCGCGCCGGGTCAGGTGACGTCCCCGAGGGGCCGGGGTCGCAGCCCGGGGGTCGCCTAGGGGACGGTGTTCACCGTCGTCGTCGTGGGGAAGTCCTTGGTCTGGTAGACCGTCATGAAGGTCGCGTTCCGCGGGATGATGCGGTTGATGTAGAGGTCGACGTAGGTCCCGACCTGGGCGATGAAGCTCTTGGGGACGAAGACCACGTCGTAGGGCCGCAGCAGGGTCGCGTCCTCGGTCCCGGCGAAGCCGCGCCCGATGTCCACCCGGTAGGCCTCCCGGCCTCCCTCTCCGCGCCGGATCAGGATCACGCTCGAGGTCTCGGCGGTGTCGAGGGTGCCGCCCGCGGCCACCACGGCGTCGCGGATGCTGAGCTGGCCCTCGAGGGGGACCATCCGCGGGTTGCGTACCTCGCCGCCCACGAAGGCGCGCTGGTTGGCGAAGCCGCGCACGATGACCACCGCGTCGGGGCGGTCGACGTGGTAGGCGTAGCGCTGCGCGATGTGGCGGGAGAGGTCGCCGGGCGTGCGGCCCAGGGCGTCCACCTCGCCGATCAGCTGGAGCGAGATGCGCCCGTCCGGGCGCACCGCGAGGTCCTCGTTGAGCTCCGAGTTGTAGAAGAGCTTCACGCTCAGGCTGTCGCCGGGACCGATGCGGTACTCGGCGCGCTCGCGGCTCGGGGGCGGCGCTTCGGAGATCGGGGGAACCGCCGGCGTCGTGCAGGCGGCGAGCGCGAGGACGCCGAGGAGGACCAGGGCATTCGCGCGGCGAGCTCGGGGGCGGCTGTTCATCACGTTTCGTCCCGGGGATGCAGAGCGGGAGCATTCTACATCGAAGCCGGCCACGGAATCGAGCACGGAATCGGGGTGCGGGCGCACGTCGCGTGCAGGGCCTCCGCAGCTCGTGTGCCAAGCCGGAGTCCCGGGTCGCGAATCGCAGGGCGCGATTGAATCGTGTCCGCTTCCCCGGGGCGCCTTCCTGCGCAACCGATGCGTGCGCAACCGATGCGTGCGCAACCGAAGCGCGCGAAGCGCCGCTTCGCTTCGACCCGGCGCGATGGTAGCCTACCACGCCGTGACGGCGTCCGAACCCAGCTCCACCTCTCCCCTCGCCTCGGCACGGCTCGAGGACGGGACCCGGATCGCGTGCGTCCGCGAGCGCGAGGTGCCGACCATGTCGCGTGCCGTGGAGGGCTACTTCGCCCACGGCATCGAGCTCCGGCCGGGCGACACCGTCGTCGACGTGGGCGCCAACATCGGGCTCTTCACCCTCGCCGCCTTCCGGCGCTGCGGCGGAGACGTGCGCATCCTCGCCTTCGAGCCGATCCCGCCCATCTTCCGGGCCCTGGAGGAGAACGTCCGCGGCCTGGGCAGCACGACGGTGCATCCCATGCGCTGCGGCATCGGTCGCGAGGCGGGAGAGGTCGTGTTCGCGTTCCACCCGAACCAGACGGGCTTCTCGAGCGCGCGGCCCGAGGAGATGCGCGGCCTCAAGCAGGAGCTTCGCGAGGCCTACCTGCGCAACCTCGCGGTGGCCCCCGCCCCGGTTCGCTGGCTGCGCTGGCTGCCGGGCTTCCTGCGCGGCCGGATCCTCGACCGGCTGATGCGCGACACCTTCGCCACCCAGGACTTCACCTGCCGCGTCCGCACCCTCTCGGAGGTGGTGCGGGAGCAGGGCATCGACTCCATCGACCTGCTCAAGGTGGACGTCGAGGCGAGCGAGCTCGAGGTGCTCCAGGGCATCGAGGAGGCCGACTGGCCCCGGGTCCGGCAGGTGGTGATGGAGCTCAACGACACCGACTCCCGCAAGGACCGGATCGTCTCGCTGCTGGAGTCCCACGGCCTGGGCCGCATCGTGCTCGAGCAGGAGCCGATCCTGGCCGGGACCCACATCTACACGCTGTTCGCGCGGCGGGATGCCGAGTGAGCGAGCCCCGCATCAGCGTCGAGATCAGCAGCTTCAACCGCAAGGAGATCCTGGGCCGCTGTCTCGAGTCCCTGGCCGCGCAGACGCTGTCCGCCGACGAGTTCGAGGTGGTGGTCTCCGACGACGGCTCCACCGACGGGGCTCCGGAGTGGGTCGAGGCCCTGGCGCCCCGGCTCCCCTACGCGCTGCGGCTCCTGCGCAACGCCCACCAGGGCCCCGGTCCGACCCACAACGACGGCATCCGCGCCTGCCGGGCGCCGCTGGTGCTGATGCTGGCCGCCGACATCCTGGCCGAGCCTCCCCTGGTGGAGGAGCATCTGTCGAGCCACCGGGAGCACCCCGACGAGACCGTCGTGGTGGGGGGGCGGCTGGTCCAGTCTCCCGAGCTCGCCGACTCGGTCTTCCAGCAGGGCTGGGACCGGCTCGTGAACGCCGTGTTCCAGTCCGACCGGGACGACCTCGTCCACGGCGGCTTCCTGGTCAGCAACCTCTCGTTCAAGCGGTCCTTCATGCTGCGCCACGGGCTGTTCCGCAGCTGGCCGCCCGCGTCCCAGGAGGACATCGAGCTGGGGCACCGGCTGCGCCGCCACGACATGCGGCTGGTGCGGAACCCGCGGGCCCTGGGCTTCCACCACCATCCCGTCACCCTGGAGGGCGTGGCCCGGCGGTCCTACATGGAGGGGCTCCACTGGCACCACATCGAGGCGGAGATCCACGAGCCCTGGACGCGCTGGCGCTCGGGCCGCACCGCCGGCGTCCGGGACCCCGGCCTGCTGCGTCGCCTGCGGGTGCGCAACCTCGCCCGGCGCCTGCTGCTCAACCGCTTCACCGTGGAGTCGGTGATGGAGCCCCTGGTGCGGCTCAGCGAGCGGCGCCCGGCCCTGGCGGCCCTGGTGCCCGTCCTGGCCGGCAAGATCAGCTCCTACCACTTCCTGCGCGGCGTCCGCGCCCACGACGGCGGCGCGGTCGGCGCCAACCCCGGCTGAGGGCTCCGGGCCGAGTCCCGACGGCTCAGGCCGGGGCCGTCTCCTCGCGGTGGATGCGGTGGACGGCCACGCTCAGCCCGATCGTGACCCAGAACATCATGAAGACCACGGGCTCGCGGTAGAGGGGGTCGGTGAGGCCGTCGAGCAGGTAGGCGGTCAGCCCCGCCACCAGCGCCAGCGCGACCCGTCGCAGGGGCTCGGAGCCGCGCATCACCACCCTCCAGGCGCGTGCGATGGCGGCGAAGATGGTCCCGAACAGGGCGGTCACCCCCACGATGCCGGTCTCCGCCGCGGCCCACAGGAAGACGTTGTGGACCGGCAGCGCCAGGGCCCCGACCACGTTGTAGCGCGACAGCGTGTCCATGTAGTTCCCCACGCCGCAGCCGAACACGAAGTGGTCCCGCCACATGGCCAGCGCGATGGGGAACTGGTCGAAGCGCTCGGCGATCAGGTCGCCGCCCGCGGTGGCGAAGCGCTCCACGAAGATCTGGACCATCCAGGGCAGCAGCGGGGCCAGCACCAGGGGGGCCGCCACGGCGACGGTCAGCAGCTGCCGCTCGCCCCAGTAGAGACGCACCGCCCAGGCCAGGAGCAGGGCGCCCGCACAGCTCAGCCAGGCCGCCCGGGAGAAGGAGATGACGACGCAGACCAGCCCGAGCAGCAGCAGCGGCGTGGCGATCCAGCGCATCCACTGCTGGGTGCGCAGGCTGTACACGAGCACGAAGGCGTACTGGACCAGCATCGCGACGTAGAGCCCGAAGGTGTGGGACTCGCTCACGGTGCCCGTGGCGCGGTTGCGGTGCTCGATCCCCGGCACGGCGTACTGCTCGTGGATGATCTCCCCGCGTCCCCGGTCGAGCGCCAGGCCCACGAACTTCCCCGTGGAGTACTGGATGATCGCCAGGGCGCCCTCGAGGAGCAGGGCCACCCCCACGGCGGCGAAGAGCCAGGGGACGTGCTCGCGCTGGAAGTTGCGCGAGATGTAGAAGTAGACCAGCACGTACTTGGCGAGGGAGACGGTCCCGAAGACCGCGTACTTGGGCTCCAACGCGCCCGGGATGGAGAGGAAGTACGCCGCGAGCAGCAGGAAGGGCAGGACGTCGGCGCGGACGAGACGTGGGAGTGGCTCCTGCCGGGTCACGAAGATGCGGATCAGCCACATGCCGATCACCGCGAGCAGCAGCAGGTCCAGGGGGCCCACGCTCAGTGCGCCGGAGTAGCGGAGGATGCCCTTGCGGTCGTCGGCGACGCCGTCGAGGAGCAGGTACTTCGAGAACGCCGCCAGGGGCAGGGCGCCCAGGAAGGCCACCAGCAGGAAGTCCGAGAAGCGATGCAGGAAGGGCATCGACAGCGAGACGAGCACGATGGCGAGGATGCCCGCGTAGAAGTAGCGGGCCTCGAGGGTCCAGAACCGGTACAGGGCGAGGGCGAGGAACGCGCCGGCGAGGGCGGTCAGGCCGTGGCGGAGGGCGGGGTGGAGGCTCTCGGCCCTCAAGCGTCGCGCCGCAGGGGGAGGCCGGTTGCCATCAGAACGAGCCCCGCTGCAGCACGACCATCCAAGCGGTCCGGAACAGGATCTTCAGGTCGAGCCCCACGCTGCGGGTGCGCACGTACTCGAGGTCCCAGGCGATCTGCTCGCCCACCGAGAGGTTCCCGCGGCCGTAGATCTTGGAGAGACAGGTGATGCCCGGCCGCACCGTGAACTTCTCCATCTGCTCCGGCTCGTAGTAGTTGAGGACGCGGGGCTCCTCGGGACGCGGCCCGACCAGTCGCGTGTGGCCGCGCACCACGCTCCAGAGGTTCGGCAGCTCGTCCAGGGTGGTCTTGCGCAGGAGCCGCCCGACGCGGGTGAGGCGGGGATCCTCTTCCAGCTTGTAGAACATCTTCTGCGCCTGCTCGGGGTCGAGGTCGTAGTTCCACCAGTAGAACTGGGGGAAGCGCTCCGAGGAATCGGCGTACATGGTGCGGAACTTGACGAAGGGGAAGGTCGTGGGGACCCAGTAGAGCGTGTCGGGCTCGAAGCCGCCGGCGGGGGGCCTCAGGTCGTCGCGGCCGGCCAGCTCGCGCCCCGGGGTGGGCACGGCCCGCCCGCAGCGCTGGTGGACGAAGAGCACGGGCCCCGGCGAGTCCAGGCGGACGAGGACGGCCTGGAGCAGCAGCAGCGGGGAGGTGAGCACCACCAGCACGGCCGAGAGGGCGACCTCGAGCCCCCGGTACACCGCCTCGGCGAGCCGCTCGGCGAGGCTCCGGGGCTCCGGCGGCGCCACCGGGATCGCCCAGATGCGGGTGTCGGTGCGCAGCCGGTCCGTGGGGGCGCTCGCGATGGCGCCCGCCTCCGGCGCGTTGGCCCGGTCCGCCGGCCCGGCCCCCTCCTCGCGCTCCTCCGAGAGAGCGTCCGTCACCGCCATGGTCAGGGCCGTTCGTCTTCCAGCGCGGGCGGGGCCAGGGCCTCGGGGCCCGCCTCCGCCGGCCTGGGAACCGTCGCGTTCCACACCATCATCAAGCCGGCGCGCGTCACCAGCAGGATCAGGGCGACGACGGAGCGGGGGTCCAGGTAGCCCCAGGTGTCGTGCTTGCGGAACACCCGGTGGGCACCGAGGTGGAAGTGCCAGATGCGCCACGGGCTCTTCTTCTTGCCCGCCTTGTTGTTCTCGTGGTGCACCACCCGGGCCGCGGGCACGCAGAAGACCTTCCGGCCGAGCTCGTGCACCGTCTTGCAGTAGTCGGTGTCGATCCAGTAGCAGCGAAAGCCCTCGTCCCAGGGACCGGTCTCCTGCACGAGCTCCCGGCGCATGAACATGCAGGCCGCGGACACCTGCTGCACCTGGAAGGGCTCGCCGCGCCCGAGGTTCTCCCGCGCCAGGTAGCGCGAGGAGAAGCGGTTGCGCGGGAACAGGCGGGTCAGCAGCGACTGCCGGCCGAACAGGCCGGCCATGAAGCTCGGGAAGTTGCGCGCGCTCTCCTCGATGTCCCCATCGGGCGTGAAGATCCGCGCCGCGGCGAGGGAGACGTCGGGTCGCGCGTCCATGAACTCCACGAGCCGCGACACGGCGTCCTCGGCCACCTCGGTGTCGACGTCGAGGAGCAGCAGGTACTCGCCGCGGGCTCGCGCCAGCCCCTGGTTGACCGCGGCGGGCAGGCCGAGGTTCGTCGCGTTGGCCTCGAGGCGCGCCTCGGGGAAGCGCTCGCGCAGGCGCTCGGGGGTTCCGTCCGTGGAGCCGTTGTCCACCACCACGAGCTCGGTGTCCGGGTAGTCGAGGGCGCGCAGCGACTCGAGGCAGCGCTCGAGATCCCGCCACGAGTTCCAAGTGACCACCAGGATCGAGACCCGAGGAGGGGTTTCCCCACGGGGCATGGTCTCCGCGCCGCTGCCTCTCAAGTCGGTCATCCCTGCCGCCGCTACCCAGAGTCCCGGAGAAGGCTCGACGGCCCGATCCGGAGGGCGGATTCTACCAGAGTCGTACCCTCCGGTGGCGACCCGGTGTCGAGGAGAGCGTGGAGCAGCGACCCGATCCCCAGCCGACCCGGCCCTGGCGCCCGCAGCGCCCGCAGCGTCCGCCGCAGCCGCCGCGGTCGAGTCGCGCTGCCGGCGTGTTGCGCATCCTGCTCACCGTCGCCCTCGGGGTCGCGGTGGCGGGCCTGAGCTTCTACCTGCTCCGGGAGCTCGGCTACTGAGGCGCACCGGCGTCGCCTTCCCCGGCTGCGGCGGAGTCTCTATTCTGCGCTTCGTACCCCGCTCGTCGCGTCGATCCTCCAGGAGGGCTCCCATGAAGACCGGACAGCGTCTCGCCATCGGCGGCGTGCTCATCCTCGCACTGGTGGCCGGCCTGGCTTCCTGCGCCAACACGCGGAACCGGGACCCCGAGACCTTCGGCATCTACGTCTCCAACCTGGCGGGGGACGAGCCGCGGCTGCTGCTCTCGAGCTCCTGGCAGCAGATGACCCACCCGCGGGTCTCTCCGGACGGCAAGTGGCTGACCCTGACCCGGTACAACAAGCGCAACCTCCAGGGCCTGGCGCTCGAGAAGAACGGCTACCAGAACACCGAGATCATGATCATGCGCATGGACGGCACCGAGCTCGAGACCGTGGTGAAGCCGCGGCTGGGCCGGATCAACGCCAACAGCCACTTCGCCGACGGCGGCCGCTCCCTGATCTGGTTCTCGACGGACAATCCGAAGAAGGCTCCGCAGATCATGAAGGTCGACCTGCGCAGCCGGGAGGTCACGCGGGTTCCGACGCCCCCGGACCTGAAGACCACGGACCCGCACCACGTCGGCAACACCCTCGTGTTCCCGACGGTCGGCCCCAACGTCGAGAGCCTGTGGATCATGAAGCTCGACGGCAGCGCGGCGCGCCAGCTCACCCACCCGAAGTTCCCGGCCGGGATGGCGAAGGGCAAGTGGCCCCACGGCGACTACGACCCCAAGCTGTCCCCGGACGGCCGGAAGGTCGCGTTCATGCGCCTGTTCGGGAAGGAGGGCTGGCGCACCTTCGTGATCGACGTCGCCTCGGGCAAGGAGAAGGATCTCTCCGGGCCGGGCAGCATCGACGCGCTGCCGGACTGGTCGAGCGACGGCCGGCTGCTGCTCTTCTGGCACATCGACAAGAAGAACCTCGCCAAGATGGGCATCTACACCATGCGGCCCGACGGCTCCAACCGGAAGATGGTGGACCTGCCCCGCGGCTACCTCCACGGGCACCCGCAGTTCCTCCCGGGCGGGGGCTCGTCGAAGCGGGCGGGGATCATCTACGCGGCCCGCAAGGCGCCGCACCTGCCCTAGCCGAGCGAGCCCTTCGGGCTCGCCTTGCGCCGGAAGCCGACCCACCCGGGGTCGGCCTCCTAGGCGTCGCTCTCCGCGAAGCGCCGCTTCGCCTCGCGCACGCCGCGCAGGAAGTGGTAGTAGAAGAAGGCGCGGTACATCTGGCGTGACACCAGGCGCTCGATCCGCGGGCTGCGCTCCGCGGCGTCGAGGATGGGGCGCCAGATCCAGCGCGCGGTGAAGCGGTTGAGCAGCAGCGTCTGCACCCCGTGGCGGAACACGTGGTACGCGGCGCTGGCCTCGGCGCCCTCGAAGGGGTTCTCCGAGCGGAGCACCCGGAAGTAGCCGCGCGCCGTGTCGCGGTTCAGGACGTGGAAGTACACGTCGAGGAGGGGCTCGGGCACCAGCCGGCGGAACTGGGCGTAGTTGAGGCCGCGGAGGTGCCAGCGCGAGATCGCCCCCTCCATGGTGTAGGGGTGGTAGTGGTAGCCGAGGCCCTCGGCCAGGTAGCGCAGCCGCATCCCGGCGAGACCCAGCCGGTAGCCCAGCTCGAGGTCCTCGAAGGCCACGGGCCCCGCCCGGCCCCGGTGCTCGAGGAACATGCCCTTCTCGAGCATGAACTCGCGCTTGCAGGACACGTTGCACGCCCAGAACATGTAGAAGGGCAGCTCGCCCGCGTCCTCGAGGAGCCAGAAGCGGAACGGGTCCCAGTTGCGCAGCAGGGCCGTGTCCCGGAGCTCCTCGGACTGGAGCACCGTGCCGAGGGCGGTGGCCTCGGCGGCGGGGTGCTCGCGGTGGAACTCGAGGTGGGCGCGCAGGGCGCCCGGGGCCAGGAAGATGTCGTCGGCGATGATCAGGAGCAGCGGCGCCCGGGCCTCGCGGATGCCGCGGTTCTCGGTGTAGCCCGGCCCCCGGTTCTCCTCGTTCACCAGGAAGCGCAGCTCGAAGGGCACGGAGTCCGCCTGCTCGGCGAGCACGCGGGCGGTGTCGTCGGGCGAGGCGTCGTCGACCACGACCACCTCGAAGCGGTCCGGCGCCAGGTCCTGCTTGGCGAGGTGGTCGAGGGTCCGGGGCAGCGTGTCCGCCCGGTTGTAGGTGGCCATCACCACCGTGATCTCGGGGTTTCCGTTCACGGCCGCCTCACCCGTTCGCCGTCGCCGAGACCGCCTCGCGCAGGCGCGGGCTGTTGCGCACCGCCCGGGGCAGCTCCAGGAACGCCCGCAGGAAGCCGCGCAGCAGGGTGCGCAGGGCGCGCCCCAGCCCGGCGAGGCGGCGGTTCTCGTGCAGCCAGCAGCGGCCCGCGGGATCCACCAGGAGCGTGTGGCGGGCCGCCACCAGGTTGTAGAGCGACGGCGTCGCCACGTCGCTCACGATGACGTCGTGGCGGCGCGCCAGGCCGAGGCCGTGGCGCAGCAGCAGCGGGACGTCGAAGGAGAGGGGGCGCTGGACGTCCGCGGCGAGCTCCTCGCGGCGTCCGCCCGGCGCGGCGATCTCCTCGACCCGGGCCTCGGGGAGGTGCACCCGGAGCTCGTCCCGCAGCCGGTCGGCGTCGTCGATCCGGTTGAGCAGCAGCCGCGGCCGCGGGCCGAGCCGCCGCGCGAGGTCGGCGCAGGCGGCGTCGAGGGGCTTCAGGTCGAGGCCCGCGGTCCAGTGGGAGGGCGGGCGCTTCTCGAAGCGGCCGGCCAGGAAGTCCTCCACCGCCTCCTCCCGCGCCCGGGCGAAGCCCGGCCGCGCGGTCAGGCTCTCGAGGGCCGCCTTCAGCGCGCTCCCCAGCACCAGGCGCCGCAGCCCGGCGAGGGAGCCTCCGGGGCGGTGGCGGAGGTTGAACAGGAGCGAGCCGCGCAGGTCGTCGTGCAGCACCATCGGGGCGCCGAAGTCCTTGCGCACGTTCGCCCAGTCGCGGTGCCAGACCCGGGAGCGGGGCTGGCAGCAGACCCGGAGGCCGCGCTCGAGCACCCGCGCGCACCAGTCCGTGTCGCCCCAGTAGAGCCAGAAGCGCTCGTCCCAGGGGCCCAGCTCGCGCAGCAGCCCGCTGCGCGTGAGGGAGGAGCAGGCGGGGATCAGGGAGACGTCGAGGAGGCGATCGGCGCCGGCGCCGGCGGGCCGCCGGAAGCTCACCGCGGCGCGCCGCCAGTCCACGTCGAGGCCCAGGGTCACCAGGCGCTCGCGCTCGGTGGGGTCGTAGACCGCCGAGCCGACGACCCCGATGCCCGGGTCCGACTCGAGGACCGACACCAGGGGCTCGAGGGTCCCGGGCTCCACCTCGGCGTCGCTGTCCAGCAGCCAGACGTAGTCGTAGCCGCGCCCGGACTCGAGGGCCTCGCGGATGGCGCGGTTGAAGCCCGCCGACACCCCCAGGTTCTCGTCGCTCCGGACCAGGCCGACCTCGGGGAAGTCCCGTTCGATGCGGTCCGCCGTGCCGTCCTGGGAGGCGTTGTCGACGACGTGGATGCCGAGCCGCTCGGCGGGGTAGTCGAGCCCGCGCAGCTGCTCGAGCAGCCGCACCATCAGCTCGACGCGGTTGTAGGTCACCGAGGCGACGGCCACCGAGGGCTTCATCGCGCCCTCCCGGGCCCGCTCGCCGCGCAGGACGCGATCACCTCGTCGATGCGGTCCTCGAGGCTTCCCTGGGGCCGGTAGCCGAGCTCGGCGGTGGTGCGGGTCAGGTCGGCCACGGAGAAACGCAGCTCCCCGGGCACGGCCTCGGCGTGGCGCGGCTTCACGTCGGGGGCGATGCGGGCCCGCAGCAGCTCCGCCACCTCGTTCACGCTGGTGCCGCGGCCGGAGCCGACGTTGTAGACGCCCGCGGGCCGGTCCGAGGCCAGGGCGAGCAGGTTGGCCTCCACCACGTCGGACACGTGCACGAAGTCCCGGCGCTGCTCCCCGTCGCCGAAGACGGTCGGGGCCTCGCCGGCCAGCAGGGCGTGCACGAAGATGGTGATCACGCCGACGTAGGGGGTGAGGGTCTGCCCGGTGCCGAAGGTGTTGAAGTAGCGCAGCACGTGGCAGGCGATTCCGGCGTCCCGGGCGAAGCCGAGGCAGTACTTCTCGCCGGCCAGCTTCGAGATGCCGTAGGGCGAGATCGGCTCCAGGGCGTGGCTCTCGGGGATCGGTCGCCCGGCCTCGCCCTCGGCGTAGACCGCCATCGAGGAGGCGTACACGAGCTTGCGCACCGAGGCCGCCGAGCAGCCGCGCAGCAGGTTCAGCGTGCCCATCAGGTTGATGTCGGCGTCCTCGTGGAAGTGGCCCACCGAGGAGCGGATGCTCACCCGGGCGGCCTCGTGGAAGACGACGTCGACGCCTTCGAGAGCGCGCTTCACGTCGGACTCCGAGCGGACGTCGCCGACCACGAGCTCGGCGCCCTCCGGGACCTTCTCCCGGGAGCCCACGGAGAGGTCGTCGAGGACGACGACCTCGAGGCCCTCGGCGAGCAGCCGCCGGCCGAGGTGGGAGCCGATGAAGCCGGCCCCCCCGGTGACGAGCGCCCGCCGGAGCATCAGACGCCCGAGGCCTGGATCAGCCGGCGACAGTCGATCTGGTGGTCCGCGGTGAGGATGAAGCGGTCGACGTCGCTCGTGGAGGTCACGCGGGTCTCGGGGAAGATCAGCGAGTTCGTGACCGAGATCGGGTGGTCGATGGAGGCCCCCTCCCCGATGACGGTGTTCCGGAGGCTGGCGCCGGGGTGCACGCGCGCCGTCTCGGCGACCACGCTGTCCTTGCCGAGCCGCTCGAGCTGGAAGAGGTTGCAGCGCAGCACGTCCTCGGGATAGGTGATGTTGAGGTCCCAGCTGATCACGTCGGAGGTGTAGACCGGGTGCCCGTCGTCGATCAGGATCTGGATCGTGTCGGTGATCTCGTACTCGTTGCGCATGGCGGTCCGGGGCGTGCGCCGGATCGCGTCGAAGACCGTCGGGTCGAAGAGGTAGAGCCCACAGCCCTTGATGTTGGTGGTGGCGTGGCGGGGCTTCTCGATCACGCGCCGCACCCTTCCGTCGTCGCCGAGCAGCACGGTGAAGTTCCGCCGGATCGCCTCGGGGTCGGGCTCGCGCTTGACCGCCAGCACCGCGGCGGCCTGATGGGCGGCCATCGTGTCCGTCATGCTCACGAGGTCGTCGGTCACGAAGAAGATGTCGCCGAGCAGCAGCAGCAGCGGGGAGGAGACGTAGGGCTCGAGCTGCCCCACCGCGTTGGCGATGCCCAGCAGCTCGGCCTGCTCGATGTAGCGGATGCGCACCCCCAGGGAGCGGCCGTCGCCGAGGGCGCTCGCCACCTCGTAGCCCAGGTGCCCGATCACGATCAGCACCTCGGTGATGCCGATCTCCCGCACCATCTCGATCTGGTACTGAAGCAGCGGCTTGTTGCACACCGGGAGCGTCGGCTTCGGATACCGGGTGCTGAAGGGCCTCATCCTCGTGCCCTTGCCGGCTGCCAGGATCGCCGCGATCACCGTGGGTCCTCCCGCGGGCGCCGCGACCACCGGACCGCGAGCGAGGCGCATCCGACGATGACACACCCCCTGCGGCGCCGGCGCGCGGCGTCAGGGGCCGCAGCTTACCATCTGGGGAGAGGAGCGTCCGCGAGAATGAACGGCGCCCGACCGCCCGTGCCTCAGGCGCCGGCAGCTCCCGCGCAGAGATCGGCGTACTCCCGCTCGATGTAGTCGCGCAGCGCGTCGCGCCACGGCCGCATCAGGTTCAGGTCGAGCTCGCCGAGCCGCTCGTTGCACAGCATCTCCGAGCGCGGCCGCGGAGCCGGGAACTCCTCGCGGAAGAAGTCGGAGTCCACCGGCTTCACCTCGGCGCCGCTGCCGCAGATCCGCACGATCTCCTTCGCGACGTCGTACCGGCTGCCGGTCCCCTCGCAGACCATGTGGTAGGTGCCGTAGGCCTTCTGGTCGAGCAGGGCGAACAGGTTCATGGCGAAGTCGTGGGTGTAGGTCGGCGTGCCGAAGCGGTCGTTCACGGCGTGGACCACCTTCCAGCCGTCCGCGAGCTGCTGCAGGATGCGCGAGACGAACTTGTGGTCCTTGCGGGAGCCGCCGCCCACCATCCAGCCCGCGCGCACGACGTAGTGCCGCTCGCACAGGCCGCGCACGTGGTTCTCGCCGTCGTACTTCGTGCGGCCGTAGACCATGATCGGGTTCGGCTCGTCGCGCTCGGTGTAGAGGGCGTCCAGCCCCTTCTTGCCGTCGAACACCCCGGCGGTGCTGATGTAGACCAGCGTACAGCCGAAGGAGTCGGCCAGGGACGCGATCTCCTTGGTGGCATCCCCGTTCACCGCCGCCGCGATGTCCGGGTTCTCCTCGCAGTACTCGAGGTCGGTCTCGGCGGCCAGGTTGAGGACCAGGTCCGGCTGGAAGCCCGAGAACACGCTGTGCAGCTTGGCCGTGTCCCGGATGTCGAGCTTCTCGATCCAGGGCTCGCTCACCACCCGGTCCGTCGCGAGGACCTTCTGGGAGCGACGCACGAAGTACGGGTAGACGGCGTTGCCGAGCATGCCGCCGGCGCCGGTGATGAGCACGCGCCCCAGGGGCTTGGCGGAGAACTCGGAGGGGTGGCGACCGCCGGGGGTAGCGGCCTCGCGGGGGTGGGATGTCACGCTCGGGCCCTCTCATGTCAGCTCAGGGTGGTTCCATATCAGGCCAGCCGAGAAGCACTCAAGCGACACCCGCACGGAGCCGGTGCCGAGCCTCGGGTCGTCACCGGCGGACTCCGATCCGTCCGGGTGGGGCCTGCGGGATCGTAACACGGACCCCGGCGCGGTTTGAAGCCCCCAAACGGTCTTGGGCGGCCTCGAGCACGACACGGCGCATCGATCCCCGCAGGGATCGAGGGGCCCGTTCCAGTTGGGGACGAGTTGGGGACGAGTCGGGGACGGTCTGGGACCGGACGGGGCCGGGTTGGGGCGGGGTGGGCTAGCCGAGCGAGCCCTTCGCAGCGTGACGGAGGCCGACCCTCCCGGGTCGGCCGGCTAGGCCCGGGCCTCGGCGCCGGAGGCCTGCCCCTCCGGAGGCTCCGGCGTGAAGAGCAGCCCGACGCCGAAGAACGAGAGCAGGTAGACCAGCCCGATCCCGACCGCGAGCGACAGGAACAGGGCGAGCCCCACGTGGTACACCTTGATCGGCGCCACGGGGACGGCCGGGACGGTCGCCTTGTGGAGCACCTTGGCCTCGCTCAGCAGGTCCGTGGCGCGCACCTGGGCCTCCTGGTAGGCGTCGCTCAGCAGCACGAAGTCCCGCTTCGCCGCCTCCAGCCTCACGTTCAGGCGATCCACCTCGGTCTGCAGCACCGGCAGGTCGTTGAGCCGGGACCGCAGCTCGCGGGTGGATTCCAGCACCACGTCGTAGCGCGCCTCCAGCCCCTCGAGGTCCACCTCGGCGAAGGTGCGCGAGGAGGCGAGCTCCTTGTAGTCGTCGGGCCGCAGGTAGGCGCCGTTGGTCTCGTCGAGCTTCTGGTTCAGGATGTCGAGCTCGAGGCGCTTCTCCTTGAGCTGGCTCTCGAGCTTCACCCGCTCCACCTCGAGCTCGGACCAGCGGGCCATGCCGCGCTGGGTCTCGACGGAGACCGAGGCGATGTCGTTGGTGACGAGGAGGTCCTCGATCGCGCCGCTGTACTGCTCGATCTCGCGGCGCTTCTGGGCCACGAGCTCGGCCAGCTGCTCGCGCTTGTCCTCGCCCGGCTGGCGGTCCTGCTGGCGCAGGAAGTCCACGAGCCGCGCGCCCAGGGCGTCCACGGTCATGGCCGCGCGGATCGGTCCCTTGTCGCGCACGATGATGGCGAACGCGTAGGACTCCTTGCTCACCACCTGCACGTTGGCCCGCAGCCGCTTCACCGCGGCGGCCACCGGGTCCTCCTCGATGATCCGGCCGTGCTTGGCCAGCATCCAGCCCTTGCGCACGGTGTCGAGCGCGAAGTCCTTCAGGGTGCGGTAGAGCCACACGTACCAGGGTCCGTCTTCGGGCTCCGCCTCGAGGTGGAGCCCGATCTCGAGGACCACGGGCTCGAGGATCGCCTCGCTGCGGATCAGGTCCCGGAGGGTGACGATGATGACGTTGAAGGGGGGCGCGGGGGCCGCGCCGCCGAAGGACTGGAAGTCCGTCAGGTGGACCTGGCTGACCTCCTGGGGCTGGTAGAAGATCGCCGCCGCGGCCTCGTACTTCTCCGAGGCGACGTAGGTGAGGGCCAGGGCGGTGAGCGAGGCCGAGAGGCAGAAGACCCCGATGAAGGTCTTCTGCCGGGCGAGGACGGCGAGGCTCCGCCGGAGCTGGTCGAGGCTGATGTCGGCGCCGTCGCCGTTCGACATGGGAGTGCTCCGCGCGCCTCCGGCTCCGAGACGAGCTTTCGATTCCTAGCGCCAGACCCCGGGGGAGACAAGCCGTCGCGCATGCGCAACATCGGCCCGACGCTGCGGCGTCCTTAGCCGCCCGGAGGCCGCCCCGGGGTGGGCGGCTTCCGCCTCGACGCCAGCCGGAAGGGGCCGCTCGGCTCGCAGAGCGAGCCCTTCGGGCTCGCTCTGCGGCGGCAGCCGACCCATCCTGGGCGGCCTCCTAGGAGCGGGCCTCCGCGGCGCCGCGTCGGCGCTCCCAGGCGCCGCGGATCAGCTCCCGATCCTCCTCCGTGAGCGCGACCCGCCACAGCACGGGCACCAGCAGCAGGGCGGTGGCGGGCAGCCTCACGGCCAGGCCCGCCAGGCCGCCCCCGTCCTCGAGCCCCAGCCCGTGGGCCACGGCCGAGGCCAGGGCCAGGGTCGCGGTCCCGGCGGCCAGCAGGCCGAGCATGCGCGTGCGCAGGGGCTCGATGCCCAGGGAGCGGCGGATCTGGATCACGCGGAGGGCGTTCATCGCGAGGTGGGCGCCGAGCGTCGCCGCCGCCGCCCCCACGATCGAGTAGCGCGGGATCAGCCACAGGTTGAGCAGCACGTTCAGCCCCACGCCCACGGCGCTGTTGAAGGTCTCGAGCCGCTGCCGGCCGCTCAGCACCAGGAGCACGGCGCCCGTCCCGGCGAAGCTGCGGATCAGCATGCTCCCCAGCAGCACCCCCAGGGCCACGCTCCCCGCCTCGAAGCGCTCGCCGAGCAGCGAGAGCAGGTCCACCCGGTTGAGCGCGATCAGCACCACCCCGGCCATGGCGATGCTGGAGGTCCAGCGCGTCACCGTGCCGTAGGTGCGATCGAGCTCCGCCCGGCGCCCCTGCTTCACCTGCACCGGGAGGATGTGGGACACCGCCGCCGTGAAGGCGATGATGACCATCGGGAAGAAGGCCACCAGCTGGAGGCAGCCGCGGTAGACGCCGACCTCCTCGGGGCCCTGGAGGCCACCGAGCATCACGATGTCGGTGGTGGCCAGCACCGCGAACAGCAGCGTGTTCACGAAGATCGGCGCGGAGTAGCGGGACAGGGTGCGGAACGCCGGGCGCGGCCGGTGGCGCCAGACCTTCGGGCCCGTCACCCGCGCCACGGCGAGCGCGCCCACGCCGAGCGCCACCCCGTGGGCGCCCGCGAAGGCGGCGGCGATCCACAGGCCGTCGGCGCCGCTCCAGGCGAGGGCGGCGATCCCCACGGCGTAGACCCCGGGCGGGATCAGGTTGCGCACCAGGACGTAGGGCAGGGCGCGCCCGAAGCCGCGGCTGACCGCGCCGGAGATCTCGCAGGAGGCGAGCAGCGGGATGGCCAGGACGAAGGCGCGCAGGAAGGGCGTCGCCGCGGGCTCCCCCAGCACGCCCTCGGCGAAGGCCGGCGCCAGCACCCAGACGCCGGCGACCAGGAGCGCGGACCCGGCCAGCGGGAGGATCGCGGCTCCCAGGATGGTGCCGCCCACGCGGTCGAGGCGGCCGTCGCTCCGGTGGATCGGGACGAAGTGGAGCACCGCGATGTGGAGGCCGAACAGGGCGATCACCTCGCCGGTGCGCGCGAAGGTCATGCCCAGCGCGTAGAGGCCGTAGGTCTCCACGCCCAGGAAGCGCGCGGCGAAGATCTCGTTGGCCAGCACCAGCACGCCGCCGAGCACGGCTCCCACCAGGGTGATGCCCCCGCGCTGGCCGATGCCGCCGGTGCCCTCGCCAGGCGCGGTCGCGCCCGCCCCGCCGCCGGCCGCAGCCGGCTCGGCGTCGCTCGCCTCGGGCTCCGGATCCCGCTGCATGGTGGGTGGTGCGCTCCCGGGGGGCGCGCTGTCAGGGGCCCCCCTCGAGGCTCCGGCACTCCGCGCCCTCACAGAGTCGCAGGCGGACCAGGTAGCTGTCGATGGCGTCGGTGGTCGCCTTGGGGAGGGTGAGGCTCTGGAGCTGGAAGGGGTCGATCCTCAGGTCGTAGAGCTCGTGGTCCGTCGCCACGGCGGGCTGCTGCGGATCGTTGTGGTTCGCCACGTACAGGAAGTCGAAGGCCGGGGTGCGCTTCGCCCGCAGGGCGAAGAAGGTGGGCGGCGCGAAGCGGAACAGGCTGGGCAGGAACCAGCTCTCCACCAGGAACATCTGCCGGGGCCAGGAGGCGGGCGGAGACGACTGGAGCAGCGGGGCCAGGCTGCGGCCGTCCGCGGTGTGGGTCGGGGTCGCTCCCGCGAGCTCGGCCAGGGTGGGGGCGAGGTCGTTGTTCAGCACCAGCCGGCCCGATCGCGTCCCGGCCGGCGCCGCGGGGGCCCGGATCACCAGGGGCACCCGGATCGCCTCCTCGTAGGGGCGATCCTTGCCGAGCAGGCGGTGCTCGCCGTAGAACCAGCCGTTGTCCGACGTGAAGAGCAGGACGGTGTTCCCCAGCACCCCGCTCGTCTGAAGCTCCGCCACCACGGCGCCGATCAGGTCGTCCACGGCGAGCATCGAGGCCAGCATCGACTTCCACTGGCCCTCGAGCAGCGGCACGTCGCCGGGGCGCAGCGGCGGGTGGTCGCCCGCGCAGTAGGGATCGGACACGACGGCGATCTCGTCCGGCGGCGGGGGTGCCGGGCAGCTGGGCTTGTCGGAGACGTCGGCCTCGTCGAAGGACGGCGGCTGGGGGAGGGCGGGGATCTCGCCGTTGGCGGGATCGCCGTCGATCCAGTGGGCGTGGCGCGGCGCGGGGCGGATCTGGAGCCCGAAGCCCTCGCGCGGATCCGTTCCCACCAGCAGGTCCAGGGGATCCTCGATCTCGACGTGGGGCGCGAGGGTGCTCACGAGCAGGAAGAAGGGCTGCTGCGCGGCGACGGAGCGCTGCACGAAGCCCACCGCGTGGCCCGACAGCACGTCGGTCTGGTAGTCGGCCGGCGTGTCGCCGTAGCTCACCACGGTGCCGTTCTCGTTCAGGTCGTAGCCGTAGACGAGGTAGGTGCTCGGATCCACCAGGCCGAACCACTCGTCCCAGCCCGGGGGCACGAAGGTCGCGGGGTCGCCGACCCCTGCGGGCGCGTGGGCGCCGTAGCCGTTCAGGTACTTGCCCACGAAGCCCGTGCGGTAGCCGGCGGACTCGAGCCAGGTGGCCACCGTCGAGGCGTTCCGCCCGGGCTGCCCGGCCTCGGGGAACCAGCCCGGCCAGGTGATCCCGGGCTTCAGCGGATCCGCGCTCTGGTTGGAGAACACGCGGTGGTTGTGGGCGTACTGGCCGGTCAGGAACGTGACGCGGGAGGGGCAGCAGAGCGGCGTGGTCACGAAGGACTCGTCGAAGCTCACGCCGGCCTGGACCAGGTGCTGGTCGAGGTGCGGCATCAGGCCGGCGTCCACCACGGCCTGGAAGGCGCCGAGGCTCAGGTCGTCGGCCATCACCACCACGAGGTTCGGCTGCGCCGCGGACGGGCGCGCGAGCCCGACCACGCCGGCCAGCAGGGCGAGGGCGAGGCCGAGGCGGAACGGCCGGAGGAGAAACGGGGACCTGGACATCGGAGCTGCACCTCGAGCGCGGGCCGAAACCCGTTCAGTCTACATCAGCCCGTCTCGGCCACGGGCGAGGGCACGGGCGGGGACACGCTGGAGGCGGCCCCTCGGGGTCCGGCTTCGTCCCCAAGGCGTCGCTCATTCCGTCGCCCGCTTGCGGTACAATGCCCCATTCGCCGCAAGCCGGGTGAGACGATCATGTGGAATGCGCAGTTCACCGGAGCCGCAGGGGGTCGTCTGGACGGTCCCGGTCGGTGCGTCGTCGCGGCGCTCGTGCTGCTCGTCGCGCTCGTTGCCGGCACCGGCGCCGCGTTCGCCCAGTCGGAGACCGGCTCGATCCGCAGCGACGGCTTCGGCGGGGTGGTCGTCGACGGGACGAGCGGCGACGACGCGCTCCGGGTGACCTCCATCGGCGGCTTCCTGGTGCAGGTCGAGCTGACCGCCAACGGCACGGTCACGAGCCAGGTCTTCAGCGCCGCACTCACCGACCGGATCGAGTTCGACGGCGGCGGGGGCAACGACTACGCCAGCAACGAGACCGACGTTCCGCTGGAGGCCCACGGCGGCGAGGGCGAGGACTGGCTGATCGGCGGCGCGGGCAACGACGTGCTGCGGGGTGGCGACGGCAACGACCGCCTGGAGGGCCGGGCGGGCCCGGACCAGCTCTTCGGGGACGAGGGCAACGACACCCTGATCGGTGGTGACGCCGACGACGTCCTCGACGCCGGCGCCGGCAACGACATCCTGCTCGGCCAGATGGGCCAGGACCAGCTGATGGGCGGCGACGGCCACGACGGTCTCGAGGGCGGCTTCGGGCGCGACAGCCTCGACGGCGGCGCCGGCCTCGACACCCTGGTCGGCGGCACGGGCAGCGACGACCTCGAGGGCGGCGACGACGCCGACTTCCTGGCCGGCGGCTCGCCCGACGACGATCTGGCCGGCGGCCCGGGCGACGACGTGCTGCGCGCCGACGCCGAGGACGGCACCGTGGACGGCGGCTCGGGCAACAACGTCATCTCCTTCGGCAACGTGGAGCGGTTCGGGATCGTGGTGAACCCGGCGCGGGAGCCGAACAGCTCGGAGGACGACGTCATCGAGGCCTTCGAGAAGGCGTCCACGGTGGCGGGGCTGGTCTCGTTCTTCTTCAACTTCCGCAACCAGGCCGAGCTCGCCGAGCGTCGGCAGATCCTGCCCGTGATCCACGCCCTGGGGCTCGAGTCCCTGGTGCAGATCCAGGGCCAGTTCGTGGGGACGCCCACGACGCCCAACGGCCTGCCCGACAGCTTCGCGAGCCCCGCCGTCCGCGCGCTCTTCCTCGACAACGTGCGCAGCTTCGCCGAGCTGAACCCCGACTACATCAACCTGTCTCCCGAGGTGAACCTCCTCGCCTACTTCACCCCCGCGGAGTTCGCGGCCTTCACGACGCTCTACCAGGAGGCCTACGCGCTGGTGAAGCAGGTGTCGCCGAGCACCCAGGTCGGCGTGTCGCTCCACTACCTGATCTTCCGCGGCTTCGAGCAGTTCGCCGATCTCGACGCCCTCGGGCCGCGGGACTACGTCGCCATCACCACCTACCCCATCTGGCTGAAGGACCGGGGCCTCATCTCCTCGGTGGACGAGCTCACCGCCGACTACTACACCTGGCTGCGGCAGCAGTACCCGACCGAGAACATCCTGTTCACCGAGATGGGCTGGCCGAGCGACGGGCAGAGCGACCCGGCGGGCCAGGCGACCTTCGTGCGCAAGCTCCCGGAGCTGGTCGCCGGGGTGCAGCCCGACTGGGTGTGCTGGACGCTGCTCCACGACGTGAGCTTCTTCGACATCGCCCTGCTGCCGCCCTCGGTGATCCAGTTCCTGGTCGACAACGAGGTGGACCCGGAGCTGGTGCTCTTCCGGCTCAACAACATCGGCTTCCACAACCGCGAGGGCGAGCCGAAGCCGGCCTGGTTCGAGGCCCTGCGCATGGACCTCTCGCCCCCTCCGCCTGCCCAGTAGCCCGGGGAAGCGTCCGGGTCGCGACCGGCACGTCCGTGCCGCGAACGCCACGCCGCGCCCCGGCGTCGGGGGCCGCTGCCGGCTTCCTGCGCACCGCTGCGGCGATCCTGCGCACCGCCGAGGGCCCGGCCTGGCCCGGACGCCTCGGAGTCTCCTCGCGGCGCGGGCGCCCGGACCCCCAGCCGGGCGCAAAACCATGTTATCCTGCCGGACGCTCGTGGGCGCACTCCCACGCAGAGCCCAGGTGGTTCCCGGGGTGGCTTCCGGGGGGTCCAGGAGCGCCCCGCACGACCGGGAGCGGCAGACGGGAGCGGCGGACGGGGGTGGCGCCCACGCGGGCGGTCCGACCCGTGGAGTACTCGATGCAGCTCTTCTCGCGATCGCAGCAGGGCCCGGCACCGGCTCGACGCCACGGGGCCGCGTGATGACCACCGACGGTCTCGTCGTTCTCGGCGGCGGCCTCGCCGGCCTGAGCGCCTCCCTGCACTCGGGAGCGCCCTGCTACGAGGCCAGCGCGCGGCCCGGCGGCGCGGGCGCCTCGGACACCACCGAGGGCTTCACCTTCGATCGCGGCATCCACATCCTCCAGACCCAGAGCACCGAGGTGCTCGAGCTGCTCGCGAGCCTGGGGATCGAGATGCTCGAGCACGAGCGTCGCGCCTTCATCTACTCCCACGGCACCTACACCGCCTACCCGTTCCAGGTGAACACCGCGGGCCTGCCCCTCGGCGTGCGCGCCCGCTGCGTCTGGGACTTCCTGCGCCGGGACGTCCACCCGGAGCCCGAGGACTACGAGGGCTGGATCTACAAGAACCTCGGGCGCGGCTTCGGCGACGTCTTCCTGATCCCCTACAGCGTGAAGTTCTGGGGCGTGCATCCCCGCGAGCTCACCCACACCTGGATGGGCAACCGGGTGCCGCGGCCGGAGCTGCTCCAGGTGCTGCGTGGCGCGCTGTGGTCGAAGCAGACCGCCATCGGCACCAACGCCACCTTCCGCTATCCCGCCAACCCCGGTGGCTACGGCGCCGTCGCCCAGGCCTTCGCCGACCGCGTGGACGTGCGTCCGGACCACCGCGCCGTGCGCCTCGACACGAAGCGACGGCGCGTCGAGTTCGAGAACGGCGGGTCCGCGGACTACGAGGTGCTGGTCAGCACCATCCCGCTCCCCGAGCTGGTGCGCATCGCCGTGGACGCCCCGGCCGAGGTGCGCGAGGCGGCCGGGCGGCTGCGCACCAACAGCATCTTCGTCGTCAACCTGGGGATCGGCCGCCCGGAGCTCTCGGACTCGCACTGGATGCACTTCCCCGAGGCGGACGTGGCCTTCTTCCGCCTGAGCTACCCCCACAACTTCAGCCCGGCCGTGGCCCCCCCCGGCACCTCCTCGATCTCGGCCGAGGTGGCCTACTCCGAGGCCGCGCCCGTGGATCGGGCCGGCATCGTGGACCGCGTGGTGGACGACCTGATCCGGGTGGGCGCCCTGGGCGCCGACGATCCCATCGTGGCCACCGCGACCCACGACGTCCGCTGGGGCTACTGCCTCTACGACCACGCGCGAGCCCGGGCCCTCGACACCATCCACGGCTGGCTCAAGAGCGCGGACGTGATCCCCGCGGGCCGGTACGGCCTGTGGACCTACTTCTGGAGCGACCAGGCCATCCTGAGCGGCAAGAAGGCCGCCGGGAAGGCCGTGGATCGCCTCGGGAACCGGCAGAACCTGGCCGGATCGTCACCGGCGGCGACGAAACGGCACCTCGTAGAGTCAGAAGACCGAAAGGAAACAGCCGCATGAGTCCCCTGAAGTCGCTGCGGATCGATACGCCCCGCTTCCTGCTGATGTACTCGCCGCTCCAGTTCGGTCCCGAGGAGATGGCGAAGCCCGACGGCTCCCTCAGCCTCCCCTACGTGGCGGGCGCCCTGCGCCGGGCCCACTACGACGTGCGGATCGTGGACGTCTCCGTGGGCAACGAGCGGGACGACGTCCAGGACACCTTCTTCACCACCACGCAGCTCCCCTCGGGCCTGATCCGCTGCGGCATGTCCCGCGAGCGCATCGAGCAGGAGATCGCGGACGCCGACGTCATCGGGATCTCCTCGATCTTCACCACCCAGACCAGCATGGTGTTCGAGCTGATCGGCATGGTGAAGGACTTCGACCCGAACAAGCTGGTGATCGCGGGCGGCGTGAACGCGCGGAACCTGCGCGACCGCTTCTACCGCGCCGGCGCCGACATCATCATGACGGGCGAGGCCGAGCTCACCGTGCTCGAGCTGGCCGACGCGATCCGCGGCAAGAAGGAGCTGCGCGACGTGCGCGGCATCGCCTACCTGGAGGACGGCAAGGAGATCGTGACCGGACCGGGCCGGGTGATCAACCACCTGGACGAGCTGCCCTTCCCGGCCTGGGACCTGCTGCCCCTCGACAAGTACTGGCACATCTCCCGGCCCCACGGCGGCGAGTTCGAGCGCGGCGAGCGCATCCAGTACGCGTCGCTCCAGAGCACCCGGGGCTGCCCCTTCCACTGCAAGTACTGCCACATCTCGAAGGAGGATCCCGACGGCGAGACCGGCGGGATCGGGAAGTTCCGGCTCAAGTCCGTGGAGCGCACCCTGGAGGAGCTCCAGACCCTGCGGGACCTGGGCGCCGAGTACGTGTTCTTCGAGGACGACAGCCTGCTGGCCAAGAAGAAGCGCGCCATGCGTCTCTTCAAGGAGGCCGGCAAGATGGGCCTCAAGCTGGCCGACGTGAACGGCGTCAACATCGTCCACCTGCTCAAGAACGACGGCACCAAGCTGGTGGTCGACGTCGAGTTCCTCGAGGTGATCGCCGAGGCGGGCTTCAAGTGGTTCCACCTGCCCTTCGAGTCGGGCAACCAGCGCCTGCTGGACCAGTACTCCACCTCGAAGTGGACCATCGAGAGCACCCCGATGGAGGACCTCATCAAGCGCTGCAACGACGCCGGCATCAGCGTCGCGGGCAACTACATCATCGGCTACCCCGACGAGACCATCGACGAGGTCTACAACACCGTGATGATGGCCAAGCGCCACATCGACCAGGGCCTGAACCACGCGGCCATCTTCGCCCTGGTGCCCTTCCCGGGCACCGAGGTCTACGACCAGGTGCTCGCCAGCGGCCAGCTCGACCCGAACTTCAACACGGACCAGATGAAGTGGACCAAGTCGATGCTCGAGGGCCTGTGCATGCCGGCCGAGTCGCTCGAGTACCTGCGGCAGATGGCCTGGCTCACGGTGAACCGCACCGAGTGGGTGGAGTACAAGATCGGCCAGCGCGTGATGGCGCCCCGCGAGGGCTGAGCCCGGTGAGCCGGGAGGGCTGAGCCCGGTAAGCCGGGAGGGCTGAGCCCGGTAAGCCGGGAGGGCTGAGCCCGGTAAGCCGGCAGGGCTGAGCCCGGCTCAGTAGCGGATCAGGGACTCGACGGGGCAGCCGTCGAGGCGCTCGCGGCCCTTCAGGAAGGTCAGCTCGACGATGAAGCCGAGGCCGACCAGCTCGGCCCCGGCCTGCTCGACCAGGCCCCGCGCCGCGGCCGCGGTGCCGCCCGTGGCGAGCAGGTCGTCCACCACCAGCACCCGCTCGCCCTCCTGGACCGCGTCGGCGTGCATCTCGAGGGTGTCGGTCCCGTACTCGAGCTCGTACTCCTGGGCGATGGTCGCGGCGGGCAGCTTGCCCGGCTTGCGCATGGGCACGAACCCGGCGT
>JANQFK010000070.1 GCA_028277885.1 Myxococcota bacterium
TCGGCAGCGTGCCCGTCGCCGCCGGGGGCGAGGTGTTCCTGAGCCGCAAGGAGGCGATCGCGGCGGCGTTCCCGGGAGCGGCGCGCGTAGACCGGCGCACCGTCGTCCTGGACGACGCCCAGGCCGAGGCGATCGAGGGGCGCGCCAAGGCCCGCCTCGATACGCGCCTCGTCACCATCTACACCGGCTTCCACGAAGACGGGATGATGGGCTACGCGTTCATCGACATCCACACCGTGCGCACGCTGCCCGAGGCGTTCATGGTGGTGCTCACGCCCGACGGCCGCGTGCGCAGCCTGCGCCTGCTGGCCTTCTACGAGCCCCAGGAGTACCGGCCCCCGGACCGCTGGCTCGAGCAGTTCGAGCAGGAGCGGCTCGGCCCGGAGCTGCGCCTCCAGGGCAAGATCCACGGCATCTCCGGCTCGACGCTCTCCTCGCGTGCCGTCACCTCGGCGGTGCGACGCACCCTCGCGCTCTGGGAGGTGATGCTGAAGGGCGACGGCGAGGATCCCTCCCTGGCGGCGGAGCCCGCCGGCGCGCCGCCGACCCCGGGCCGCTAGGCGTTGCGCTTCGTCATCACCGGCGAGTGGCGGCGCAACACGCTGCTCCAGACCATCATCGTGCTGTACGTGGTCTACGTGGGCGGGCTCTGGCTCACCAACGCGCTGCTCTACTTCAACAAGATGAGCCTCTACCCCTCCTCGGTGGTGTCCTACTACCTGGGCAACGAGGAGAAGTTCCTCTCACCGCGCACCTACCAGGGGCTCCTCGAGGTCTCCCACTTCCACCTGTTCGCCATGGGGATGCTGCTCCTGGTCCTCACCCACCTGATGCTGTTCGTCCCCATCCGGAACTCCACCAAGGCGTGGCTGATCGCGTTGCCCTTCTTCTCGGCGCTCCTCGACGAGGGCTCGGGCTGGGCGGTGCGCTTCGTGCACCCGCTGTTCGCCTGGACCAAGGTGGCGGGCTTCCTGCTCCTCCAGGGCAGCCTGGGCGCGCTGATGGTGATCTCGCTGTGGGCGGTCTTCGGCGGCAGCGCCCGGGCCTATCGGGGGCAGACCGAGGCGGCGGTCGGCGAGCCCTCGTGAGGGCGTGCCTCGCCGGCGTGGCGCTCGTCGCCGGCGCCTGCGCGGCGACACCGTCCGGCGATCTCGTGAGCGTCTCCGACGGCCGCCCGGCCATGGGGACGCTCCTCGAGATCACCCTGGTGGGCCGTGCCGGCGAGGTCTCCCGCGCCGACCTCGAGCCGCTCTTCGCCGAGGTGGACCGGCTCGAGCGCATCCTCACCCGCTGGGACGCGGCGAGCGCGCTCTCCACCCTGAACGCCGCGGCGGGCTCCGGCTCCCGGGCGGTTCCGCCGGAGCTCGCGCGCATCCTCGCGGACTGCGTGACCTGGTCGCGCGAAACCGGCGGCAGCTTCGACGTCACCGTGGGCGCGCTGGTGGCGCTCTGGCGCGAGGCCGGCCGCCGCGGGCGGCTGCCGACCGCGGCCGAGGCCGACGCGGCCCGCGCCGCGGTGGGGGCCGCGAAGCTCGGCCTGGGCGCCGACGGCCGGGTCGCGCTGCCCGCCGGGATGGCGCTCGACCTCGACGGCGTCGCCAAGGGCTGGGCGCTGGATCGCGTCGCCGGGCGGCTGCGCGGGAGCGGCGTCGCCGGCGCGCTCCTCGACTTCGGCGGCAGCTCCGTGGTGGCGATCGGGCGCCCCGCCGACGCTCCGCACTGGCGCACCCTGCTGCGCGGCGCCGGCGACGCACCCGCGGGCGTGCTCACGCTCCGGGATCGCGCGCTCTCGGTCTCGGGCAGCCTCGGCGAGTGGAGCGAGATCGAGGGGCGTCGCTACGGCCACGTCATCGACCCGCGCAACGGCGAGCCGCTGAGCCGCGCCTTCCAGGCCGCCGTCCTGGCGCCCGGGGCGGGCGAGGCCGAGGCCTGGAGCAAGGCGCTCCTCGTGCTCGGCGCCGAGGAGGGCATCGCGCGCCTCGCCGAGCGGCCCGGCCTCGAGGGCATGCTGATCGACGAGGCCGGCCGCCGCCTCGCGACGCCCGGCTTCGCCGCCGCGTTCGATCCCGTGGACCGCCCCTAGAGCGTCTCGTAGCCCTCGTTCACCCAGGCCTCGAGGTCCTCGGGCACGTGCTTGGGGTCGCGCTCGAGGTCCGCCATGGCCTCGCCGAAGTTGGCGCGGAACATGTCCTCGAAGTGGCCCTGGATGCGCTCGCTGAAGAGCCCGATGGTGCGCAGGGTCGGGATCACGAAGCCCCGGATCGGGCCGAAGCGCCCGCCGGTGCGCGCGAGGGACTCGCGGATCTTCTCGCGCTCCCTGGAGAGGGCACCCAGGGCCTCGGCGGGGTCCACGCCGGCGGCCTCCCAGAGCTTGAGCGCGGTCTGGCGGAACGACATGCCGGCCCGGGAGTCCACGAGGAGCCGCGCCGACTCGAAGGCGAAGTCCTCGATGCCGGCCTTCTCCTGCTCGTCCAGGGTGGGGACCACGGCGGTCAGGTACTTGATGCCGTAGCCGGTGTGCCGCGCCTCGTCCCGGGAGACGTAGGTGAGGAGCTTCTCGAGCAGGCGCTCCTCGGTGGTGTTGCGCATGTCGCGGAAGGAGAAGAGCGCGAGGCCCTCGGTCACCACCTGCATCCCCACCGCCTTCTTCATCCAGCTGTCGGTCTCGAGCACGCCGTCGAGGAGCTTCTTCAGGCCGGGGGCGATGGGCTGCACCTCGTCGAGCTTGCGCACGTAGGCGGCGAAGGCCTCCACGTGGCGCGCCTCGTCCAGGGTCTGGGTGGAGGCGTAGAACTTGCCGTCCATGTGGGGCACGGCCGCGACGAGCTGGGCCGCCACCATGAGCGCGCCCTGCTCGCCGTGCAGGAAGTTCGAGAGCAGGAAGGCGGCGCTGCGCCGCGAGATCTCCCAGCGCGTCTCCTGGGGCAGGGCCTTCCAGAAGTCGGTCTCGGAGATCGGGATGCCGCCCATGGAGAAGGTGCGCGAGAAGGCCTCGCGGTCGATCTCGTGCTCCCAGTCGAGGTCGCGCATCGCGACCCACTGCCGCTCGAGCGCGTTGGCGTACAGGGTGCGCAGCTGGTCGATCTCGCTGTCGTAGTTCCAGTTGTAGATGGCCTCCATGGCCGACTTCACGCCCTCGGTCTGGATGGGATGCTTCGAGGGGAGCTCGCTGCGGATCTCGCTGGCCATTCGGTCCTCCGTGTCAGTCGCTGGGCGCGGGCGCGCCGGGGGCGTCGCCGTGGTGGGCTTCTTCGGGGTCTCGCTCGGCGTGGAGCGTGGAGAGGGCGTCGAGGACGCGGGTGCGGTTCATCCGCAGCAGCGCGCGCACCGCCTCCTCGGCGGCCGCGGCGTCGCGCGCCCCGATGGCGCGGTCGAGCCGGCGCGTCACCGGCGCCAGCAGCTCGCTGGGCGGCCGCAGCCGCTTGCGCACCTCGCGGAAGCGCGGCTCGAACAGCGGGTTCACCGCGTTGCGGGCCAGGCGCAGCACGAGGTTGCGGCTGGCGCGGGCGATCAGGTCGAGCAGCTCGGCGGCACCGTCGATGAAGGCGTCGTCGCTCGCGGCGGGGGCGGCGAGGCGCGCCACCAGGGTGCGGGCCGCGGTGATCTCGTCCTCGTCGGCGCGCTCCACGGCGAGGCGGGTCGCGCCCGCGACGAGCAGCTCGTGCACGTCGAGGAGCTGCTCGAGGAGGCCGCGATCCAGCCGGCCGTCCACGAAGACCATGTGGCGCACCACGTCGAGGCTCGCGTGCTCGGCGCCACGCACCGTGGCGCCGCCGCCGTGGCGGATCGCCACCAGGCCCTGCTGCTCGAGCTTGCGCAGGGCCTCGCGCACCGATCCGCGGTTGGCGCCGAGGCGACCCGCGAGGTCGCGCTCCGCGGGCAGCCGCTCGCCGGGCCGGTAGGTGCCGCGCAGGATCTCACCGCGCAGGTGGTCGGCGATGGCGTCGTGACGGGGCGCGGCGGTGCTCAGCGGCCGGGTCTCCTCGGGCCTCGCAGTGGTCCGACCACTTCTACCGCCGGTTCAGTAACGGGTCAAGCGAAAAAGGGGCGCCCCGGTCTCGGGCGGGCTCAGCCCTCCAGCGCCGGGCCGTCCTCGAGCACCACCAGCCGTGGCGGTCCGGGAGCGGCCGGGGCCGAGGGCCCCGGCGGCAGCAGCTCGGCGCACTCGGCGAGGGCGGCCCGCAGCCCCCCCGGCACGTCGTCGCGGGCGAGGCCCTCGCGCACCGGCGCGACGAGCTCGGGCCAGTGGCGCCCGGGCGCCAGGCTGCGGCGCGCGGCCTCGCCGGCGAGCACCAGCACGCGGCGCTCGAGGAGCGCGACGAAGACCAGCACCCCGCCCTCGGCGTCGCGCTGCGCGGCGAAGATGCGATCGGCGCGGTCCCGCGCCCGGGCCTCGAGGTCGGCGGGGGGCACGAGGGTGCGCAGCACGGGGCCGGTGCGCGCCAGGGCGAGGCCGAGTGCGAGGGCGAGCCCCTGGGCGCCGAGGTAGGCGGCGAGGGGGAGCGGCGCCGCGAAGGCGCCGAGCCCGAGCAGCGCGAGGGCGGCGAGCCAGACGCCGAGGCGCCAGCGCCAGCCGTCGTAGTCGTCGCACGCCCCCACCACCGCCACGCGGATCTCCGCACCGGACTGCTCCCGCGCCTCGACCACGGCCCGCTCGAGGGCGAGGCGCTCGGCGGGATCGATGCGCCGCGAGGTGCGCGCGCTCACCAGCGCTCCGACGCCACCACCCGGGAGCCCGCACCCAGGCCGGCGGGGCCGAGGGTCCCGAGACCGGCTCCGCGCCGGGAGCCGCCGGAGCGTCCCAGCCCGGCGAGCGCCGCTCCCAGGCCGGCGGCCAGGCCGGCGTCCGCCGGCGACGCCAGCACCAGCCCGGGCCCCGTGGCGAGCGCCAGCAGCAGCGCGGCCCCGAGCCCCGCCCCCAGTGCGCCGACGGCGAGGGCGAGGGCGCGGCGTCCGCGGCCGAGCGCCAGCCGCCCCAGGCCGCCCGCCGCGACCACGCAGAAGAGCAGCGCGGCGAGCTCGTCGAAGGTGGGGATCAGCGGCACCTCCTCGGCGTAGACCGCGGCAGGGTACCGGATCCGACGCCCGATCCAGGCGGGATCCGCGGCGCCTCAAGCCCCGTGCGGAGCCCGCCGAGAAATCCCCCATGCCCGACGTGAGCTGCCCCATCTGCAACGCCGACGTGCCCATGACCGGCGACGAGAGGCAGGGCGAGGAGGTGTTCTGCGCCTACTGCGCCGCGCCCCTCGTGGTGAAGGGCAAGGGCGACGACGAGATCGAGCTGGAAGAGGACTGCTGACGGCCCGCGGCGCTCAGCCCGCGATCGTCATGCCCCCGTCGCACAGCAGCACCTGGCCGGTCACCAGGTCCGAGCCCTCGATCAGGCTCAGGATCGCGTCGCGCACGTCCTCCGGGTCGCACACACGGCCCAGGGGCGAGCGCTGCTCCATGGCGGTCTTCACCGCCTCGTAGACCGGCTCGCCGAGGCCCTCGCGCAGCCAGCGGCCCGTGATGAAGCCCGGCGCCACGGCGTTCACGCGCACCGCCGGGCCGAACACCCGGGCCAGGATCACGGTCAGGATGTTGAGGCCCGCCTTGCTGGCGCAGTAGGGGATCGAGCTTCCGACCCCGGCCACGCCGGCCACGCTCGACACGTTCACGATCTCGCCGCCGCCGTCGGCGGTCAGCGCGTCCTTGGCGGCGCGGGCGCACTGGAAGGGCCCCTTGAGGTTCACTCCGAGAATCCGCTCCCAGTCCCCGTCCGTGATCTTCTCGAGCTCGGCATGGGCCGCGAAGGTGGTGGTGCCGGCGTTGTTCACCAGCACGTCGAGGCGGCCGAGCTCGGCGACGCTGCGCTCCACCAGGGCGCGGCAGTCCGCGTCCTCGGCCACGTCGGCCCGGACCGCCAGCCCCGCGACCCCCTTCTTGCGCACCTCCTCGGCGGTGGCCTCGGCGGCCTCCTGCGACCGGCTGTAGTTCACCACCACCGAGCAGCCGCGCTCGGCGAGGGCCAGCGCCGTGGCTCGCCCCACTCCCGTTCCCCCGCCCGTCACCAGGGCGGCCTTTCCGGCCAGATCCACGGCAGCCTCCTAGCGCGGCACCAGGCGCATGATGTTGGCGCCCGGGCCTCCGAAGGGATGAATCAGCACGTCCTGCCAGCCGTACTTCTCGCGCATGGTGCCGGAGACCCGCCGGCGCAGGGCGTCGTCGTCCACGTGCTCGATCCGCATGGGGTGCACGGCGCCGCCGATCTCGAGCTTCACGTTGGGGTTGCGCTGGATGTTGCGGAACCAGCGCGAGCGACCCGTGCGGATGTAGCCCTGGCCGTCCACCACGGCGATCCACAGCTTGGTCCAGCGCTCGCTCGCGTCCTGGTCGAGGGTCATGATGCGGGGCACGCGCTCGTCGGCCACGGCGTTCCAGTCGAACGCGGCCGCCGGCGTCGTCCCGACCAGCGCGCCCGCCAGGCCGGCGAGCAGGGCCGCGCGGATCCGGCTTCGAGCCATGGACGTCCTCCTCATCCCCGCGCGGCCTCGCGCAGGCGCGGGGTCAGCTCCGCGAGGAGCGGCGCCTCGGCGTCGCGGGGGGAGAGCTTCGGGTTCTCGCAGGGCCAGTCGATCCCGATGGCCGGGTCGTTCCAGCGGATCGCGATCTCGTCGCCGGGCCGGTAGACCGAGCCGCTGCACTTGTACTCGACGTCGGCGTGCTCCGAGAGCACGCAGAAGCCGTGGGCGCAGCCCGGCGGGATCCAGAGCTGTTGGAAGTTCTCGGCCGAGAGGGTGGCGGCGACCCAGCGGCCGAAGGTGGGCGACTCGGGACGGATGTCCACGGCCACGTCGAACACCTCGCCGTCCACCACCCGCAGCAGCTTGCCCTGGGGATGCTCGAGCTGGGCGTGGAGGCCGCGCAGGGTGTCGCGCCCCGAGCGCGACTGGTTGTCCTGGACGAACTCCGCGTCGATCCCCGCCTCGGCGTACTTGTGGCTGTGCCAGGTCTCCAGGAAGAATCCGCGGTCGTCGCGGTGCACGTCGGGCACCACCAGGATCACGTCGGGGATCTCGAGGCGGCGGAACTCCACGGCTCAGACGGCCTCGCGGGCGAGCAGGGCGAGGTACTCGCCGTAGGCGTTCTTCTCCATGCCCCGGGCCAGCCGCAGCAGGTCCTCGCGGCCGATCCAGCCCATGCGGAACGCGATCTCCTCGACGCAGGAGATCATCAGCCCCTGGCGCTGCTGAACCGCCTGGATGAAGTTGCCGGCCTGGAGCAGGGACTCGTGGGTGCCGGTGTCGAGCCAGGCCACGCCGCGCCCGAGGCGCTCCACGCGCAGCGCGCCCTCGCGCAGGTAGGCGAGGTTCACGTCGGTGATCTCGAGCTCGCCGCGGTCCGAGGGCTCGAGCCCCGCGGCGATCTCCACCACCTGGGAGTCGTAGAAGTAGAGCCCCGTCACCGCGTAGTGGGAGCGCGGCTTCTCGGGCTTCTCGGCGATGCCGATGGCGCGCCCGTCGGCGTCGAACTCGACCACGCCGTAGCGCTCCGGGTCCGACACCCAGTAGCCGAACACCGTGGCGCCGTCGGTGCGGGCCGCCGCGCGGCGCAGGGTGCCGGGCAGGCCCTCGCCGAAGAACACGTTGTCGCCCAGGGCCAGCGCAACGGGATCGCCGGCGATGAACTCGCGGCCGATCAGGAACGCCTGGGCGATCCCCTCGGGCCGCGGCTGCTCGGCGTAGCGGACCTCGAGGCCGATGTGGGAGCCGTCGCCGAGCAGCTCGCGGAAGCCCGGTGCGTCGTGGGGCGTCGTGATCACCAGGATCTCGCGGATCCCGGCGAGCATCAGGGTCGCCAGCGGGTAGTAGACGAGGGGCTTGTCGTAGACGGGGAGCAGCTGCTTGCTCACCCCGCGCGTCGCGGGGTAGAGCCGCGTCCCCGAGCCTCCGGCGAGCAGGATTCCCTTCATGGGGGCGGGATCCTAGCAGCGGCGCTCCGCAGCGGCCGGGGGGCGGAGACGGGGCCCTCTCCTCGGAGCCTCGGGCTGGCGACGCGCCAGCGGGCGGGCTCCAATCGAGATGGTGCGGAGGCGGGCGGCGGTGTGACCGGGGGCCGGGGGCCCCCGTGGGCGCGGGGGCGCGAGCGCTCCTGGGGAGGTGCGCGGCCGGCGCGGGCTCAGGGCAGGAAGCGCGCCGGCTGGGCGAGCTTCTGGGGCAGGTACTCCTCGATCACGTAGTTGAGCCCCCACTTGGCGAGCGCCTGCTGCTCGGCCCGCACGCCCATCTCGAGCAGGTCGTTGATGGCCTTCTGCCAGGGCTTGTGGCTCTTGAAGAAGGGGTCGTTCTTGAGGGCGTCCTTGGCGCGCTTCACGTCCACGTCCAGGAGCGGGTGGGTGGGAAGCTCGTAGTCGCGGATGTCCTGGGGCGTCACGCCCAGGTAGCGGGCCTGGGGGACGCAGAAGAACTGGGACAGGTGCGCGGCGTTGCCCGAGCCCACCTTGAGGGTGCGGTAGATGTTCGAGATCCCGTAGGGGTCGCAGTCCACGAAGGCGTAGACGGGGATCCGGCACTCGTCGGAGAGCTTGCGGATGAAGCGCCGCGTGGCCCGGGTCGGCACGCCCGCCATGGAGACCAGGATGCAGTCCGAGGTCTGCCAGAACTTGTGGCTCTGGAGGCGCTGGAAGACGCCGCCGGTCTCGATGGCCAGGATGAACTTGGCGTCGGTCTCGAAGGAGAGGTGCTCCACCGTGGAGGGGATCGAGTAGGCGCCGGAGCCGAAGCGCGTGCAGTCGATGCGCTCCACCTCGCCGGTCTCGCGGTCCGGGTCGAGCACCACGAGCCGGCCCGCCACGGCGCCCCCGTGCTCGTCGGGAATGAAGCGCAGCTGCTCCCGGGAGACGCCGTCCACGGAGAAGAGCGCCTCGATGTCGTCCATCACCGTGTCCGACTCGCTCTGCTCGTCGAACTTCGCGTCCTCCCAGTTCTTGCTCTGGTAGTAGGCGTCCCGCTTGGTGGCGAAGTCGTTGGTCTCCACCAGCTCCTTCGACAGGCCCATCATGCGCAGCGTCTGGGCGAAGCTCTTGACCGTGTTCACCGTGAGGGTGCGGATCTTCTTCTGCCGCCCGATCTCGAAGTAGCCCTTCTTGTCCGAGTAGGAGACGTTCTTGAGCGAGCGCACCGGGAAGGCGAGGTCCGGCTTCTTCTTCTTGTTGATGAAGCCGTGGACGCCGCCCGCCGCCTTCTCGATCCGGTCCACGGTGACGGCGTTCAGCTTCTCGTTGCGGGCCTGGACGTCCTGGGCCAGCCCGGCGGCCTTCTTCGCGGTGGCGCCGCGCGCCTTCGTGCCTCCGGAGGTGCTCCGGGCCTTCCGGGCCGTCTTCTTCGTCGTCTTCTTCCGGGCGGCCATCCGCTACATCCTCCGGCTGCGCTCGAGCACGTCCTGGAGGTTCGCCACCACCTTGTCGCGCTCCTTGTCGTCGAACCCCAGGATGTTCTGCAGCCCGATCGCCACCTGGGGGATGTACTTCTCGATGTAGGCGCGCTTCTTGGCCTCGTCGGCCGCGCGCTTCTGCTTGCGGATGTGGGTCGCGACCCGGCGCCCGCACTCCTGCAGGCCCAGCCGGATCTCCTTGATGATCTCCGGGTAGTGGGCGATGGCCTCCTTGCTCTCGGAGGTGAAGGGCACCCACACGCTCGCGATGTGGACCATCAGCAGCATCGGGCCCACGGGCAGGGCGCCGCGGGGCTGCTGGAGCTGGTAGGCCTTCCAGTCCGTCGCCGTCACCGCCTTGGTGATCGCGCAGCCGCCCTGCTGGTACTGGAGCGGCACGCGGTTGGCGAAGCGGTACACGGTGATCGGATCCTCGGCCCCCAGGTTGCCGCCGTAGGCGAGCCCCACCTCGATCAGGAAGGGGTTGCCGCGGTAGACGTTGGGCCGCCGGGTCGCCGAGGCGTAGAAGTCCGCCTCCACCTCGGAGTGCAGGGCCTGCTCGATCAGCTCCTCGCCGATGGGCGCGATGCAGTCCGTGGGCGGCGCCATGATCTTGGTGGCCTGGATCGCCTTGTGGATCCGCTCCGCCTCGTCGCGGGTCACCTCGCTCGGGCGCCGCTTCGAGGGCAGCTTGGCGCGCTGGCAGATCTCCTCGGCGATGCGCGCCGACACCCGCGAGAAGTCGCCCTGGAGGCAGCCCTTCAGGTTGCGCGACTTCGTGTCCCGGAACATCTGCATCAGCACCCCGAGCTCCACGCCGTAGGGGTGCGGCGCGATCTCGTCGGTCTCCGGCGGCAGCTCCTCGGTGACGCGCGGGTAGAGGTGCTCCGCCCCCTTCTCGTCGGGCCTGGGCGGCACGAAGGTGATCTCGGCGTGGGGGTTCGCGAGGGAGATCTGGCGGATGTAGGCGTCCACCGAGTGCTGCCCGCCGCGGTAGGCGCCCTCCATCTCGATCTCGACCCGGGTGCCGTGCTCCACGTCCCACTGCACCTCGTCGTCGCGCTTCACCCGCGGCTCGTTGCTCTTGGTGTCGATCACCAGCTCGAAGTGGTGGGCCTTGTGCTTCTTGCCCGTGCGGGTGGTGATGACGACCGGCTTGCCCGTGGTGAGCAGGCCGTACATGCCCGCCGCGCTGATGCCGATGCCCTGCTGGCCGCGGCTCTGGCGCAGGCGGTGGAACTTCGAGCCGTAGAGCAGGCGGCCGAAGATCTTCGGCACCTGGGCGCGCACGATGCCCGGGCCGTTGTCCTCGATGGAGACGCGGAAGCGCGTCTCGTCGAGCTGGTGGATCCCGACCCGGATGGTCGGGACGATGCCCGCCTCCTCGCAGGCGTCGAGGGCGTTGTCGACGCCCTCCTTCACGGTGGTGAGCAGCGCCTTGCTGGGGTTGTCGAAGCCCAGCAGGTGGCGGTTCTTGGCGAAGAACTCCGAGACCGAGATGTCCCGCTGCTTGCGCGCCAGCTCGGCCGCGGTCGAGCGCTCGCGGGGCTTGCTGCCGCCGGAGCCCTTGCGGGCCGGGGCCCTGGCGGCGGCCTTGCGCCGGGCGGGCTGGGCCTTGCGACCCTGGGCCGCACCACCCGTCTTGGCCTTCTTGCCCGACTTGCCCGTCGACTTGCCGGTCGACCTGCCCGTCGACTTGCCGGCCGGCTTGCGCCCCCGCGCACCGCCGCCGCCGCGCGGCGCCCGTGCGGCCTCCGCCGCAAAGGCGAACGTCTCCTGCTCTTCCATCGCTGCGGATCCCCCCAGGACCGGCGCGATGATCCCCCCCGAGCCGAGGGCGGTCAAGCAAGCCTGCGAGCGCGCCCGGGACGGGCGCGCGGCTCAGAAGACCTGCGAGCGGAAGTTCCCCACCAGCCGCACGCGACCGGAGCGGAGAAGGTGGGAGATGGTGGCGACGACCTCCTGGTCGTCGTCGGTCACCTCGCTGATCGCGCGGACGAGCTCGAGGAGCGTCGTCTCCACGGTCGGGTCTCCGGCGCCCCCCTGGAGGAGCTGGAGCGGTTGGGGAATCCGAGCGGCCGAGACTGCGGTGCTCATGCTTGATCGGGCCTCCCACCCACCGGAGGAAGCATGATGCGTGCCAGCACCCCCGGGGGCGGCCGGCGCCCCGAAACGCGCGCAGGATGCGCTTCTGGGGCGCCCCGGGGGCCAGGGGACGCTCTTCGTCGCCGCGAGGTGACGGATTTCGGGCGCAGGGTGTCTGGAATCGGACGCTTCTGGCTCCCGGGTCCGGCCCCCCGGGCGGCTCAGTGCGCGGGCGCGTCCTTGCCCCTGCGCCCGCGCCCGCGGAGCGCCGCCAGGAGCGGAAGCGCCAGCGCCAGCTCGAAGCCGAGCCCGCAGGGCGGGCCTCCCGAGTTCGCCTCCAGGTTGTCGATCGCGTTGGGGCACTGGGGGTCCGCGGTGCCGCCGCCGGGTCCGCCATCGAAGTCGATCTTGCCGTCTCCGTCGTTGTCGATGCCGTCGTTGCACTGGGTGGACTCGATTGCGCCGATGTCGGGCGCCAGGCCGGCGTAGGGCAGGGAGACCGGATACCCCGCCCCGAAGCTCACCGGCGCATCCAGCGTGAGCGTGTTCGTCGCGTCGTCGACCGCGGTGACGGTCGCCGTCGCGGTGCCGATCTGGATGGTGTCGCCCGAGACGCCCGGGATCCCGTAGCCGTCGAAGAAGTAGCCGGCGTCCCCGACGGGCACCTGGGTCGTGTCGGTCCCCGCTGCGGTCGTCAGGGTGAGGAACGATCCGCCGTCGATCAGCGGGCTCGAGCCGCCGAGTGGGCGGAAGTCCCCGTTCGCCGCGTTCACGAAGGTCGGGTCGGCGCCCGTGTTGCCCGTGAACAGCGACGGGAAGCAGGCCTCCCAGGTCGCGATCGGATGCGCGCCCACCGGCGCGTCGGTGTCGTCCTCGCACTTCGCGGGCGGATCCGCGATGTCGATAACGTCGGGACCGGTGTCCCGGATCACGTTCGTGGCGATCACCGTGTCCTGGTGCCCGACCTCGGCCTGCGCGCCGTCGATCAGGATCTGGACGTCCGTGTCCTTGTGGTTCAGCTCGAAGACGTTGTTTCGCAGCACGTTTCCGTCCGCCAGGGTGTTTCCGTTCTTCACCCGGAGGTGGAAGCCCGGATGGCCGATCACCGGATGGGGCACGATCCCGTTCTCGCGGAAGACGTTGTGGTAGATGTGGTTGCTCCGGATGTCGTCGACCACACCGCCTTGCGATCGCGTCAGGTTCAGGCCGGTTCCACCGTTCGAGTAGACGAGGTTGCGCCGGAAGATGTTGCGCGGCGACCAGATCTGGAGCACGACCAGGGAGTTGCTGCTCCGGAAGTCGCTGTCGTAGATCTCGTTCCCCTCGAAGACGTTGCGCTCGGCGGCCGTGCTCGAGCTGAAATTGACGACGGTCCAGTCCGGGTTGCTCAGGACGTTGTCGCGGATCACGTTGCGAGGACCGTCGATGCGCAGCGTGCTGTGCACGCCGTCGCGGACGTCGTTGCCCTCGATCAGGTTCTGGGTGGCACCCTCGCTCACGTAGACCACGTCGACTCCCCCGGCGCCGAAAGGGGGCGTCGGTGCGATCAGGTTGTCGACGATCTTGTTGAAGCGGGCCGTTCCGTCGGTGGTCGTGAAGATGCCCGTCCCGATGGATCCGTCGGTGAAGACCGAGTCGCGGATCTCGACGTGCTCCGTGGCCTGGAGGACCGCGTAGCCGTCCATCAGCTGAGACCCGCCGTCGGCGTCGCACTCGACGTTCCGGATCACGACGTGGGAGAGCTTGCGCCAGCTCTGGAAATGGATGCAGTATCCGTTTCCGAAGGGAACGCCCGAGTTGCGGACGATCCGCGGTCGCTCGGTGCCGTGGCCCTCGTAGGTGATGGGTCCGGCTCCGGTCGTGGGATCCTCTCCCGAGGTGACCGGGACGATCGGCTCGTCGTAGACGACTCCCGGGCCACCCAGGATCATGATGGTCTCGCCGGGCTGAACGACGGAGCTCGCGTGGGCGATGGTCTCGAAGGGGAGCTGCTGGGTGCCCGGGTTGGCGTCGTCGCCATTCGGCGCCGGCTCGACGTAGTACGTCGTTCCAGCCTGCGACGGCGTCGCGAGAGCAGCCAGGAGCCCGAGGCCGAGTAGAAGGGTGGAGAGGTTCGGGAACGCTCGCATGGGATCCTCCGAATGGGAAGCGGACTGCGCCCACTCTACACCCGCGCCGTGCCGCGGGGACGTGATCCGGTTCACACCAACGTGAGACTTCCGCGTGCTACCCGAATGGGTAGGGCGGCGAGCAACCCGAATGCGCCGGTGGCGGGCCGTCGGCTCGAGGCCTCACCCACCTGCCGGGGGACGGGTGCTCGTCCCCCGGTAGTCGAGCGCCTCGGCGACGGCGCCGGGGCCGACGCGCTCCTCCTCCGCCAGGTCCGCGAGCGTTCGCGCCACCCGCAGCACGCGGTGCGCGCCGCGCGCGGTGAGGCCGAGCCGGTCCACGGCGCGCCCGAGCAGCGCGCGTGCCGTCGGCGTCGCGTCCACCAGCGCGTCGAGCGCGCCGGCGGGGATCTCCGCGTTGAGCGCGATGCCCGCGCCGGCGAGCCGCGCGCGCTGGCGCGCGCGCACCGCGGCCACGCGCTCGCGCAGCTCGGCGCTGCTGGGTCCGTCCGCCGGCGCGTCGAGCTTGCGCCAGGGCACGGCGGGCACCGAGACGTGCAGGTCGATGCGGTCGAGGAGCGGGCCCGAGAGCCGCGCCGCGTAGCGCGCCACGGCGGCGTCGTCGCAGCGGCAGTCGCGCAGGGTCGAGAGGCGCCAGCCGCAGGGGCAGGGGTTCGCGGCGGCCACCAGCAGGAAGCTCGCCGGAAAGACGGTGCGGGTGCGCGCGCGGGCCACCACGATGCAGCGCTCCTCCAGCACCTGGCGCAGGGCCTCGCGGCAGCGGCGCTCGAACTCGGCCAGCTCGTCGAGGAACAGCACGCCGCGGTGGGCGAGGGAGACCTCGCCGGGACGCGGCGGTGTGCCGCCGCCCAGGAGCCCCGCCGCACTGGCCGAGTGGTGGGGGGCCCGGAAGGGCCGCTCGACCACCAGGCCTCCGGTCTCGGGGAGCCTCCCTGCCGCGCCGTGGATGCGGGTCACCTCGAGGGCCTCCTCGGGCTCGAGGGGAGGCAGCAGGCCGGGCAGCCGCCGCGCGAGCATCGTCTTGCCGGCGCCCGGCGGTCCCTGGAGCAGCAGCCCGTGGCCGCCCGCCGCCGCCACGGCGAGGGCCCGCTTGGCCCGCTCCTGGCCGCGCACCTCGCAGAGGTCCGGGCCCGGCCCGGGCTCGCCGGGCCGGGCGGCGCGCGCCTTCGCGAGCGGCTCGCCGCCGCGCAGGTGCGCGAGCACGGCGCCGAGGTCCCGCGCCGCGCGCACGTCGAGCCCGGGCGCGAGCGCGGCCTCGGGGCCGCTGCTCTCGGGGACCACGAGCTGGCGGCAGCCGGCCGCGCGCAGCGCCAGCGCCAGGGCGAGGGCGCCGCGCACGGGGCGCAGGCGCCCGTCCAGGGCCAGCTCGCCGAACAGGCCCAGACGCGCCGTCAGCCGCTCGGCGTCGAGCTGCCCCGCGGCGGCGAGGATCCCCACCGCGATGGGCAGATCGAGGCCGGGCCCGCTCTTGCGAACCCCCGCCGGCGCCAGGTTCACCGTCACCCGGCGCTGGGGGAAGGGCTCCCCCGCCGAGCCGATGGCGGCGCGCACCCGCGCCGCGCTCTCGCGCACGGCGGCCTCGGGAAGCCCCACCACGTCCACACGCGGCAGCTGGGAGCTGATCCGGACCTCGACCTCGACGGCCAGGCCTTCCACGCCCTCGAGGGCGGCGCTCATCACCGGGGTCACGGAGGGCTCCCCGGGACCAGGGAACCTGGGGGGAGCCGGCGGGTCCAAAGTTGAAGGCAGGGCCCGAGAATCGAGCCCTGCCTTCCACTTTTGAACAGCCCCGCCAGGGATGGGGCATTCGCTCTGTATGTGGGGTCGGGGGCCGAAAAGTGTCAGGCCTTTTCGAGGCCCCCCCAGGGCGGGAAATCGTTGCAGAGTCGCGTATCCTCCCTCCTCGGCTGCGCGCGCGTGGGGGGTGCGGCGGCCCTCTCGGACGATCGATTCGGCGTCCCACCCACGTCCCACCCGGTTGGAGAGGCGATGCTTCGGCTGCGATCCATCCTGCTGGCGGTGCTGGCGGCGGGCCTCGGCCTCGCCTGCGCGGAGCCGGCTCCGCTCCCGGCGCTGCCCCCCGGGCCCCCTCCCACGGGCTTCTCCGGCCAGCAGGCCTTCGCCCACCTGGAGCAGCTGGTCGCCATCGGGCCCCGGGTGCCCTCCACGGAGGGCTCGGAGCAGGCGCGGGTCTATCTGCGGGCGCAGCTCGAGGGGCTGGGCCTCGAGGTGGTCGACCAGACCGACGAGACCGAGTTCGGCGACGAGACGGTCCTGTCGCTCCACAACCTGCGCGCCGTGGTGCCGGGCTCGTCCACGGACCTGATCGTGCTCGCGGCCCCCTACGACTCCCAGGACCTGGGCGACACCCCCTTCGTGGGCGCGAACGACGGCGCCTCCGGGGCCGCGCTGCTGCTCGAGCTGGCCCGGGTGCTGGCCGCCGACCCGCTTCCCTACACGACCTGGCTGGTGTTCCTCGAGCGCGAGGCGCCCCATCGCGCGGACCTCGACCCGGGGCTCGGCTTCATGGGCAGCCGGCTGCTGGTGAACGAGCTCGACGAGGCGGGTCGCATCGACCAGGTGCGCGTCGCCGTCTACTTCAACCAGGTGGCCGACGCCGAGCTCGGCATCGCGCGGGATCTGCGCTCCCACCGTCGCTACCGCATGGCGTTCTTCGAGGCGGCGCGCCGGCTCGGCTACACGGACGCCTTCCCGCGCGACGCGAGCTTCGAGTCTCCCCTGGGCGGCCACCTCGCCTTCCAGCGCGGCGGCGTGCGGCGCGCGGTGCTGATCACCGACGACCACTACGGGGGCGACGAGTCCCCGGGCACGCTCAGCCACACCGAGCAGGACGACCTCGAGCACTGCTCCGCCGAGAGCCTCGAAGCGGTGGGGCGCACCTCCGAGGCGGCGCTGCGCGACATCACCGCCACCCTCGCCAAGATCGACCGCTTCGTCCGGCGCCCGGCCGTCATCGAAGACCCGCAGCCCACCGAGCCGGCGGAGGATGCCGCAGAGGAGGTGGAGGAGGCCGCCGAAGAGGCCACCCCCGAGACGGCCCGGGCCGAGGAGACCGCCGAGGAGACGGCCCAGGCGGCCAGCGAGCCCGCGCCGGAGGAGGCGGCGCCGTCCGAGGCCGCCGAGAGCGCGTCCGGGGAAGCCGAGGAGGCGCCGGCCACCGAGCCCGAGGCGCAGGATGCGCCGCAACCGACGGACGCGCCGCAGGAAGAATCGCCGGCCCCCGAGGCTGCATCCCAGTTGCCGGTCAAGGCCACCGAGGGAGGGGACGAGGAGTCGGCCTCTCCCTAGGAGCCGTCGAATCCGATCCTCCGGACCGCGTCGAACCCCAATCCCCGCACTGGCGGGAAACCGAGGAGGCAAGCTCCCATGATGCTCGAAACGACTCGCAAGGCGCCGCGCGCGCGACGGATCGCCGGCCTGGCCCTCGCCGTGGCCGTCGCCGGAGCCGGCTGCGCGACCAACACCGGCACGGTGCTGGACAAGAAGACCACCCAGGGTGCGATTCTCGGCACCCTGGCCGGCGCCGCGGCCGGCGCCGCCATCGACGACAAGTCCGGGCGCGGCGCACTGATCGGCGCCGCGGTGGGCGGCCTCTCCGGCGGCCTGATCGGCAACTACCTGGACAAGCAGGCCGCCGAGATCGACGCGATCCCCGACGCCAACGTCGAGCGCCGCGGCGACGCCCTCATGGTGGCCTTCCCGGGCGACATGCTCTACTCGAGCGGCTCCGCGACCCTCGCTCCCGGCGGCTACGAGCGCCTGCGCAGCCTGGCCCGTACGCTGGTCAGCTACCCGGAGACCGACGTGCTCGTGAAGGGCCACACGGACTCGGTGGGCTCGGAGCAGCTCAACCAGAATCTCTCGGAGCAGCGTGCCGACAACGTGCGCGACTTCCTGCTGGCCGAGGGCGTGGCGGCCCACCGCGTGCGCTCCTTCGGCTTCGGCGAGTCCCTGCCCGTCGCCAGCAACGCGACGGCCGCGGGCCGCCAGCAGAACCGCCGCGTCGAGATCGAGCTGCGGCCCAACGACACCCTGCGGGAGCGCGCCTCGGAGCAGGGGGGCTCCCGGTACTAGATGGCGCGCTCGTGGCTCGGCCGGGCGGCGCGGCACGGCGCCGTCGCGGTGCTCCTCGCGCCGGTCTCGCTCGCGGCGAGCGGTGAGACCGGCGCTCCGAGCTCCGTCCGCATCCTGATCGACTCGCCGGCGCCCGGGGCCCGGGTGGCGGAGCGCGTCCACCAGGCCCGCATCGAGGGCTCCGCCGCCGCCGAGGCGACGGGGCCCACGCGCTTCGACGTGATGCTGGCGATCGACGTGTCCCAGTCGACCCGGGCGGCGAGCGGGGTCGACATCGACCGCGACGGCGTGGTCGGGGTGAACCCGCGCCACGAGCTGCTGCCGCCGGGCGCCTTCCCGCCCGACGTGCTCTCGACGGACCCCGACGACAGCATCCTCCACGCCGAGATCAACGCCGCGCGCGCGTTGCTCGACAGCCTCGACGGGCGCCGGGTGCGGGTGGGCGTGGTGACCTTCGCGGGCGAGATGGACCCGGTGACGGGCCTGCGCAAGCGGCTCGACCAGTCCGACGCCTGGCTCGAGGTCCCGCTCACCGAGGACTTCGACGAGGTGCGCCGGGGCCTGGTGGCCGTGCTGGCCCGCGGCGCCCGGGGCGCCACCAACTACGCGGCCGGCATCCGCCTCGGCATCCGCGAGCTCGCCGCGCTGAACGGGGCCGTCAGCGCTCCGCGGCCGGACGCCCGGAAGGTGATCCTGTTCCTGAGCGACGGCACGCCCACCTTCCCCGTGGACAAGGGCTCGGTCTCCGATCCGGGCGACGTGGAGGCCGCCGTGCGCGCCGCGCGGCTGGCCCAGACCGCGGGCATCACCATCAACACCTACGCGCTCGGCGCCGGTGCGCTCCAGTACCCGAAGGCGGTCACCGAGCTGGCGCGGGTGACCCTCGGCACCTACACGCCGGTGCAGAACCCGGGCGACATCGTGGTGCTGCTCCAGGGCATCAGCTTCGCCAACATCGAGGACGTGGTCTTCACCAACCTCTCCACCGGCGACTTCTCCACCGACGTCCGCCTCAACCCCGACGGCAGCTTCTACGGCTACGTTCCCGTGCGCGAGGGCGAGAACCGCGTGCGCGTGAGCGCCCTGGCCAGCGACGGCACGCGCTCCTCCGTCGAGTTCGACTTCCAGTTCGCCGAGGAGGGCCTCTCCGACCGCGAGAAGCTCCGCGAGCTCGAGCGCCTCCGCCGCGTCACCAAGGAGCTCCTGCTGAAGCGGGAGGCCGACCGCATCGAAGCCTTCCGCGAAGAGCAACGCAAGGAGATGACCCTCGAAGCCATCGAGGAATGACCCCCACCCCACCCTCACCCCCGCGCCCCGACCGCCTCCCCCCACCCACCCACCCAGAAGGGGCGCGACGAGGCCCTCCGAAGCCCGCACCGACTCCAGCCGACCCACGTTCGCGCCGCGGAGGGGGCGGGTGTGGAATGCGGAGAGCTAGAGCGGAGCGCCCACGCAGGGCGGCGCCGGCTGCAGGACGAGCAAGGCCGCGTCCCGGTGACCCGCCCCGGATCGCCCGCGCGAGCCATTCGGAGCAGGCCACACCCGCCCCCTCCGCGTGCCCACGTCACGAATCGAAGCTGAAGAGAGAGCCCTAGAGAGGAACCATCGCCGGATCGGCGATCTCGCGCTGCTTGAGCTTGCCGTTCTCGTAGACCGACTTCACGTCGATCACCCCGTCGGCGTTCTTGTCCTCGTCACGAGTCTTCAGCGCCACCTTCCCCTGGACGACCTCGTAGGTCTCGAAGGTGTCGCGCTTCCCGTCGCCGGTGGTGTCCTTCTCGATGCGGTCCACCAGCTCCTTGTCGCCGCGGGTCTTGTAGGCGGTCCACGTGTCGACGCGGCCGTTCTTGTCGCGGTCCTCCTCGGCGCGGACGAGCCGGCGGTCCTCGTAGTGGAGCACGCGGTCGATGGTGCCGTTGGAGTCGAGGTCGTGGCGCTCCTCCACGAGGGAGCCCTTCTCGAAGCGGTAGAAGGCGTCGCGGGTGCCGTCGGAGTCGCGGTCCACCTCGCGGCTCGCCATCACGCCGTCGCCGCCGTAGCTCTGCCACTCGTCCGCCGAGCCGTCGCCGTCGTTGTCCCGCACCACCTCGGAGACCAGGCCGCTGTCGTAGGTGGTCCAGGAGTCGATGCTGCCGTCGTAGTCGCGGTCCTCTTCCTTGCGAAGCATGGCGCCGGTGGCGACGTCGTGGTAGCGGACCTGCTCGGGGTTGCCGTCGCGGTCCGCGTCGAGGGAGCGGGCGGTCACCTTGAGCTTCTTGCGGTTTCCCCACTCGCCCTTCGGGATCGTGCGGCGCTCCTCGTCGAAGATCGCGGCGGGCAGCTCGCGGTCGCGAGGCGCGCGCGGCGCCTCGCGCGGATCCACCCGGGCCAGCGCCTCGGTGGTCTCGGGGACGGGCGCGCTGTTCTCGACCTCGCGCAGGGTCTCGTCGCGCTCGATCTGTCGCAGCAGCTCCTCCTGCCGCCGCAGCTCGTCCTCGATCTCGCTCTCGAGGGAGTCCTGCCGCGCCATCTCGTCCTCGATCTGGCGCTCCATCTCGGCCTCGCGCCGGGACTCGTCCCGCGGCGAGCCCACGCCGCCGCCGCCGCCGCCCGGCGCGCCCGAGAAGGGCACCTCGCCGGTGATGGCGCTGTAGATCGCGAGCGCGCCGGCTCCCACGGCGGCGCCGATGGGGCCCGCCTGGCCGCCGATGATGGCGCCCATCAGCATGCCTTCCATCGCGCTCTGGGCACGCTGGCCCGCCGTCGGGCCGTTGGGGACGTTGGCGGTGGGATCGAGGTTCGGGTCGGCGGGATCGGCGCCGGCCACGGGGCCACCGGAGCTCGCGCATCCCACCGAGAGGCCGAGGAGGAGGAGTCCCAGCACCGGGAGGTCACGCCAGCGGACTCCCGGAGCGCGGCGGACCGGGAGGTGGGCGCAGGGCAGTCGGGTCACGGCGCTTTCCTCCAACCTCTTGTTTGTACCACACGCAAGGCCAGGGGCCCTTCACCCCGGTGGTGGACGACGCGCTGCGCCAAGACCGTCCGTTCAGCGCCCATTTGCATGCAGTCGCGAGGCAGCACCGATCCGAGGCGCGCCGAATCCCTGTGGAATCGCGCCTCGTTGCGACCGGGCCTGCATTCGCCGGGGTTCGTCCCGCGGGGGGTGTGCCGATCGACGGCACCCCGGAAGCGAGTTATGTTGACGCGATGCATTGGAGGTCCTGCCGCGCGCGCCCGGTGACCTCCCGGTCGCCAGGCCATCGAGAGCCCCTCCCGCCGGAAGGCTTCAGGAAGTCCCACCGGGCCGCCGCTACCGGTTGCATGACCGCCGGTCGGATGCTCGTTCACGCGGGTGGGATGCAGTGGGACTGACCCTCATTCGGAAGAGCCAGGGAGCGCGCCCGCGGCGCAAGCCGAAGGTCGCCCTGGTCCTCGCCGGGGGGGCCGTCTCCGGCGGCGCATTCAAGGTCGGGGGGCTGAAGGCACTCGACGACTTCCTCGTCGGGCGGAAGGTGACCGACCTTGACATCTACGTCGGCCTCTCGGCGGGCTCGATCCTCGCCATCTCCCTGGCCGCGGGCATCACGCCCCACGAGATGCTCAAGGTGCTCGAGGGCACCAGCGGTCGCTTCGAGCAGCTGCGCCCGCTGGATTTCTACTACCCGAACCTGCGCGGCTTCATCGAGCGCCCCGCGAAGTTCGCCTACGACCTCTTCACCTACCTGCCCGAGGTCGCCTACGAGTTCGCCAAGGGCGTGCCGCGGCTTCCCGAGGCCCTCGGGCCCTCGGCGCGCGACTTCCTGCGGGAGCCCAGCTACACGAACGCCGAGATCGTCGCGATGGAGTTCATCAGCCACGTCTCGCCGTCGCGCGAGGTCCCGGCGCTCACCAACCACATCCCGACGGGCTTCTTCAACAACGAAGGGCTCGAGCGCTGGATGGGCCGGAACCTCGAGCGCATCCGGATGCCCAACGACTTCCGGGCCTTCGAGCGCAAGCGCGGCCGCAAGCTCTACGTGACCGCCTGCGACCTCGACACGGCCGAGCGCGTGGTCTTCGGCGCCGACGAGAACAACGAGCTCACCATCAGCAGGGCCATGCAGGCCTCCACGGCCCTGCCCATCTTCTACCGCCCGCCGCGCATCAACGGCGTCGACTACGTGGACGGCGGCATCCGCCACACCGCCAACATCGACATCGCGATCGAGAAGGGGGCGGACCTGATCATCTGCTACAACCCCTTCCGGCCGTTCCTGAACCGCATCGACGACGAGGGCGGCGGCTCCTCCTACTTCGCGGCGGGGCGCTACCTCTCGGACCGCGGCCTCAAGGTCGTGCTCAACCAGGTCTTCCGGACCCTGCTCCACTCCCGCCTCAAGCTGGGCATCCAGCGCTACCTGGCGGACGAGCGCTTCAAGGGCGACATCGTGCTGCTGGAGCCGCGGGAGCAGGACGCCGACTTCTTCGGCATCAACCCCCTGGCGTTCTGGCGCCGGGCCGAGGCGATCCGCCACGGCTTCGAGTCGGTGCGGCGCACCCTCGAGCAGAACTACGAGCAGCTCGAGGGCGTGTTCGGCCGCTACGGGCTCGAGATGGATCCCCAGGCCGCCCGCCGCAAGGCCAACCGCCTGCGCGCGGCCAAGGGCTGGAAGATCACCGACGACGAGCCCCTCGAGGACGCCGAGGCGCCCTCGCTGCGCCTGGTGCGAACCGGCCGCTCCTGACCGGCCCCCGGGGCCCTGCCCCGGCACCCCTCTCCGACCCGTTCCCGCCCTGCCTCGGCCCGCCTTTCGGCCCGTTTCCAAACACCGCCTCGCAGGCCTTGACCCCCGGGGGAGGGTCTGTTAGGTTTTGATCCCCGTGTCAAGCCCGCGAGTCCTTCGATTCTTCGCGCGGATGCCCCGATCCGCGCCTCCGGCGCCCCTATGTGCACCCTGATCGCCCTGCACGGCTGTGAGGCCGGGGCGCCGCTCCTGGTGGCCGCCAACCGGGACGAGTACCTGGACCGCCCGTCCGAGGGGTTCGCGCTGCGCCGGTCCGGCGACCGGGCCTCCCTGGCGCCCCGGGACCTGCGGGCCGGCGGGACCTGGCTCGGGGTGAACGAGGCCGGCGTCTTCGCGGGTGTCACCAACCGCCCGGCCGTCCGGGACGACGGGCGCCGCTCCCGGGGCCACCTCGTCTCCGAGGCCCTCGCCCGGGGCAGCGCCCTCGAGGCGGTCCGCGAGCTCGAGCGCGCGCCGGCCCGGGCCTTCAACCCCTTCAACTGCTTCGTCGCGGACGCCCGCGACGCCTTCGTGGTCGTCTACGAGGACAAGCCCGCCGTCACCGACCTCGGGCCCGGCGTCCACGTGATCGGCAACGCCGATCCCGACGACCGCCGCGATCCGAAGGTCGCGAGCCTGCTCGAGCGCGCCGAGGCCGTGGCCAGCCTCGAGCCCGGGCGCTGGCTCCCGGGCCTCGCCGACCTCTGCCGCAGCCACCACGGACCGGGGGGCGCACTCTCGCCGCCCTGCGTCCATGCCGGCGGCTACGGCACCCGCAGCTCCACCCTGTTGCGTCTCGCACGGGACCCCGGCGCCAACCACCTGAGCCACGCCGACGGGCCCCCCTGCGAGACGGACTTCGAGGACCACACTGGACTTCTGCGCGCCCTGTTCTCGACGGGCATGCCGGAAACGGGCACGGAAGCGAACGCGAGGAGAGAGCGTTGAGACGAATCGGAAGCAACATCCGCAAGCAGAACGCCGACGACAAGGCGCGCCGCCCGATGCGGAACATCATCCGCTACACGGACTCCGAGAAGCCGCGGAACGACTACCCGAAGCGGATCATCTCGCCGTCGCAGCAGTCGGACTGCTGCACCGACGAGAACCGTGTGATGGTCGGCTCCGTGCGCGAGGTCGAGGGGTTCAAGTTCTGCTACAAGATCTGCGAGACCTGCGGCCACGCGGTCAAGTACTACTTCCCCGCCGTGCAGGGCACGAGCACCGCGGTGAAGTCGTACCGGAAGTGGAAGCGCTACCTCGTCCACTAGGCGCCGGACGGCAATTCATCCCCGCACAGGGATTGACGAGGCGGTCTGCGGGCCGCCTCGTCTCTTTTTGTGAGCTTCGCGCCGCCCGCCGAAGGCGGGCCGCGCTGCGCGCCCAGCCGGCCGGAGGCCGGCCGGGCTTGCGGGGTAGTCTTTCTCGATGAGTCGCGTGATCGCGAACGTCACGGATGCGGGGCGCTGGCTCGAGGGGCTGATCGACCTCGAGAAGGTGCGGTCGCTTCCGCGGAGCCGGCTGTCCCTCGCGCCGATCCGGGCGTTGCTCGGGCGGCTCGGGAGCCCCGAGGCCGGGCTGCGGGTGCTGCACGTCGCCGGGTCGAAGGGGAAGGGGTCCGTGGCGCTGCTCGCCGAGGCGCTGCTCGGGGCGGCGGGCGTGCGGGCGGCGACCTTCACCTCGCCCCACCTGGAGCGCTGGACCGAGCGGTTCCGGATCGGCGGGAAGGAGGTCGAGGGCGGGCGCCTCGCCGACGCGGTGGAGCGGTTGCGGCCCGCCGTGGAGGCGCTGCGCGCCGGTCCTCCCGAGACCGTGCCCACCTTCTTCGACGCCACCACGGCCGCGGCGCTGCTGCTGTTCGCCGACGCCGGCGTCGACGTGGCGATCCTCGAGGTCGGGCTCGGCGGGCGCCTCGACTCCACCAACGCCTGCACGCCCGCGGTCTGCTGCATCACCGCCATCGAGCTCGAGCACACCGAGGTGCTCGGCGACACCCTCGCCGCCATCGCGTCGGAGAAGGCGGGCATCCTGAAGCCCGGCGTGCCGGCCGTGGCGGGCGCCCTGCCCGAGGAGGCGGCCGCCGTGGTGCGCGCCCGCGCCGCCGAGGTGGGTGCGCCGCTCACCTGGCTCGGCGAGGACTTCGGCGTCGAGGTCGAGGACCGCGGCGCCGAGGGCCTGCTCCTCGACCTGCGTGACGGCCCCTTCGCGGCGCGGGCCGCACTCCCGCTGCTGGGTGCCCACCAGGCCGGCAACGCGGCCCTCGCGCTGGCCTGCGTGCGCCGGCTGGGCGTGGTCCCGGACGCGCGCCTCGCCGCGAGCCTGGCCGACGGCCTCGCGGCGGCCCGGCTCCCGGGCCGGGTCGAGCTGCTGGCGCGCAGCCCGTGGATCGTCGTGGACGCCGCCCACACCGCGGCCTCGGCGCGCGCCCTCGCCGCCGCCCTGGAGGAGCTGCCCCGGGCGGCCGGCGCCCGCGCCCACCTCGTGCTCTCGGTCTCGGCGGGCAAGGACCTCGAGGCCATCTGCGCCGCCCTCGCACCGCACTTCCGCAGCGCCACGGCCGCGGTGACGATCACCCGGGCAGAGCCCGTGCGCTCCCTCGAGCCCGAGGCCGTTGCGCGCGCCCTGCGCGCCGCGGCGCCCGGCGTCGAGCCCCGGGTGGTTCCCAACCCTCACCTCGCCCTGCGCGCCGCGCGCGAGGGACTCGCCGAGGGCGACCTGCTGTGCGCGACGGGCTCCGTGTACCTGGCGGGGATCGCGCGCAGGGTGCTGGCCGGCGACGACGCCGCGGCGCGGGTGGTGGTCTCGCGCCGCCACCCGCCCGGGACCGATCCCGTTGGACCGTGACGCCACGGCGCCCGAGGCCGGCCCCGGCGCCGAGGCGCGCTTCCAGGCCGAGGCCCGCCGACGCCTGCCCCGCAACTACGGCGCCTTCGTGGTGCACGGCATGCTGGGCCAGACCGGCTTCCGGCTGCTCCACGCCCCCACCTTCGTGCCCGCCTACGTGGAGATGCTCTCGGGCTCCGCCCTCGTGGTGGGCCTGGCGCGCGCGCTCCAGTCCCTCGGCATGTTCCTCTCGCCGGTGGTGGGCGCGACCATCATCGAGCACCGCCGGCGCGTGCTGCCCGTGCTGCTCGGCGTGGGCGGGGCCATGCGGATCCAGGTGCTGGGCCTCGGCCTGGCCGGCCTGTTCCTCGCCGACCGCGCCAACCTGGTCGCGGTGTGCGTGTTCCTGGGCCTGTTCGGCCTGTTCCTGGGCATGCAGGGAGTCACCTTCAACTTCCTGGTCGCCAAGCTGATCCCCGTGGAGCGCCGCGGCGTGCTCATGGGCACCCGCAACGCCGTGGGCGGCGTGGTGGCCGCGGCCGCCGCCTCGGTGGGCGGGCGGCTGGTGGACGCCGGCGCCCTCGGCAACGGCTACGCGGCCACCTTCCTGATCGCCTTCGCGCTCACCGCGACGGGGCTCGCCACCCTGCTCGTGGTGCGCGAGCCCGAGTCGCCCCAGGTGATGGAGCGCTCGCCCCTGGGCGCCCGGCTGCGCCAGCTCCCCGCGCTGCTTCGCAGCGACCGGGGCTTCACCTTCTACTTCCTGGCCCGGGCGCTCGGCACCATGGGCCGGATGTCGGTGCCGTTCTACGTGCTCTTTGCGAAGAGCCGCGTCGAGATCGGCGGCGCCGAGCTCGGCGACCTGACCCTGGCCTTCGTGCTCTCCCAGAGCACCACGAACCTGCTGTGGGGCGTGCTCGCCGACCGCCGCGGCTTCCGCTCGGTGTTCGTGATCTCGCTGTGCCTGTGGATCCTGTCGGCGGTGCTGCTGATGAGCTCGGCCAGCTTCGCCGGCCTGGTCGTGGTGATGATCGGTCTGGGCGCCGGCATGGGCGGCTTCATGCTCGGCGCCCAGAACCTGGTGCTCGAGTTCGGCAGCCGCGAGGACCTGCCCATGCGCATCGCCGTGGCGAACAGCGCCTCGGAGCTTCTGGGCGCGGGAGGCCTGCTGCTCGGCGGCCTGCTCTACGCCGCCGTGGCCCCGACCTCGGTGTTCTGGGTCGCCATCGCGTTCCAGGCGGCCGCGCTGCTGCTGGTGCTGGTGCACGTGGAGGAGCCGCGGGGGCGGTAGCTAGCCGCGCGCCTCTCCCAGGCTCGCCCGGATCGCCTTCACCACCGAGCCCGGGTCGAAGCCCTCGGGCGGCTCGGGCGGGGGCGGGGGGGCGTTGCGCTCGAGGGCGCGGGCCGCGGCGCGCAGGCTGCGGATCGAGACGTCGACGCGGCGCTTCGCGATCTCGAAGTTCGAGGGGCGCGCCCGCGCGAGCCACAGCCGGCGCAGCCGGCGCAGCAGGGTGGTCTGCTCCTTCGCGAGGGCGGCGAGGCGGCGCGCGAGCCGGCGCCGGCCGCGGGCGTCGAGGCGGGCCGGTCGCCTGCGCCAGGCGAGCCAGTCGTGGGCGGCCGCCGCCTTCTCGAGCGCGAGGATCGAGGCATCGGCGGCATGCAGGAGCTCGGCGTGGGTCGTCGCGTCGTGGCCGAAGGACTCCTCGCCCGCCCGGATGCGCTCGCGAGCGCTCTCGAGCCGGCCCAGCCCACGTCGCAGGAGCGCCGGCTTCGTGCCCTGCACGAAGTAGGCGCGCTCGAGGTCGTCGTGGAAGAGCAGCTGGAGGGGCGAGGCGTTGTGGACCGTGAAGCCCGGGTCGTGGAAGCCGCCGAGCTCGCGGTAGCAGCGCGCGGCCTCGCCGTCGGCCACGCCGAAGAGCACGTTGCCGAAGGCGCGGTCGAAGCGGCGGGGCTCGGCGGCGCCGGACCAGGCCTGCTGGGCCGCCCAGGCGAAGGCGAGCCACGAGCCCCCCTGGAGGTTGGCGTGCCCGCCGTCTCCCCAGTCGGTGCAGAGCAGGCCCTCGCCACCGAAGCGGCGCGCGGCGTCGGCCCAGGCCGTCACGTTCGCCTCGGCGGTGGCGACGCGCGGGAACAGGCTGTTCCAGCTGGCGGTGCCCGGGCACACCCAGAAGGCGAGGCCGTTGTCGCGGAAGACGCGCACGCGCTCGAAGTCGCCCTCGGCCTCGTACCACCAGTCGAGCAGCACGAGCTCGCGCGGGATCCGGTCGACGACGTCCGGGTGCTCGTGCACGACGTCGCCCCAGATCAGCGTGCCCTTGCCGTGCCGCCGGGCCAGGTCGGCGACCTTGCGCACGTGGTCGAGGAACAGGCGCCCGCGCCCGATCGCCTTCGCGCGGGGCTCCGAGCGCCCGCGGCCGAGGTCCCAGGGCTCGTCGCAGTTGGCGTTGAAGCGCGCCGAGCGGAAGTTCGGCAGGTACTCGTCGTAGAGGTCGCCCAGCAGCGCGTAGCTACCCGGGTCCGCGGGCGAGAGGGTCCAGCCACGTCCGCTCTCGTCGAGCCCGCGGTAGCGCGGCAGGGACAGGATCCGCTCCATGTGGCCCAGGGACTGGAGGCAGGGCACCAGGTCGACGTGGCGCTCCACGGCGTCGGCGTCGAGCTCCTGGAGCTCCTCGGCGGTGAAGGGCGAGGAGCCCTCGCCGATCTCCGGGTGGCGCCGGAAGCGGAAGGTGTGCTCGGTGTAGAGCATCAGCACGTTGAGCTTGAGGCGCACGCACAGGTCGAGGATCTCGCGCACCGAGGCCACGCTCGGCACCTTGCCGCGGGAGACGTCGAGCATGAGGCCGCGGTTCGGGAGCCCGGGCTGGTCGTCGATCGCGCAGGCGGGGATGCGGCCGCCGCGCTCGACGAGCTGGCCGAGGGTCTCGACCCCGTAGCGGAGGCCCGCGGGCCCGGCGCCGCGCAGCGTCACGCGCTCGGGCGCCACCTCCAGGCGGTAGCCCTCGCCGCGCGCCGCCGCACTGGCGAGCTCGATGCGCGGGCCGAGGTCGTCGCAGCGCGCGTGGGCCTCGATGGCCAGGCGCACCCCGCAGCGCGCCTCGACGGCGCGCTTCAGCGCGCGCGCCGAGGCCAGGCCGGCCTCGCCGGCGTCGGGACGCAGCACGACGGGCAGCTCGTCGCGCAGCGCGAAGCGCCCGGTGCGGCGCTCGGCGCGCCTCGGCTCGGGAAGCAGCGGCGGGAGCCGGGCCGGCATCGCCGCGGAACATAGGCGCAGGAAAAAGAAGCGCCCGGTCCGGCTCCTCGCGCGCGAACGCGAGGGGAGGGGTAGCCGGGCCGGGCGCCAAAGATGCGCTGCGACGCGCGAGCCATGGAGGTAGCAAGCGCCGTGCCACTACCGTGGGGATGCACCCCCGCCAACCCAAGACCCCGGATTCCTTGGGAAAGTTCACTGCTTCCGGCGCAGGAAGCGGCAGCTCCGCGGCAGCCCGCCGGGTGCGGGTGACACAAATTGCGTCTCCACACCCGGCATGCGCGCGCTTCGTCACCCGGGGCTGCCGGCTCCCTGCGCCATCGCGTCGGCGATGCAGGCGACGTGGTCCGCCGTGGTGCCGCAGCAGCCGCCCACGCAGCGCGCGCCGGCCTCGCACCAGCGCAGCGCGTGCTCCGCGAAGCCCTCGGGCGAGGTCTCGCGCGCGACCACGAAGCGCCCCTCGGCGTCGGGCGCGCCGAGGTTCGCATAGACGAAGAACGGCCGACCTGCGGCGCGCAGCTCCGGGAGGCAGGCCGGCACGGCGCTCGGCGCCACGCAGTTCACCCCCACCGCCATGGGCTCGAAGGGCGCCACCGCGGCGAGGCCCGCCGCGAGGGGCTCGCCCGAGAGCAGGCGCCCCGACGCGTCGCACACGAAGCTCACCCAGAGCGCGGCGCCGGCCTCGTGGGCGGCGCGCGCCACCGCCACCGCCTCGCGAACCGTGTGGTGGGTCTCGGCCAGGATCGCGTCGGCGCCCGCCGCCACCAGGTTCGCGGCGTGCTCGCCGTGCTCGCGGGCGAGGTCGGTGTCGTCGGGCACGAGGTCGGGCCGGTAGCAGTCCTCGAGGGGCGGCGCCGAGCCCAGCACCGCCACGGGCCGCTCCACCCCCGCGAGGGCGCGGCGCGCGAGGTCGAGCGCGAAGCCGGTGAGGTCCCCGGCCCGCTCGCCGTGGCCGCCGCGCGCGAGGGTGCGGCGCTGGGTGCGGAAGGTGTTCGCGGTCAGGAGGTCGGCGCCGGCCTCGACGTAGGCGCGGTGCACCTGGAGGACCGACTGGGGCGCCTCGAGCAGCGCGTGGGCGGACCAGAGGGGCAGGGTGGCGCGGATGCCGAGGGCCTCGAGCTCGGTTCCCGTGGCGCCGTCGAGGACGAGCGGCCCCCCCGACGCGAGTCGCGTCCCGATCCAGTGGGCGAGCCCCGAGTCGTTCGAAGCCATCCGCCGCCGCCTCCCTTGCCGTTATACTCCGCGCCCATGACCCGAGCCAGCGCGCGCACCGCGGCGCTCGCCCGCCACGAGAGCGCCGGCCGGCTCGAAGCCCTGGGCCTCTCCCTGCGCTGGGCCGCGGCCGACGCGCCCCGCTGGGAGGACGGCGCCGTCGCCCGCGCGCAGCGCGAGGAGGGGCGCCTCGCGGCCGGGCGCCAGCCCCTCGGCCCGTTCTCGGTGGGGCTCGGGATCGACGCCGAGGGCGACGCCGCCCGGGTGGACGCGAGCGTTCGCAACGCCGGCGACGCGCCCGCGCACCTCGAGTCCGTGATCCTCGGCCTGCGCTGGCCCGCCGCCGCCTCCGGGGGCGGTCTGCGCTTCCTGCGCCACGGCTGGCAGTCCTGGTCCTTCACGGGCTCCCGCGCCCTCGACGACGCCGGCGAGCCCGGCTTTCCGTCGGGTGACTGGCTGCGCGGCTTCCACCACGGGCTCGGCCGTCCGCCCGAGGAGCGCGCGGGCTGGCACGAGTCGGACCTCGTGTCGGTGGTGGGCGTGGCGCCCTCGGGCCGCTGCTGCCTGGCCGGCGTGCTCGAGCGCGGCGAGTGCACCGGCGTGGTGTGGCTGCGCCGCGAGGGCGAGGACGTCCTCGTCGAGGTGGAGCTGCGCGTCGAGGTGGACCTCGCGCCGGGCGAGGAGCGTGCCCTCGACCCGGTGCGCGTCGCCCTCGGCCGCGACGCGAGCCGGCTCCTCGAGCGCCACGCCGAGGAGCACGGCCGTGAGGCCGGCGCGCGCACGGCGAGCCCCTTCCAGGCCGGCTGGTGCACCTGGTACCACTTCTTCCACGACGTCACCGAGGACGACCTGCTGCGCAACCTCGACGCCCTGGCCGCCCTGCGCGACGAGATCCCCATCGACGTGGTGCAGCTCGACGACGGCTACCAGCGCGCCATCGGCGACTGGCTCGAGACCAACGAGAAGTTCCCGCGCGGCCTGGCGCCCCTGGCCGCGGCGATCCGCGACGCCGGCTTCCGGCCCGGCCTGTGGACGGCACCCTTCTGCGTGGTGCCCGAGAGCCGCGTCTTCGCCGAGCACCGCGACTGGCTGCTGCGCCGCGGCGACGAGCTCCAGCGCGGCCTGCTCCACCCGACGTGGACGCCCGACGCCTCGGTCTTCGTGCTCGACACCTCGCGCGAGGAGGTCCGCACCCACCTGATGCGCGTCTTCGCGGGCCTCGCCGGTCTGGGCTTCCACTACCAGAAGCTCGACTTCCTGTGGACCGTCGCCGCCCAGGCGCGCGCTTCCGACCCGGGCGTGAGCCGCGCCCGCCGGCTGCGCCTCGGCCTCGAGGCCATCCGCGCCGGCGCCGGCGACGACGCCTTCCTGCTGGGCTGCGGCTGCCCCCTCGGCGCCGCGGTCGGGCGGGTGGACGGCATGCGGATCGGCCCCGACGTGGCGCCCCACTGGCACGTCGACCCCGGCGCCGCCATCCCCGGCATCGAGCCCACGGTTCCCTCCACCCGCAACGCGCTGCGCAACGTGGTGAACCGGGCCTGGATGCACCGCCGGCTCTGGCTCAACGACCCCGACTGCCTGATGGCCCGCAGCCGCGACACCCGGCTCTCCGCCGCCGAGGCGCGCAGCCTCGCCGCCGGCATCGCGGCCACCGGCGGGATGCTGGTGTTCTCGGACGACGTCCCGGGCTTGACCGGGGAAGGCCGCACCCTCGTGCGCGAGACCCTGGAGCTGGCCCGCGAGGTGGACGCCGCGGGTCCCGTCGGCACGGCGCGCGCGCCGGGCCTGCTCGCCGAGGAGATCGCGCCGGTGCTGCGCGCGGCGACGGCAAGCGGTGCGCTGCTCTCGGTGCTGAACGACTCGGACGAGCCGCGCGAGCGGAGCGTGCCCCTCGAAGGGCGCTCCCTCGCCTCGCCCGCTCCGCTGCTCGGCACCAGCGCGGCTCCGGCCCGGGGCGACGAGGTGCAGGCCCGGCTCGAGCCCCACGCCAGCGCCCTGCTGCGCCTCGGGCCGCCGCCCGCCTTCGCGGTGTTCTGCGACTTCGACGGCACCTTCGCGGTGCAGGACGTGGGCTCCACCCTGGCGAAGCGCTACGCGTCGGAGCGCCGCAGCGCGCTCTGGGAGCGGCTCTCCCGCGGCGAGCTCACCGCCTGGGCGTACAACATGGAGCTCCTCGACGGCCTCCCGCTCCCGGAGGCGGAGCTGGAGCGCTTCCTCCAGACCGTCGAGCTCTCGCCCGGCGCGGGCGACCTGGTGGCCTGGTGCGAGAAGCAGGGTGTGCCCTTCCGGGTGCTCTCCGACGGCTTCGACCGCAACCTCGACCGCCTCCAGGAGCTCCACGGGGTGCGCTTCGCCTACGACGCCAACCGCCTCTGGTACGAGGACGGCAAGTGGCGGATCGCGGCCGGCGCGCCGGACCCGGACTGCGACTGCGGCACCGGCGTCTGCAAGCGCGCCCGCATCCGCGCCTTCCGCGACAGCTGCCCCGGCGCCGTGGTGGTGCACGTCGGCAACGGCCGCGTCTCGGACCTGTGCGCCTCGATCGCCGCCGACGTGGTGTTCGCCAAGGACACCCTGGCCGAGGAGCTCGATCGGCGCGGGCTCGCCTTCGAGCCCTTCGCGGACCTGCGCGACGTGCTGGCCGGGCTCGAGCGGCTGAAGGAGCGGCTCGACGGCCCCGCGTAGGAGGCCGGCCCGGGTGTCCAGCGTTCAGGGCAGGACGAACTCCGCCACCACCGGCGCGTGGTCCGACTCCGGGAACTTGGTGTCGGTCCGGAACGCGCCAGACTCGTCGGGGAGCACCTCGTTGTGGACCTCCGCGCCCCGGTAGTGGGCGAGCAGGAAGCGGGACGCGATCACGTGGTCGAGCATCTCGCCCTTTCCGTGGTGGATCAGCGAGTAGCGGGACGGCTCGGGGATGGTGTTCTCGCAGGGAACCATCACCCGGGGGCCGAGCGCTGGATTCCCGTTCTCCTCCACCGGCCCCGTGATCGCCAGGACCGGTACCGAGTCGGCGGTCGCATTGAAGTCCCCGCAGACCGCGATCCTCGCCTCCGGATCCGCGTCGAAGATCTGGTCGATCAGGACGCGAACCTCGAGTGCCTGGCCGACGCGCCGCATGGACGCCAGGAAGCTGCCTTCGGCCCACCCCGAGGCTGTACGCCAGGTGAAGCGATCGAGCTTCTGGCCTTCGATGTTGCTGGGTAGCTTCGACTTCAGGTGCAGGTTGATCAGGTGAAGGGTTCCGGCGGAGGCCAGGTCCAGGGTCACGTAGAAGATCGGTCGCTCCCAGGAGATGTCGTTGGGCGTCGTGTCGGGCGGGATGGCGGTCACCGGCCGATACTGTGGACGCGGCACGAGATCGTGTCGCAGCTGCTGGCGGGTGGCGATCGGGAAGCGGCTGACGACGACGAGGTTTCGGCGGTCGTAGGCTTCGTCGTTCCCCGTCCGCGTGTGCATCAGCTGGTACGTCTCGTAGCGCGTCCCCTGCAGCAGGGTCCGCAGCGCGAGTACGTCCCGAGGCTGCCCGACGGTCTCTTGGCCGTGCACCTCCTGCAAGCACAGCACGTCGGCTCGGAGCCGCTCGAGCTGCGGGCGCATCACCTGGATGCGCTCCGTCAGCGTGGGCCGATCCCCCGGCCTGTCGTCCAGGTTCTCCAGGTTGAAGGTCGCGATGCGCAGGTTCGTCGTCACGCTTCGGGTAGGTCCGAGAAGTCGATCGGTGGCAGCAGGTTCCAGACGTCTTCGATGAAGTTGGCGATGGTGTGCGTAGCGCCTCCGGCAAACAGCAGCCCGACGATGTTCTCGTCGGTGTCGAGGATGCACGAGCCCGAATCGCCCGAGTCCGAGAAGTCGCCGGGCGTGATGAGGAGCTGGTCCTCGAACCAGGCATCCCCGGTGTCGTATCCGACCCAGCCGTCGAAATCGACGGCGTTGATCTGGCCTCTCGTGTAGCCCGTGGTCCGCCCGGTCTTCTGGACCAGATCCTCACCGCGGGCCACCGCGTCCATCACGCTCTGCCGACGGCGCCAGCCCTTGGGATAGCCGACCCAGAAGATCTCCCGGCTGAAGCTCCCGAAGCGCTCGATCTCGGCGCAGGCGGCATCGACCCGGTTCACCGGAGGCGGGTTGCTGCTGCTCGGATCCTCGAAGCGAAGCGGCACGTAGTCGTAGAGGTGTCCGATTCGGTCGCTGTTCTCGTTCCCGCCGTCGAGCGAGCCCGGCTGGATCACCGCATCGCCGATGCTCGACCGGTTCTCGTTCGCCAGAACGTGGTTGTTGCTGAGCACGAAGGTGCGATCCGAGAGGGCGCCGTAGCCGCGCATGCCCAGCCCCAGGGTCCCCGTGTAGTTGAGCCCAGGGACCACCGTGCAGCCGCTGCTTCCGCCGACACCGGGCCGCACGCGCTGCGTGAACGACCCCCTCGCGCGGAGCGCGGCCATCTCCACCACGTCCGTCGTGGCGCCGCTGATCCTGAGGACCTCGTCGCTCTTGAGCTCCCCGAGAGCCTTCTTCCGACGCACGTAGAACTTCACCGCGGGGGTCGACTTCAGGAGTGCGCCGTCCTTCTCCTTGTAGCCCAGGCCGACGCCGAGAAAGTTTCGGTCGCGCTGGAAACGCCCGAGTTCACGTTGGCACCAGCGCTGCTTCGCCGTTGCGCAGGCGCCCATGCCCGACGACTTCCCGCCTCCGGTCCCGGCGCCACCGGTTCGAGCCGTCTTCCGGCGGGTCGTCTTCTTCCGGGTCGACTTCTTCCTAGCCGTCATTCTCGCTTCTCCCGATGTCCTGTCTCCGGAGCGGAGCCATCACTTCGACCTCGACGGACACTCCGTCGAGCTCCGGAGGGATCCGTTCGTCTTCGGCAAGGTCGGCGAGCGGGACCTTGCGCGAGACGTACACGATGAGGGTCTTGCGTCCCGGGTGGACGCCCAGGCCGACCACGTTGGGGAGGGACCGGAGCCGCGCGGAGTGCCTCCGCTTGACTTCGCTGATCTCCTCGGTCATCGCCGGATCTCCTCGCCGACCTCCATGTAGCCCCATGGACGGTCTGCTAGCTATGAAATGGTTCACACCGCGTTCTCTCGCGGACCCCCCGCGCCACGATCCCGGTCACGACGCGCGGGCGACCCCCTCGGGGCACGTCGCCGTCGAGCAGCCTCACGCTTCCGGAGCTCGCTCTTCCGGGAGGTCGGACGACGCTTCGAGGCACCCGGCCGGCGACCCGCGCAAACCTGCGCGGTTCTTTCCCGGCTTCACCGCGCGAGGTCTAGGAGGCCGCCGCGAGCCCCTGCAGCCGCGCCGCCCGGTCCCGCAGCAGCTCCGGCCCGCCGAGCAGGTGCCGCGCGTTGCCGATGCGCTTGTACCAGAAGTGCAGGTTCTGCTCGTCGGTCCAGCCGATGCCGCCGTGGACCTGGGTGGCGACGCTGGCGATCTCGCGGCCGATCTCCGAGAGGTGGGCGAGGGCGTGGCAGGCCATCTCGGGGGCCTCGTCGGGCAGGGCGTCGAAGGCGTGGGCGGCGTACCAGACGAGCGACCGGGCGGGCTCGACCTCGGCGATCATCTCGGCGCACAGGTGCTTCACGGCCTGGAAGGAGCCGATCACGCGGTTGAACTGCTTGCGCTGCTTCGCGTAGGCGACGGCCTGCTCCACCATGGACTCGCAGGCGCCGAGCACGTCGGCGGCCAGTGCGATGCGGCCGGCATCGAGCATGCGCGCGCAGGCCTCGCCGGCGTCCTCGTAGACGGCCTCGGCGGGGACGCCGTCGAGGACCAGCTCCGCGGTGCAGCGGGTGGCGTCGATGGTGAGCAGGCGCGTGGCGCCGAGGCCGGCGGCGTCGCCCTTCACCACGGCGAGGGTGGAGGCGTCGACGGCCACCAGCACGAGGTCCGCCCCGAAGGCGTCGAGCGCCATCATGGCCTTGCCCTCGAGCTTGCCGTCCTTCACCCGCACGCCGGCGTTCTCGCGCACGGAGAAGAGCTCCGTGGCGGCCACCCCCATCACCAGGTCGCCGGTCGCGATCCCGGCGAGCCAGCCCTCGGCCTCGGCTCCGCCCACGGCGCCGAGCGCGGTGGGGGCCATCACGGCGCTGCCCAGGAAGGGCGCCGGCGTGGCGGCGTGGCCCAGGGCCTGGGAGACGAGGGCGGCGTCGAGCAGGCCGAGGGCGCTGCCGCCCCGGGCCTCGGGCACCCGGATCCCCGTCACGCCCAGCTCGGCCAGCGCCTTCCAGACGGCGCGGTCGTTGGGGCAGTCCTTCTCCCGCAGCTCGCGCACGCGCTCGATCGGCACCTCCTGGACGAGGAAGCCGCGCACGGTCTGCTCGAGCAGCTGCTGCTCTTCGCTGAGTCCGAAGTCCATCTCAGGCTCCCGCCGTGGGCGCCGGCTTGGGCTCCCGGGGCAGGCCCAGGCCGCGCTCGGCGATGATGTTCTTCTGGATCTGTGCGGTGCCGCCGCCGATGATGAGGCCCAGGGAGAACATCGAGTGGGCCTGCCACCAGCCGCGCTCGCGCTCGTACTTGGTGTGGTCGTAGAGGGCGCCGAGCTCCCCCATCACGTCGATGGCCAGCGCGGCCAGGTCGTAGTGGAGCTGGCAGTTCTGGAGCTTCACCACCAGGCCCGCCACGCCGGGCGACTCGCCCTTGAGCGTGCAGGTGAGCATGCGCATGCCGTGATGCTTCATCGCGAGCACCCGGGCCTGGAGGCGCAGCAGGCGGTCCCGGTAGACGGGGCTCGCGATCGCCGGCACGCCGTTCACGGTCTCGGAGCGCATCAGCTTCACCAGCCGCAGCAGCACGGCCTCGCCGTTGGCGTTCAGGCTGGCGCGTTCGTGCTTGAGGGTGGTGTTGGCGATCTTCCAGCCTTCGCCCCGGCGGCCCACGACGTTGGCCTTCGGGACGCGCACGTCGGTGAGGAACACCTGGTTGAAGGAGTTCTCGCCGATGTCGCCGGACATGGTCCGCAGGGGCTGCACCTCGATGCCCGGCGTGTCCATGGGGAGCAGCAGGTAGCTGATGCCTTCGTGCTTCTTCGCCTCGGGCTCGGTGCGCACCAGGATGAAGCACATCTGGCTCTTGTCCGCGGTGCTGGTCCAGATCTTCTGGCCGTTGATGACGAAGTCGTCGCCGTCCTCCACGGCCGCGGTCGAGAGGCTCGCCAGGTCGCTGCCGGCGCCGGGCTCGGAGTAGCCCTGGCACCACAGCACCTCGCCGCGCAGGGTGGGGCCGATCCAGCGCTGCTTCTGCTCCTCGGTGCCGTGGGCGAGCAGGGTGGGGACCAGCATCGAGGGGCCCTGGGCCATCACGCCCCGGGGCAGGCCGGCGCGGTTGAACTCCTCGTCCATGATGATCGTCTCGAGCAGGTCGGGCTCGGCGCCGTAGCCGCCGTACTCCCTGGGGATGGTGCGCGCCCAGTAGCCGTGCTCGATCAGCAGCGTGAGCCACGCGGCGAAGCGGCTGCCGCCCTCGCCGAGGCCGACGGGCCCGTCGGGACGGTGCTTCTCCAGGAAGCCGCGCACCTGCTCGCGGAATGCCTCGTAGCGCTCTCCGTACTCGAGATCCATCGCGTCTCCTGGCCCTCTAGGCGCCGCTGCGGGCGCCGGGGGCCGGCGGGTCCACGGCGCCGCCGGCGAAGCACTGGGCGATCTCCATCCAGCGCGTCGCGACGTCGCCCACGGCCTCGAGCCCGGTGTCGGCGACGTTGCGCGCCTGGGTGACGGTGAAGCAGAAGTCGAGGGCGTCGCCGCGCACGCAGGACGTCTCGCTGGGCTCGCCCCACTCCCAGACCGCGCCCGAGGGCGCCACCAACCGCACGTAGGGGCAGGGGCCGGGCGGCTTCTCGCCGCGGTTCACGAAGGTCCAGCCGAAGGTGCGCACGCCGATCTCGGCCACGTGCTTGAGGCGGTCCGTGGGCTCGCGGCGGACCTTCAGCAGGTCGTAGATCTCCTGGCCGTGGGCCCAGGTCTCCATGAAGCGCGCGGTGGTGAACATCCGCACGCCCATGTCCGGGCCGAACCAGGGCAGCCTGCGCTTGGGTTCCGATTCGCCGAGCTGGCGCGCCATGGCATGGCAGCTCTCGCGCCAGACGTCCGGCAGCTTCGCGCCGAGGTCGCCGAAGCGCGCGCGGTGCAGGTCGGCGTTGGTCTGGCCCCCGGTGATGGCCCCGATCACCGCGTCGCGCTCCTTCGCGAAGGCGTCCGGGCCGTCCAGGGCGGCCAGGGAGACCACGTCGAAGTAGTGCAGGTGGGCCACCACGTCCCAGGGCGTCCAGTCCATGAACTGGGTCGGACGCTCCCAGTCGGCGGGCGACAGCGTCCGGAGGAAGGCGTGGAGCTCGTCGGCCTCGACGATGAGATCCCGGGCGACCTCCAGCATCAGAAGCCCAGCTGCTTGGCGAGGTAGTAGAGCATGGTCTCGTCGGAGCCGCCGCCGATGCTCACCAGGCGCGAGTCCACGAAGGCCCGGCCCGCGGCGCTCTCCTTCATGTAGCCGTAGCCGCCGTGGAGCTGGATGCACTCGTCGGCGACCTGGCGCGAGACCCGCCCGCAGAAGAGCTTCGCCATGGTGATGAGCGCCGTGGCGTCGCGCCCGGCGACGCGCTCGGCCACGCACGCCCGGGTGAGCTGCTCGGCCGCGGTGATCGACGTCAGCAGCTCCACCATCTTGAACTGCGTGTTCTGCATCTTCGAGAGCGGCTTGCCGAAGAGCCGGCGCTCCTCGCACCAGCGCTTGGTCTCGTCCCAGAGCGCCCGGGAGCCCGCGATGGTGCTCACGCAGGCCACCAGCCGCTCGTCCTGGAACTGCATCATCTGCTGCTGGAAGCCGCGACCGACCTCGCCGATCGTGTTGGCGACGGGCACGCGCACGTCCTCGAAGAAGAGCTGCCCCGTGTCCGAGCCCCAGTTGCCGATCTTTTCGAGCAGGTCGTAGCGGAAGCCCGGCGCGTCCGTGGGCACGATGATCTGGGAGTAGCCGCCGTAGCCGGCGTCGGGGTCGGTCACCGCCAGCAGGCACAGCCAGTCCGCGGTGGCGGCGTTGGTGATGTAGATCTTCGAGCCGTTGATGACCCAGTCGTCGCCGTCGCGGACGGCGCGGGTCTTGATGCCCGCCACGTCGGAGCCGGCGTCGGGCTCGGTCACCGCGATGGCGGACACGAGCTCGCCCGCGATGGAGGGCGCCAGGTAGCGCTGCTTCAGCTCCTCGCTCCCGAACTCGGCGAGGGAGGGCGTCGCCATGTCCGTGTGGACGCTGATCCCCATGGTGACGCCGGCGTTGTCGCAGCGACCGAGCTCCTCGAACAACACCGCCGAGAACGACCAGTCGAGGCCGGCGCCGCCGTAGGCGGGGTCGTAGCGCAGGCCCAGCATGCCGAGGTCGCCCATCTTCTTGAAGACCGCCTTGTCGATGCGGCCCATCTCGTCGAACTCACGGGCGCGGGGCCGCAGCTCCTCCTCGACGAACTTGCGCACCGTGTCGCGGAAGAGCTCGTGCTCGGGCGTTCCGTAGAGGGATTCGGCCATGGCGTCCGTCCTAGGCGTTCTTGAGCTCGGCCAGGAAGGCCTCGCGCTCGGCGTCGCCGGCGAAGGGGAAGGTGCAGGTCACGCGGTCCACGAGGCCGCCGAAGCGCTGCTTGATCCCGCCCGCCACCTTGGCGGGCTCGGCCACGACGGCGAACTCCTCGAGGATCTCGTCGGTGATGAGCTCGCCCATCTCGACCCACTTGCCCTGCTTCGAGAGCGCGTTCAGCTGGGGCTGGAGGTCGCCCCAGCCGTGGAGGTCGAGCACGCCCTTGTAGGCCGGCGTGGAGCCGTAGAAGGCGATCTGGCGGGTGACGGCGGTGCGCGCCGCCTCCCACTCCTTGGCGTCGCGCCCCGAGACCACGAAGCCCGGGTAGACCATCTCGAAGTCGGCGCGGTCGCGGCCGGCCTGGGTGAGCCCGCGCTCGATGGCGGGGAGCGTCACCTCGCGCAGGTAGCGCGCGGTGGTGAAGCCGTGGACGATCATTCCGTCCGCTACCTCGCCCGCCACCTCGGTCATCTTCGGCCCGACGGCGGCGAGCCACACCCGCGGCGCGCCGTGGGGGTTGTTGGTGGGCGTGAACATGGGCGTCATCAGGGTGTGGGTGTAGTGCTCGCCGCGGAAGTCGAGCTTCTCGCCCTGGTACCAGCAGGCCCAGATGGCGCGCATGGCCAGGATGAACTCGCGCATGCGCGCCGCGGGCGACGACCACGGCATGCTGAAGCGCTTGGTGATGTGGGGCTTGATCTGGGAGCCCAGGCCCAGCACGAAGCGGCCCTTCGAGTAGGCCTGGAGGTCGTTGCCCAGGTTCGCGAGCAGCATCGGGTTGCGCGAGAACGCCACCGCGATCGAGGTGCAGAGCTGGATGCGCTCGCTGTGCTCGGCGCCGAGCAGCAGCGGGAAGAAGGGGTCGTTCCCCATCTCGGCGGTGAGGGCGCCGTCGTAGCCCTCGGCCTCGAGCTTGCGGATCGCGTCCGGGACCTGCTCGAGGCTCCCCATCAGCATGGCGTCGACCTTCACTCCGCGTCTCCTTCGGCCCACTTCGCGGGCCGTCTCTTGAGGAAGGCGGCCATGCCCTCCTTGGCTTCGTCGCCCGCGAACAGCTCCGCCGAGTGGCGGGCGGTCCACTGGAACGCGGCCTTGCGCTCCATGGCGGGCACCTCGTGGACCAGCCGCTTCGCGAACCCGAGGGCGTTGGGGCCTCCCTTGCGCAGGTCCGCCAGCACCTCCTCCACCGCCGCGTCCAGCTCCTCCGCGGGCACGGCGCGGTTGATCAGGCCGAGCTCGGCGGCGCGGGAGGCCGGGAAGCGGTTGCCGCGCAGGAAGGCCTCCATGGCCTCGCCGGGCCGCATCTTCGGCAGGCACACCACCGAGATGATGGCCGGCGCCACGCCGAGGCGGACCTCGGTGAAGCCGAACTTCACGCTCTCGTCGGCGATGGAGACGTCGAGGGCCGCGGCGAGCCCGTTGCCGCCGCCCACCACGTGGCCGGCGATGCGCCCGACGATCGGCGTGGGCGAGGTCTGGATGGCGTCCAGCAGCTCCTCGAAGCCGACGCTCGGGCCGCTGCCCCTGGCGGCCCCGGAGCGCTCCTTCAGGTTGGCGCCGGCGCAGAAGGTGTTGCCCCGGTTGGTGACCACCACGGCGCGCACCGCCGGGTCGGCGTTGGCGGCCGCGATGGCGTCGTAGAGGCCCTGCACCAGCCCGGCGCCCAGGGCGTTGCGGTTCTCCACGTCGGCGAGGGTCACGGTCATCACCCCGCCGCCGGTCCGGACCTCGACCTCGCTCATGGGACCTCGCCTCCCGGCCCCCCTCCGGACGCCTCGCGACCCGGAAGGCGGGGCGGTAATTCCGATTGACTACGATTACCGCAAGTGTTACCAACGCGTCAAGCCGGCCCCTGCACCACGAACCCCGGCCCCCTCGAATCTCCCTCGAATCCCCCTCGAATCCGGAAGGGATGGAACGCCATGCAGCCCCTCCTCGCACCCCCCCTCCGCACGGGCCTCGACGGGCGCAGCGAGGCCTTCGCCGAGAACCGCACCGCCATGCTGGAGCGCCTCGACGAGATCGCCCGGCTGCTCGTCGAGGCCGAGGCCGGCGGCGGCCCCGAGCACCACCAGCGCCTCGCCAGGCGCGGCAAGCTCCCGGTGCGCGAGCGCGTCGCCCTGGCCCTCGACCCGGACAGCCCCTTCCTCGAGATCAGCCCCCTCGCCGGCTTCAACTCCGACTACGCGATCGGCGGCGGCGCCGTCATGGGGATCGGCGTCATCGCCGGCGTCGAGTGCGTGATCTTCGCCAACGACCCCACCGTGCTGGGCGGGGCGCTCACCCCCTACGTGGCCAAGAAGTGGATGCGCGCCCTCGAGATCGCTCGGGACAACCACATCCCCTACGTGAGCTTCGTCGAGTCCGCGGGCGCCGACCTGCGCATGGAGCCGCCCGACGAGGGCGGGAAGAAGCGTCGCAAGGGCGCCAAGACCATGCACTTCGCCGAGACCGGGCGCTTCTTCTACGAGATGATCGAGCTCTCGAAGCTGCGCATCCCGACGGTGTGCGTGGTGTTCGGCTCCTCCACCGCCGGCGGCGCCTACCAGCCGGGCATGTCGGACTACAACATCGTCATCAAGGAGCAGTCGAAGATCTTCCTGGCCGGCCCGCCCCTGGTGAAGATGGCGATCGGCGAGGACTCGGACGACGAGACCCTGGGCGGCGCCCAGATGCACGCCGACGTCTCGGGCCTGGGCGAGTACCTGGCCGAGGACGAGCCCGACGCCCTGCGCCTGTGCCGCGAGGCGATGTCCCACCTCAACTGGCGCAAGGCGGGCCCCGAGCCCGATCCCGAGTTCGAGGAGCCGGTGCTCGACCCCGAGGAGCTGCTGGGCCTGATCGATCCCGAGCTGCGCCGGCCCGTGGACATCCGCGAGGTGATCGGGCGCGTCGTCGACGGCTCGCGATTCGAGGAGTGGAAGCCGCGCTACGGCACCACCCTGGTGTGCGGCTGGGCGCGCATCCAGGGCCACCCCATCGGCATCCTCGGCAACAACGGCGTGCTGAACCCCGAGGCCGCCGAGAAGGGCGCCCACTTCATCCAGCTCGCCAACCAGATCGACGTGCCGCTGCTCTTCCTCCAGAACCTGACCGGCTTCGTGGTGGGCCGGGACGCCGAGCACGCGGGCATCATCAAGAAGGGCTCCCAGCTCATCAACGCCGTCACCAACTCCACGGTGCCCCACCTCACCGTGATCGTCGGCGCCTCCTACGGGGCCGGCACCTACGCGATGAGCGGCCGCGCCTTCGAGAACCGCTTCACCTTCATCTGGCCGAGCGCGAAGATCGCCGTCATGGGCGGCAAGCAGATCGCCGGCGTGATGTCGATCGTGCGCCGCGCGCGCGCGGCGCGGAAGGGGCTCGAGTTCGACGAGGAGTCCGACGCCAAGCTGGTGGCGGCCGTGGAGGCCATGCAGGAGCGGGGCTCCATCGCGCTCGAGGCCACGGGGGCGATCAGCGACGACGGCATCCTCGACCCCCGCGACACCCGCACCGCCCTGGGAATCTGCCTCTCGGTGGTGCGCAACCGGCCCATCGAGGGCGCCAAGGGCTACGGAGTGTTCCGCCTGTGAGTGTCTCGACCCTGCTGGTGGCGAACCGCGGCGAGATCGCACGCCGCGTGATGCGCAGCGCCCGCGACATGGGGATCCGCTGCGTGGCGGTCTACACCGACGAGGACGCCGGCGCGCCCCACGTGGGCGACGCCGACGAGGCGGCGCGGATCCCCGCCTACCTCGACGGCAAGGCGATCCTCGAGGCCGCCGGCGCCACGCGCGCCGACGCCGTCCACCCGGGCTACGGCTTCCTCTCCGAGAACCCGGGCTTCGCCGCCGACGTGATCGGCGCCGGTCTCGCCTGGGTGGGCCCCGAGCCCGACGCCATCGGGCGCATGGGGGACAAGCTCGCCGCCAAGGCGCTCGCCGAGGAGGCGCGGGTCCCGATCCTGCCGGGCTCCGAGGATCCCGCCGAGGCCGCCGCCGTGGGCTACCCGCTGCTGGTGAAGGCCGCGGCAGGCGGCGGCGGCAAGGGGATGCGCGTCGTCGAGGCGCCGGGGGATCTCGACGAGGCCCTCGCCGCCGCGCGCCGCGAGGCCGCCAGCGGCTTCGGCGACGACCGCGTCTTCCTCGAGCGCTTCGTCCCGCGCGCGCGCCACGTCGAGATCCAGATCCTGGGCGACGACCACGGCAACCTGGTGCACCTGGGCGAGCGCGAGTGCTCGATCCAGCGCCGTCACCAGAAGATCCTCGAGGAGTCGCCCTCGCCGCGGGTGGACGCGGCCCTGCGCGAGAAGATGGGCGAGGCCGCGCTGCGCCTGGCCCGGGCCCTCGGCTACCGCTCCGCGGGCACCGTCGAGTTCCTGGTGGACGACGAGAGCGGCGAGTTCTTCTTCCTGGAGGTGAACACGCGCCTCCAGGTGGAGCACCCCGTCACCGAGGCCGTGACCGGCATCGACCTGGTGCGCGAGCAGCTCCGCATCGCCGCCGGCGAGCCCCTGGGCTACGGGCAGGACGACGTCTCCTTCGCCGGGGCCGCCATCGAGGCGCGCCTGTACGCCGAGGATCCGGCGGGGGGCTTCCTGCCCGCCACCGGCACGCTCTTCGCCTTCGAGCCCGCCGCGGCGCCGGCGGTGCGCTGGGATTCGGGGGTGGTGGCGGGCTCGGTGATCGGCACCGGCTTCGACCCGATGCTCGCCAAGGTGATCGCCGAGGGACCGACCCGCGCCGAGGCCGCCGGCCGCCTCGCCCTCGCCCTCGAGCGCCTGCACCTGGGCGGCGTCACGACCAACCGCGACTTCCTGGTCGCCACCCTGCGCACGCCGGAGTTCCTGGCCGGCGACACCACCACGGACTTCATCGAGCGCGTGGCCCCGGCCCGCCGCCTCGAGCTCGCCGAGGACGAGCTCGAGCGGCTGGCGCGCTGCGCGGCGCTCTGGCTCCAGGGGCGCAACCGCGCCGAGGCCCGGGTGCTGGCGGCCTCGCCGACGGGCTGGCGCAACGCCCGCATGCCCGCCGAGCGCGTCCGCCTCGCGGCCGGGGAGCGCGAGCTCGAGGTGCGCTACCGCGCGCTTCGCGACGGGAGCTTCCAGCTCGAGGGCGAGGGTGCGGGCGATCGCGTCGCCGGGGCGCGGGTCCACGCCTGGAGCGCCGATGGGATCGACGTCGAGATCGACGGCCGGCGTCATCACGCGCGCATCGCCGCCTGGCGCGACCGCCTCGCCGTACACGGCCCCCGCGGCGGCGTGGAGCTCCGGGAGCTGCCGCGCTTCGAGCTCCCCGGCCTCGAGGTGCCCACCGGCGGGCTCACCGCCGCCATGCCGGGGAAGGTGATCGACGTGCGGGTCCAGGTCGGCGACCGCGTGGGCGCCGGCCAGGTCCTGCTGCTGCTCGAGGCCATGAAGATGGAGCAGCCCGTCACCGCGCCCGCCGACGGCATGGTGAGCGAGATCAAGGTGGCCCTCGGTGACCAGGTCGAGGGCGGCGCGCTGCTCCTGGTGGTGGAGAGCGAAGACGAGGGAGAGTCGTGATGGCCGAACCCATCCGTATCGCCAACTGCTCGGGCTTCTTCGGCGACCGCCTCTCGGCGGCGCGCGAGATGGTGGAGGACGGGCCCATCGACGTCCTCACCGGCGACTGGCTCGCCGAGCTCACCATGCTGATCCTGGCGCGAACGCGGATGAAGCGGCCCGGCGGCGGCTACGCGCGCACCTTCGTCCAGCAGATGGAGCAGGTGCTCGGCACCTGCCTCGACCGCGGCATCAAGGTGGTCTCCAACGCCGGCGGCCTCGACCCCGACGGCTGTGCCCAGGCCGTGGCCGAGGTGGCGGAGAAGCTCGGCCTGCGGCCGAAGATCGCCTACGTGCGCGGCGACGACCTGCTGCCCCGCATGCAGGAGCTGATCGCCGCGGACAAGCTCACCCACTTCGAGACCGGCGAGCCCATCAAGGACGCCTCGGCGTTCCTGACCGCCAACGCGTACCTGGGCTGCTGGGGCATCGTCGAGGCCCTGCGCCAGGGCGCGGACGTCGTCATCACCGGGCGGGTCACCGATGCCGCCGTGGTGTGCGGCCCCGCCGCCTGGCACCACGGCTGGGAGCGCACCGACTGGGACGCCCTGGCGGGCGCCGTGGCGGCGGGCCACGTGATCGAGTGCGGCACCCAGGCGACGGGCGGCAACTACGCGTTCTTCACCGAGGTGCCGGGCATGGAGCGGGTGGGCTTCCCCTGGGCCGAGATCGGGGCCGACGGCTCCACGCGCTTCGGCAAGCACGAGGGCACCGGCGGCGAGGTCTCCATCGGGACCATCACCTCCCAGCTCCTCTACGAGATCGGCGGGCCGCGCTACCTGGGCCCGGACGTCACCACGCGCTTCGACACCATCCAGCTCGAGCAGATCGAGAAGGACCGGGTGCGCATGCACGGCGTGAAGGGCGAGCCGCCGCCCCCGACCTTGAAGGTGTGCATCAACCGCCCCGGCGGCTTCCGCAACGACATGAACGTCTGCCTCACGGGTCTCGACGTCGAGGCCAAGGCGAAGCTCGTGGAGGACGCGTTCTGGGAGGCGTGCCCCTTCGCTCCGAAGGACTTCGCCCAGGTGACGACGCGCCTGATCCGCACCGACCGGCCGGACCCGGACAGCAACGAGCAGGCCGTCGCGATCCTGAAGATCAGCGCCAAGGACCCGGACGAGAAGAAGGTCGGGCGCGCCTTCTCGAACGCGGTGATCGAGCTCGCCCTGGCCTCGATCCCGGGCTTCTTCGCCGTGGGCGGGGGCCCCGGCGCCGGCCGGCCCTTCGGCGTCTACGAGCCGGCCTGCGTGCCCGCCGATCTGGTGCCCCAGGAGGTGGTGGTGCTCGGCGGCGACACCACCGAGGTCTCGTCGGTGATCCCCGAGGCCACGGTCGCGGTGGAGCCCGCCCCGGGCCCCCGGGTCCCGGCGCCCGCCGGCGCCACGCGGGCCGCGCCCCTCGGCCTGGTCTTCGGCGCGCGCTCGGGCGACAAGGGCGGCAACGCGAACCTCGGCGTCTTCGCCCGCAGCGACGAGGCCTGGGCCTGGCTCGACGGCTTCCTCACCGAGGAGCGGCTGCGCGAGCTGCTGCCCGAGGTGCGGCCGCTGCGCGTGGAGCGCCACCCGCTGCCCAGCATCCGCTCCCTCAACTTCGTGATCCACGGGCTCCTCGAGGAGGGCGTCGCCGCCTCCACCCGTCAGGATCCCCAGGCCAAGAGCCTGGGCGAGTGGCTGCGGGCGCGGGTGGTGGAGCTGCCCGAGGCGCTGCTGCCGTGAGCGCGTCCCGGTCTCCCGGAGCCCGGCGCGAGCGCATGCGCTTCCCCAGCGTGCGCCCGCCGAAGCCGCTGCTCCCGGCGGAGACCGAGCGCCGGCTCACCTCCCGCCAGCTCGAGGTGCTCGACGAGCTCGAGGCGCTGATGGCCGACGACGGCTTCGCCGAGCTCACCATGGCGGAGATCGCGTCGCGGGTGAACTGCTCCCTGCGCACCCTCTACGGCATCGTGCCGAGCAAGGACGAGCTGGTCCTCACCCTGGTGGACCGCAAGGCCCACCGGATCGGGCGGGCCGCCATCGAGGCCCTCGACGCGAGCCTCTCGCCCCTCGACGCGCTACGCGTCTACCTGCGCGCGGTGAACCAGCTCGTGCAGCCCACCACGGCGGTGTTCTTCCGCGACTTCGCCCGGGTGCCCGGCGCCAAGCGCCTGATCGACGCCCACGAGGCCTACGTGGTCGCCATCACCGAGAACCTGCTGGACCGCGCCGTGGCCGAGGGGCAGGTGCGGCCCGTGGACACCGCCGCCTTCGCCCACGTGATGGGCAGCCTCGGCCGCGAGCTCAGCCAGCCCGAGGTGCTGGCGTCGCTCCAGGGCACGCCCACCGAGACCGCCAACGCGGTCACCGAGGTCATCCTGCGCGGGCTCGCGGCCGCCTAGGGATCACCGCGCGCTGCGAGGTACCCCTCGCGGCCCTCCGGACGTACCCTGAACGTCGACGTGCTCGGGACCCTCACGCAGTTCGCCGAGGCCTTTCTCGGCCAGCCCCTCTGGCTGCTGATCTGGATGGGCTGGATGGGCACGGTGAACCTCACGAGCCTGCTCTTCCTGGGGCACGCGGCCGCCCGCTGGGTGCTCGTCGCCTTCCTGTGCTCCTTCGTCACGATGGTGCTGCTCTTCGCGGCGTCCGGGTACACGCGGCTGCTGGGCCTGGGCCACGTGCTGTTCTGGACGCCGCTGCTCGTCCATCTCTGGCGCAGCGGCGCGCTGCTCGACGCGAGCGAGCGCGTCGGGCGCTGGCTGCGCGTGCTCTTCGCCACCAACGCCGCCTCGCTGGTGATCGACTACGTCGACGTCGCCCGCCATCTGCTGGGCGAGCGGGGCTGATGCCGTGAGGCTCGCGGCGGTGCTGCTGCTCGGGCTGGCGCTGCTCCAGCTCGCCTGCCCCGGGCCGGCGGCGCGCCGGCGTCCGATCCCGATCACCGATCCCCAGGCCCAGTTCGAGACCGCCGAGCGCCTCGCCGCCGCGCGCGAGTCCGGCGAGCCGCTGGGTGACGCCGTCGCGTGGTACCGCCGGGCCGGCCACGCGGGCCACCTCGGCGCCCAGCTGCGGCTCGCCGAGGCCTACGACGGCGGCGAGGGCGTGCTCAAGGACCGCACCGAGGCGCTGCGCTGGTACCGGCGGGCCGCCGAGCAGCAGGACGCCGAGGCCCAGTACCAGGTCGCCGTGCGCAGCGCCGAGGGCGAGGGCATCGCGCCCGATGCCGAGGCCGCCGTGGCCTGGCTGCGCCGCGCCGCCGAGGGCGGCCATCCCGCCGCGCAGCACGCGCTCGCGACCTGGCTCGAGCGCGGTCGCTTCGTCGACCCCGACCCCGCGGAGGCGACGCGCTGGTACCGGCGGGCCGCCGAGGGCGGCCACCGCGACGCGCGCTTCGTGCTCGGCGTGCGCCTCGCCCAGGGCGACGGCGCCGAGCGCGACCTCGCCGAGGCCTGGCGCTGGCTGCTGCTCGCCTCGGGCGACGACGTCGCCGAGGCCCGGCTCGCCCTCGAGATCCTCGACCAGCGCATCCTCGAGGCCGAGCGCGAGGAGGGCCGGCGCCGGGCCTGGGAGACCTCGTCGGGCACGGCGGACGTCGCCGAGATCGAGCTCCGGCTGGGCCGGCGCTACGCCGAGGGCCGTGGCGTCGCGCGCGACCCCGAGCGCGCCGCGCGCTGGTTCCTGCGCGCCGCCGAACGCGGCAACGCCCGGGCGCAGTACGAGATCGGCCTGCGTCTCGCCCACGGCCGCGGCGTTGCGCCGGACCCGGTCGCTGCGCACCAGTGGATCGCGCTGGCGGTGGGGCGCGGGGTGGACCACGCCGGGGCGCGCCGCGCGCTGGCCGAGGCCGAGGCGCGGCTCGGGCCCGAGGAGCTCGCCGCCTCCCGGGCCCGGCAGCGTCGCTGGAGCGAGGGCCAGGCGTCCGCCACCCGGGCGCGGCCCCGCTGAGCCCCGCCTTGGAGCGCCGCGGCGCCGCGGCGCCGCGGCGCCTATCCTGTGGCGCCCGTTGCCGTGGGGGGCGGTCCATGAAGCGCATACCGGCCATCGCCTCGCTGATGACGCCCTTCCCCTACTCGGTGGACGTGAGCGAGCCCGCCAGCAAGGCCGAGGCCGCCATGGCGGAGCACGAGATCCACCACCTGCCCGTGACCGACGGCGGCACCCTGGTGGGCGTGGTCTCCGAGCGCGACCTGCGCCCGGTGCTGCACCCCAACCGGCGCGACGAGGAGCCCCGGGACCCGCCGGTCCGGGACGTGTGCGTCCGCGAGGCCTTCATCGTCGAGCTCTCCGAGCCCCTCGACCAGGTGCTGATGGAGATGGCCGAGGGCCGCTTCGACTCCGCCCTGGTGGTGAAGCGGGGCAAGCTCGCCGGGATCTTCACGGTGAGCGACGCCTGCCGCGCCTTCGGCGAGTTCCTGCGCGAGCAGGTGCGCTCGAGCGGGGGCGACGACGCCGCCTAGCGCGGCCCGTCCACGTCGTACTCGCCGCTGCGCGCGGGCAGCGCGTCGTTCTCCTGGCTAGCGGTCCCGCTCTGCGGGACCTTCCGCGGCGTCGCGCAACGCGCCAAGCGCGTCGCGCTCCTGGGGCATCACCACCCAGAGCGCCACGTAGAGCACGAGCCCCATGCCGCCCATGAACAGCGCGGCCAGCAGGAAGCCCAGGCGCACCAGGGTGGTGGGCAGGTCGAACTGCTCCGCGATCCCGCCGCAGACGCCGGCGATCATGCGATCGTCCCGGGAGCGCTGCCAGTCGCGCACCGCCGGGCGGCGGTCGAGCCACGAGCGGCAGTAGCGGCAGCGCACCGCCGCGGCGCGCACCTCCTCGTGGCAGTAGGGACAGGTCTGGAACTCGCTCAAGACAGGGCCTCCCGGTGGCGCCGCACCAGCGCGTGGTGGGCCAGGGACGGAAGCGCGGCGCACACCAGGGCGAGCCAGCCCGCGGCGCCGAAGACGTAGACCGTGGGGATCCCGCGGGCGAAGGGCTCGGGCAGCCAGGAGGCCAGCAGCGACGGCCCCCACCACCACACCGCCGCGTTCCAGAGCACCGCCACGGCGAGGGGGAGCGCCACCGCCACCGCCATGCGGGCGAGCGCGGCGGCCAGGGCGGCGGGATGGCTCGCCGCCAGCTCGGCGCGCGCCCGCTGCACGGTTCGGGCGACGAGCTCCGGCGGTGCCTCGGGCCCGGCGTCGAGGCCTTCGCGCAGCGTGGCGAGCTCGCGCAGCAGCGCCGCATCCCCGGGGTCGGTGCCGGCGCCGTCGAGCGGCCCCCGCGCCAGGAACGCCTCGATCCGCCGCTCCTCAGTCTCCATCGGTCTCTCCCACCGGCTCCTCCCGGGCGCGCAGCGCGCGCACCGCCGCGTGCAGCCGGCTCTTCACGGTTCCGCGCGGGATGCTGGCCGCCTCGGCGATCTCGGGCTCCGAGAGCCCACCGAAGTAGCGCAGCAGCAGCACCTCCCGCAGGCGCTCGGGCAGCTCGCCGAGACGCTCGTGCACGTCGAGGGCGAGCTCCGGGGGCAGGGGCCGCGGCTCCTCGGCGCTCGCCGCGGTGCGGGCGAGCGCCGCCCGGGCGCGCTGCCAGCTGGCGAGCCGGCGCCCGCGGTCGCGGCACAGGTTGTTGGCGATCTGGAACAGCCAGGTCGAGAAGCGCCGGCTCGGGTCGAAGCGGCCGCGCGAGCGCACCACCCGCAGCCAGGTGTCCTGGAAGAGGTCGTCGGTCGCCGAGGCTTCGACGCGGCGGTGCAGGAACCCGTACAGGGGCCCGCGCCAGCGCTGGATCAGCACGCCGAGCGCCGCGTCGTCTCCCGCCTGCACCTGCATCATGAGCTCTTCGTCCGTCGCCACCGCGCGCACGGTATCACCGCGCGCCGCGGGTCTGGGCCCCGCCATCGCTCGCGTCGTACTACGCGGCGCCGGGCCCCCGGGTTCGCGGGGACCTGCGATAGTCTCCCCCCGGGATGCAGGGCCCTCGAACCATCGTGATCGGCGCCGGGATGGCGGGGCTCGCCGCGGCCCGCCGCCTCCACGCCGCCGGCGCCGAGGTGACGCTCCTCGAGCGCGCGTCCCGGCCCGGCGGGCGGGCCGGCCACGCGGGCCGCGAGAGCTGGTGGTTCGACTCGGGCGCCCACGCGGTGAGCAGCGCCGACTCGGCGCTGCTCGGCTTCGTGGGCGAGGCCGGCCTCGCCGCCCAGGCGCTGCCCCTGCGCCCCCTGCTGCTCGCCCAGATGCACCGGGGCCGGGCGGCGCCCGTGAGCCCCCGGGACTGGAGCGGAGCGGCGCGCATCCCGGGCCTGCGCTGGCGCGACGCGCTGCGTCTGGTCCGCCTCGAGCGGCTGCTGTCGCGCTTCGACGCGATCCTCGACCCCCACGCGCCCGAGCGCGGCGCGCGCCTCGACGACCGCAGCGCCGCCGACTTCGCGCGCCTCTACTTCGGCGCCAGCGCGCTCTCCCACTGGGCGGCACCGCTCCTCGCCGAGACCTGCGGCGGCGACCCCGCCGAGGCGAGCCGGCTGCTGCTGATGGGGCTGCTGCGCCAGCGGCGCTGGGCCACGCCGGGGAGCCTGCGCGTCGGTCTCGGGCGTCTCGTCGAGGCCGCCGCCGAGCCCCTCGACGTGCGCCTCGGCTCGGAGGTGGAGGCGATCGAGGAGCGCGGCGGACGGCTCGAGGTGCGGCTCGCGGGCGGAGACCCGCTCGACGCCGAGGCCGTCGTGGTGGCCACCCGGGCCGACGCGGCGCGGCGCATCGCCGCCCCCCTGCTCGTGTCCGCCGAGGACGACCATCTCGCCGGCGTCGCCTACGCGCCCGCGGTGGTGCTCCATGCGGCGCTCTCCCGGTCGCTGGCGGGCGTCGCCACGCGCCTGCGCTTTCCCGCCGGCAGCGGCTGGCCCCTCGCGAGCGCGACCCTCGAGTGCGGCGTGCCCGAGTCGCCCGAGCTGCCGCCGGCCCGGGTGCCCGGCCGCGCGGGCGCGGTCTCGCTGGTGGCGAGCCCGGCGTGGAGCCGGGCGCGTCTCGACGCGCCCGACGAGAGCCTCGAGAAGGAGCTCCTCCCGAGCCTCGACCGGCTCAATCCGAGCGCCTCGGGCTGGCTCGAGTTCACGCGGGTCGAGCGCCACCGCGAGGCCTGGCCGCGCTTCGACGTCGGGCACGGGCGCGCCCTGGCGCGGCTGCGCGGCGTGCTCGCGGACCGCCGGGCCGCGGGCCGGCGCCTCTACCTCGCCGGCGACCACCTCGCGCTCCCCACCCTGGACGGCGCCGTGGCGAGCGGCCGGCGCGCCGCCGACGAGGCCCTGGCGGACCTCGGCGTCACTCCGAGAGGCGCGCCACGGTGACGCCGGCGCCACCGGGCTCGCCCCGCTCCGGGTCGCCCGCCTCGAAGCGGACCACGTAGGGCGACTCGCTCAGGTGCTCGCGCACCGCGCGCAGGAGCGCGCCGCCCCCGATCCCGTGCACGATGGCCACCTCGGGCAGCCCCGCCGCCGCGGCCGCGTCGAGCACGCCGGCCAGGCGCTCGAGGGCCTCGGCGACGCGGAGCCCGCGCAGGTCGCAGCGGCTCGCCGCGTCGACGGGCCGCGGTGCGTCGACGCGCACGCGCGAGGCCGGGGGCCGCGCGGGCCCTCCGGCCGCCGCCGAGAGGCGATCCGCGGGCAGCGAGAGCTTCGCGGCGCCCACCTGGACCGTGGCGCGGCCCCGCCGGTCGGGCAGCGCCACCAGCACCCCGCGCCGGCCGCCCGGCACCTCGACGGGATCGCCCGCCCGGGCCCGCCGCCAGTCCACGGGCCGCGCGGCCGCGCGGGCCTCGGGCGCCGCGTCCTGCTGCGCCTCCCGGGCCCGCGCCTCCAGGGCGAGCAGCCGCTCCCGGGCCTCGGCGGCGTCGCGCGCCGTGCCCTTGCGCTGGAGCTCGCGGATCACGCCGGCGACCTCGGCGTGGGCCTCGCGGAAGGCGTGGTCGAGCTCGCCCCGCATGGCGGCGAACAGCTCGTCGCGGCGCTCCTGGAGGCGCTCGAGCTTGTGCCGGTAGGCGTCGCGGGCGCTCTCGCTCTCGGCGCGCAGCTCCCCGGCCTCGCGGCGCTCGCGCTCGAGGGCCGCGCGGCTGGTGGCGAGCTCGGTCAGCACCCGGTCGAGCTGCCGGTCCTCGCGCTCGAGGAGCGCCGAGGCCCGCTCGAGCACCCGGCTCGGCATGCCCATGCGCGCCGCCACCGCGGTGGCGGAGGACGAGCCCGCGGCGCCGAGGCGCAGCCGGTAGGTGGGCTCGAGCGTCTCGGGATCGAACTCCACGCTCGCGTTCTCGAAGCGCGGATCGACGTCCGCCATCTCCTTCAGCAGGTTGTAGTGCGTGGTGGCCACCACCCGGGCGCCAGCGTCGGCCAGGCTCTCGAGGGTGGCCTGGGCCAGGGCCGCGCCCTCGCTCGGGTCCGTCCCCACCCCCACCTCGTCGAGGGCCACCAGGCTGCGCGGGCCCGCCTCGCGCACGATCTCCGCCAGGTTCGCGACGTGGGCCGAGAAGGTGGAGAGGCTCTCGCGCAGGTCCTGCTCGTCACCGATGTCGGCGAGCAGCGTCTCCACCGCGTCCAGCCGCGCGCCCGGGTCCGCGGGCACGTGCAGGCCGGCCCGGGCGCCGAGCACCGCCAGGGCGAGGGCCTTCATCGCCACCGTCTTCCCCCCCGCGTTCGGCCCCGAGATCACCAGCACGTGGAACGACTCGCCGAGCCGCACGTCGTTGGGCACCACCTGCTCCCGGGGCAGCAGCGGATGACGCAGCTGCACCAGGCGGAACACGCCCTCCTCGCCCACCTCGGGCTCGACCGCCTCCTGCTCGCCGGAGAGCGCGCCCCGGGCGAAGGCGAGGTCGAGGTCCGCCAGGGCCTCGAGGCCGGCCTCGATGGGGTCGCGCTCCCGCGCCGCCGCCTCGGTGAGGGCGCGCAACACGCGCTGGGTCTCGCGCTCGACGGCGAGCTCGGCCTGCTTGTGGCGGTTGTTGAGCTCGACCAGCGCCTGGGGCTCCACGAAGAGGGTGGTGCCCGAGGCCGAGGCGTCGTGCACGATGCCGGGCACGCGCCCGCGCGAGTCCGCGCGCACGGGCAGCACGTAGCGGTCGCCGCGCACGGTGTAGAAGGAGTCCGAGAGCGCGGGCGCCACGTCGGGGTCCTGGAGGTAGCGCCCGATGCGCTGCTGGATCTCCGCGGCGAGCCGGTGGGACTCGCGCCGGGCCTCGGCGAGGAGCGGCGAGGCCGCGTCGGCCACCTCGCCCTCGGCGTCGATGCAGCGCTCGATCTCGTCCTCGAGGTCGCTCGTCGCCGCGAGCCCGGCCGCGCGGTCCGCGAGCCGCGGCGCGCTCTCGGTGCGGCTCGCGAGGAAGCGCTCGGTGAGGCGGAAGGTGGCGAGGGTCGCGCCCACGTCGCGCAGCTCCGCGGGCGAGAGGTTCCCGCCCTTGCCGAGGCGCGCGAGGGTCGCGGCCAGCGGCCGCGCGCCGCCCAGGGGCGGCGCGTCGCCCGCATCCAGGACGGCGCGGGCCTCGCTGGTCTCCGCCAGCCGCTCGCGCATGCCGGCCGTCTCGGCCTCGAAGGGCGACGCGTCGCTCGCGAGGCGCTCGCGTCCGCGCGGCGTGCGCAGGTGCTCGGCCAGCCGCGCCACCAGGTCCGGCCACTCGAGCCGTGCGAGGGTCTTCGGCGGGACGCGGAAGGCCACGGGGCGAGTCTAGCGGCGCCCGGGGCGCGGGGATTCAGCTTCGCCTAGCTTCCTGCCGAAACGGTACCCGCATGGCGGACGAGCTCCTCACCGAGACGATCCTGGAGTCCACCCGGGACCTCGACCAGCGCAGCGTGGCCGAGATCCTGGAGGCGATCCACGCCCAGGACCGCGTGGCCGCCGAGGCCGTGGGGCGCGTGCTGCCGGAGATCGGCCGCGCCGTGGAGGTGCTGGTGCTGGTCCTCCAGGGCGGCGGCACCTGGTACAACGTGGGCGCGGGCACCAGCGGGCGCATGGGGGCGCTCGACGCCGCCGAGATCCCGCCCACCTTCGGCTACCCGCCGGAGCGCGTGCAGGCGATCCTGGCCGGCGGCCCCACCGCGCTGGTGCGCGCCGTGGAGGGCGCCGAGGACGACCCCGAGGCCGCCCGCCTCGCGCTGCGCCAGCGCCAGCTCGTTCCCGGCGACGCCGTGGTGGCGATCTCGGCCAGCGGCCGCACGCCCTTCGCGCTCGGCGCCCTCGAGGAGGCGAAGGCCGTGGGCGCGCGCCGCGTCGCCATCACCTGCGATCCGGACTCCCCGCTCGCCGCCGCGGCCGAGATCCCGATCGCGCCCCGGGTGGGGCCCGAGGTGATCGCCGGCTCGACGCGCATGAAGGGCGGCCTCGCCCAGAAGATGGTGCTCCACCTGCTCTCCACCACCACCATGGTGCGCCTGGGCCGCGTGGAGGGGAACCTGATGACCAACCTCCACCCGGCCTCGCGCAAGCTGCGCAAGCGCGCGCTGCGCATCGTGATGTCCCTCGCGGAGGTGGACGAGGACCGCGCCTCGGCGCTCCTCGACGAGTGCCACGGCAGCGTCCACGACGCGGTGGAGCGGGCGCGGGGCTGAGCGCGGCGGCCTAGAGCTGCGCCCGGAAGGTGTCGCAGGCGTCCGGGTCGCCGGACTCGAGGCCGCGGCGGAACCACTCGACGCGCTGGCGCGAGGAGCCGTGGGTGAAGGCCTCGGGGACCACGTAGCCCTGGGACATCTTCTGGATGTTGTCGTCGCCGATGGCGGCGGCGGCGCGCAGGCCCTCCTCGACGTCGCCGTCCTCGAGCAGGCCGCGCTGGGCGGTGCTGTGGCCCCAGACGCCGGCCAGGCAGTCGGCCTGGAGCTCCATGCGCACCGAGAGCTCCTTGGCGCGTCGCGGGTTCGCCTGCTGGGCGCGGCGCACGTCGGGCTCGATGCCCGTGATGCGCTGCACGTGGTGGCCGATCTCGTGGGCGAGCACGTAGGCCTGGGCGAAGTCGCCCGAGGCGCCGAAGCGCCGGCGCAGCTCCCCGTAGAAGGCGAGGTCGATGTAGGCCTTCTGGTCCCGGGGGCAGTAGAAGGGACCCGAGGCCGCCGACGCGAAGCCGCAGGAGGACTCCACCGAGTCGCGGAACAGCACCAGCTTGGCGTCGCGGTAGCCCGGCAGCAGCTTCGCCCAGGTGCCCTGGACGTCGTCGAGCACGAAGGAGACGAAGTCGACGAGCTCCTCCTCGCCCGCGCTGCCCCGCGGCGCCGAGACCGGCGGCAGCCCGCTCGGCGAGGCGGGGAAGGGAACCCGGGTCTCGGTGCCGCCCCCGATCACCTCGCCGCCGCCCAGCATCCCCGAGCGGCTCAGCAGGAAGAAGACGCCGACCATCAGCAGGATGGTGCCGAGTCCCATGCGGCGGCCGCCTCCGCCGCCCAGGCCGCCGGGCAGGGGCAGGCGCGGCAGCCCGCCGCCGCCGCGGCCCGCGCCGCCCAGGGAGAAGGGCGACGGCCGGCGCCGGGCGGGGCCGCGGCCCCGGCGGTCCTCGATGTTCCGGCTGCGCTGGCCGCGCTTCCAGCGCACGGCTAGATGGCGCGCATGCCGGTGATCGCCTCACCGAGGATCAGGGTGTGGACGTCGTGGGTGCCCTCGTAGGTGCGCACGGTCTCGAGGTTCACCATGTGCCGCATGGACTGGTAGTCGTCCACGATCCCGTTGGCGCCGAGCAGGTCCCGGGCCTCGCGGGCGATGCGCAGGGCCACGTCCACGTTGTTGCGCTTCGCCATGGACACCATGGCGTGGTGCAGCCTGCCCTCGTCCTTGAGCCGGCCGAGGCGCAGCGCCAGCAGCTGGCCCTTGGTGAGCTCGGTGAGCATGTCGGCGAGCTTGGCCTGGGTGAGCTGCTTGCCCGCCAGCGGCCCGCCCTGGACGACGCGCTCCTTCGCGTAGCCGAGGCACTCGTCGTAGCACGCCATGCCGGCCCCGAGCGCCCCCCACGCGATCCCGTAGCGCGCCTGGGTGAGGCACGAGAGCGGCCCCTTCATGCCCTCGGCCTTGGGCAGCCGGTTCTCCTCGGGGACCTCGACGTCCGAGAGGAACAGCTCCGAGGTCACCGAGGCGCGCAGGGAGAACTTGCCCTTCATGTCGCGGGCCTCGAAGCCCGGCCGGTCGGTCTCGACCAGGAAGCCGCGGATGCCGTCCTCGGTGCGGGCCCAGATCACCGCCACCCTGGCGAGGGTGCCGTTGGTGATCCAGCGCTTGGTGCCGGAGATCACCCAGCCCCCGCCGCGCCGCTCCGCCCGGGTGCGCATCCCCGACGCATGGCTGCCGAAGTCCGGCTCGGTGAGGCCGAAGCAGCCCACCGCCTCGCCCGAGGCGAGGGCGGGCAGCCAGCCCTCCTTCTGCGCGTCGGAGCCGAAGGCGTGGATCGGGTACATCACCAGCGAGCCCTGCACCGAGGCGAAGGAGCGCAGCCCCGAGTCGCCGCGCTCGAGCTCCTGCATGACGAGCCCGTAGGCGACGTTGTTCATGCCCGCGCAGCCGTAGCCCTGGAGGTTGGCGCCGAACAGGCCGAGCTCCGCCATCTGCGGCACCAGCTCCATGGGGAAGGAGCCGTCCTGGCGCACGTGCTCCTGGATCCGGGGCAGGAACTCCCGGGACACGAACTCGCGCACGCTCTGGCGTGCGAGGCGCTCCTCGTCCGAGAGCTCCTCGTCGAGGAGGAGGAAGTCGACGCCCTCGAAGTCGGCCATGACGCATCTCCGTCGCTGGGAGCCAGCCCCGAAGCCTAGCGCACCCCCCAAAGGGAACGGGCCCGCGGCGGGTGGCCGGCGGGCCCGTTCGGGGGTGACTGGCGGAGACGGGATCAGGCGCGCTCGAGCTCGCGGACCTTGCGGTTCAGCTGGGCGACCTTGCGCTCGAGACGCTCGACCTCGCTCTGGGTGGCGATGCGGAACGTGGAGAGCACCTGCTCGACCTGCTGCTCGATGCGCTCGGACGCGCTCTCGCGCAGGCCCTCGACGCGCTTCACGATGGGATTGCTCGAGAAGTCGTCGCGCAGCTTCTGGACGCGCTTCTCCGCGCGGCGCTCGAGCTCGCGGCGGCGCTTGTCCGCCTGCTTCTGGATCTCGCGGTACCGCTTCTCGAAGGACTTGCGGGCGTCCTCGATGCGGTCGAAGCCTTCCTGGATCACGCTGGGCTGGGCCATGGGAACCTCCTGATCGGCTGCCTTGGCGGCACGGGGGGTGCGCCGCGGAGCGAAGAAGGGCCAAATCTAACACGCCGCGTCAGTGCGTCAAGGCCCGGGTCTGGATTCAGTTATTCCGGGCACTTAGGACGGAGGTCGCCTGACGCGGCGCGGCGCTCTGGGGGCTGTTCAACGCGCCGCGCCATGACGGCGGGCCGCGGGCCCCCTACCAGCGCAGGACGGCGCTCGCCCAGCTGAAGCCCGACCCGAAGGCGGTGAGGGAGACGAGCTGGCCCCGCCGCAGGGCGCCCTCGGCCTCGGCCTCGGCGAGCAGCATGGGGATCGCGGCCGCCGAGCAGTTCCCGTAGCGCTGGATGTTGTTGCGCAGCTTCTCGGGCGGGATCTCCAGGCTGTTCGCGACGTACTCGTTGATCCGCAGGTTGGCCTGGTGGAACAGGAACAGGTCGACGTCGTCCTGCTTGACGCCGGCCGCCTCGAGGGCCTCGAGCAGCACCTCGGGCATCCGCGTCACGGCGTGCTTGAAGACGAACTTCCCCTCCATCTGCGGGAAGTGAAGGCCCTGGTCGTACATCTCCTGGGTGAAGCGCGGGTGCAGCGCCGAGCCCGGTGCCTCGAGCCAGAGCTTGCGGGCGTACTTGCCCTGGGCGTGGAGACGCACCGAGAGCACCCCGCTGGGATCTTCGGGGTCGTCGTTCGCCTCCAGCACCGCCGCCCCGGCGCCGTCGCCGAACAGCACCGCGACGTCCCGCCCGCGGGTGCTGACGTCGAGCCCCGTGGAGTGGACCTCGCAGCCCACCACCAGCACGCGCCGGTACTGGCCCGAGCGCAGGAACGAGTCGCCGATGGCGAGCGAGTAGAGGAACCCGCTGCACTGGGCGCGCACGTCGAAGCACGGCGTCTCCGAGAGCCCCAGCCGGTCCTGGAGGAAGAAGGAGGTGCCCGGGAAGTCCGCCTCGGGCGAGAGGGTGCCGAGCACGATGCAGTCGAGATCGCCGGGCTCGAGCCCGGCCGCCTCCAGGGCGCGCCGCGCCGCGGCCTCGGCGAGGTCCGCCGGCCCCTGCTCCTCGGTGACCCAGCGGCGCTCCTCGATGCCCGAGCGCTGGCGGATCCACTCGTCGCTGGTCTCCATGTACTTCTCGAGCTCCGCGTTGGTGACCACGCGGTCCGGGACGTCCATGCCGGTGCCCGTCACCTTGGCTCGCACGTTCATGCCACACCCCCCTTGGCCCGGAGCGGCTCCACGAGCCGGATCTCCGCGGCGTCCTCGCGCCACAGCTCCTGCTCGGCGCGCTCCAGCAGCTCCCGCAGCCCGGTGCGCTCGACGGCCGAGACCGCCACGCCGCGGGACCGCTCCGCCAGCGCCTCGCCGAAGCCCGGCGAGAGGCGGTCGATCTTGTTGAAGACGAGCAGCTCCGGCGTGTCGCCGAGGCCGATCTCGTCCAGCACCGTGCGCACCGCCGCGATGCGGCGCTCGGCGTCCTCCGCCGACGCGTCCACCACGTGCAGGAACAGGTCCGCCTCGCGCAGCTCCTCGAGGGTGGCGTGGAAGGCCGAGACCAGGTCCTTCGGCAGGTCGCGGATGAAGCCCACCGTGTCGGTGACGATCACCTCGCGGTCCCGCGGGAAGCGCAGCCGGCGCGACGCCGGGTCGAGGGTGGCGAACATCTTGTCCTCGACGTGGACGTCGCTCTTGGTCAGCGCCCGCAGCAGGGTGCTCTTGCCCGCGTTCGTGTAGCCCACGATGGAGAGCACCGGCACGCCGCGGCGGGTGCGCCGCGCCCGGCGACCCTCGCGCTGGCGCATCAGGCTGCGGCACTCGCGCTCGAGGCGCGCCACCCGGTCGCGCACGCGGCGCCGGTCGATCTCGAGCTTCGTCTCGCCCGGGCCCCGGCCGCCGATCCCGCCGGCCAGGCGCGAGAGCGAGGTGTCGCGCTGGGCGAGGCGCGGCATCACGTAGCGCAGCTGGGCGAGCTCGACCTGGAGCTTGCCGTCCCGGGTGGTGGCGTGCTGGGCGAAGATGTCGAGGATCAGCTGGGTGCGGTCGATGACGCGCAGCTCGAGGCGCTCGGCCAGGTTGCGGGCCTGGGTGGGCGTCAGGTTGTCGTCGAAGATCACCAGGTCCACGTCGGACTGGAAGCAGTGGATCACCAGGTCCTGGAGCTTGCCGGCGCCCAGCACCGTGCGCGGATCCACCCGCGAGCGCTGCTGGGTGATCACCTCCACCACCTCGACCCTCGCGGAGCGGGCCAGCTCCTTCAGCTCCTCGACCGCGTACTCGAACTCGTCGGGGCGGCGTCCGGCGGTGACGCAGACCAGGATGGCGCGCTCGTCGGAGCCCACGGTGCGGCCGGTGCGGGTGCGCGCCAGCTCCTCCTCGAGGGCCCGGATCCAGTCCTGGAAGTCGATGTCGAGGCGCGCGGGGGGCACCGGATCCAGGAACTGGATCGAGGCGCCGGAGTCGTTCGCGGGCAGCAGCGCGGCCACGTGGGCGTCGCCGGGCAGGCCGTCCTCGCCCGCGGCCACGCTCGCCATGGCGTCCAGGCGCAGCACCGCGAGGTCGGTGAGGTCGTCCCGGGTGAGGCCCTCGTCGGCCAGGTGGGTGTGGATGCAGCGCAGGCCGCGCAGCCGGCCGCGGCCGGCGCGCAGGCGCCCCCAGTCCGGCAGCTCGATGCCGCGCGGCCCGCCCACCATGACGTGGGTGACCGAGCCCCGCCGATCCACCAGCACGCCCACCTGGCGGCGGATCTCCCGGGAGAGCTCGGTCAGCTGGCGGGCGAACTCCTGGGTCAGCAGGCGATCCGCGGGGATGCGCCGCTGGCCCAGCCGCTCGAGCTGTCGAACCTGGCTGGCCTTCAGGCCCTGGGTGTTGCCGACGGGTCTTATGGAGTGGGTTCCTCGGAGGGGCCCTCTCAATCTACGACGGGGACCGAGCCCGCGCCAAGTGGGGGCATGTTCCCCTCGGGGGTTTCCGGACAAGGTGGGATCGAGGCGAGCGCACACCGCGCAGGAGCGATCCTCTCCCCACGCAAGCCCGCCCCTCGGGCGGGCGCGCAGCGCGGCGCTCGGCGCCGCGCGAAGTCCAGCAGGGCCGCTGCTCGCGGGGCGAGCGTTCTCGGGCGGGTGATGCTGGCGGGGCCACCGCCCCACAGGCCCTGGTATTTGGCGAGCGCTTCCCAGCCCCTATTCTCCCGTGTCGCGCCGACGGCTCGGGTGGCCTGGGGCTACGCCGGGCGGCCGCGCGGACCGATGTAGAGGAGCCATGGGCCCCCAGGCCGCACCGCTCGCCGTCGTCGTCCTCGCCGCAGGCCAGGGCACCCGCATGAAGTCAGGGCTCGTGAAGGTGCTTCACGAGGTCGCGGGCCGGCCCATGCTCGGCCACGTGCTGGCCACCGCCGAGGCCCTCGAGCCCGAGCGGCTGGTGGTGGTGATCGGCCGCGACGGCGAGGCGGTGGCCGAGGCCTTCGGGGGCCGGGCCACCTTCGTCGAGCAGGGCGAGCTGCGCGGGACCGGCCACGCCGTGCAGCAGACCGAGCCGGCGCTCTCGGACTTCACCGGCGACGTGCTGGTGCTCTACGGCGACGTTCCGCTGCTGCGCGCCGAGACCCTCCAGCGGCTGCGCGAGCGCAAGGCGGCGGCGGGCGCCGAGCTGGCCATGCTGACCAGCACCCTGCCCCTGCCGGGCATCGTGCTGCGCGACGCCGCGGGCCACGTCGCGCGCATCGTCGAGGTCACCGACGCCACGCCGGCGGAGCTCGAGATCCAGGAGTTCAACACCGGGGTCTACCTGGTGGGCTCGGAGCTGCTCTGGAAGGCGCTGGCGCGCCTCGACGACAGCAACGCCCAGGGCGAGTTCTACCTCACGGACATCGTCGCCGGCAGCGTGGCCGACGGCCGCCGCGTCGAGGCCGTGACCATGCACGACCCCGAGGAGGCCCTCGGCGTCAACACCCGCTCGGAGCTGGCCCGGGCCGGCGCCACCCTGCGCCGGCGCACCGCCGAGCGCCTGATGGACCAGGGCGTCGGCATCGTCGATCCGTCGAGCACCTGGATCGACGTGGACGTCGAGATCGGCCGGGACACCCGCATCGACCCCGGGGTGATGATCACCGGGCCCACGGTGATCGGCACCGGCGCCCACGTGAAGGCCCACTGCGTGATCGAGTCGAGCGAGCTCGGCGACGAGGTCGTGATCGGGCCGAGCGCCCACCTCCGGCCCGGCTGCCGCCTCGCCCTGGGCGTGCGCGTCGGCAACTTCGTCGAGGTGAAGAACAGCGACCTCGGCGAGGGCGTGAAGGCCGACCACCTCTCCTACATCGGCGACGCCGACGTGGGCGCGGGCGCGAGCTTCGGCTGCGGATCCATCACCGTGAACTACGACGGGGTGGCGAAGCACCGCACCCGGGTGGGGGCGCGCGCCTTCGTGGGCTGCAACGCCAACCTGATCGCACCGCTCGAGCTCGCCGACGACAGCTACGTGGCGGCGGGCTCGACCATCACCCAGGACGTGCCCGGCGAGAGCCTCGCGGTGGGGCGCGCGCGCCAGCGCAACGTCGAGGGCTGGGTGCGGCGCCGCGGAACCGCGGCCCAGCAGGCGGCGTCGAAGGCACGGGGCGAGGGCGAGGACGCCTAGGGCGGCAGGATCGTCGGGGGGCGGAGGAGCGCAGCATGTGTGGAATCGTCGGCTACATCGGTGAGCAGCGTCTCGCCCAGGACGTGCTCCTCGAGGGCCTCGGCCGCCTCGAGTACCGCGGCTACGACTCGGCGGGCGTGGCGATCTTCGAGGACGGACGCCTCGACGTGCGCCGGGCCGTCGGCAAGCTCTCGAACCTCGGCGGCATGCTGCGCGACGAGCCGCTCCCGGGCCGCGTCGGCCTCGGCCACACCCGCTGGGCCACTCACGGCCGGCCCTCGGAGCCCAACGCCCACCCCCACCGGGCCGGCTCCGTCGCCATCGTGCACAACGGCATCATCGAGAACTACCGCGAGCTGCGCGAGGAGCTCGCCGCGGCGGGGCGCAGCTTCGCGTCGGAGACCGACACCGAGCTCATCGCCCACCTGATCGACCGCGCCCTCGAGAGCGGGCTCGACCTGCTCGAGTCCGTGCGCGAGGCCACCGGGCGCCTGGTGGGCTCCTACGCCCTGGGCGTGCTGTGCGAGAGAGATCCCGAGCACCTCGTGGTCGCCAAGCACGGCGGCAGCCCGATCATCCTCGGGCTGGGCGAGAACGAGTCCTTCCTGGCCAGCGACATCCCGGCGATCCTGCCCTACACGCGGCAGATGCTGTTCCTCGACGACGGCGAGTTCGCGGTGCTCTCCCGGGCCGGCGTGCAGATCACCGACGCCGAGGGCCACCTGGTGGAGCGCGCTCCCTCGACGATCCACTGGGACCCGATCTCCGCCGAGAAGGGCGGCTACGACCGCTTCATGCAGAAGGAGATCTTCGAGCAGCCCCGCGCGGTGCGCGACACCATCGGCACGCGGCTGCCCGAGGGCGAGGCCGACGTCGACCTCGACGGCATCGACCTCTCGCCCCAGGAGGCCAAGAGCCTGGAGCGCGTGTTCCTGGTGGCGTGCGGCACTGCCTACTACGCGGGCCTCGTCGGCAAGTACATGCTCGAGCGGCTGGCCGGCATCCCCACGGAGGTCGATCTCGCCAGTGAGTTCCGCTACCGCGACCCCATCGTCGACCAGAACTGCCTGATCGTTCCGATCTCCCAGTCCGGCGAGACCGCCGACACCCTGGCCGCCCTGCGCGAGGGCAAGGAGGCCGGCGCGCGGGTGCTCTCGATCTGCAACGTGCGCGACGCCACCATCGCGCGGGAGAGCCACGACGTGCTCTACACCCACGCCGGCCCCGAGATCGGCGTGGCCTCCACCAAGGCCTTCACGACCCAGCTCGTGGCCCTCTACCTGCTGGCCCTGAAGCTCGGCCTCGCGCGGCGCCGGCTCTCGCCCGAGGAGTTCGAGGAGCACGCCCGGGACCTGCGGCGCCTGCCGCGCATCCTCGAGCAGACCCTCCAGCTCGACGGGCCGGTGCGCGAGGTGGCGCACCGCTACTTCCGGGCCTCGAACTTCCTGTTCCTCGGCCGGGGCATCATGTACCCCATCGCCCTCGAGGGGGCGCTCAAGCTGAAGGAGATCTCGTACATCCACGCCGAGGGCTACGCGGCGGGCGAGATGAAGCACGGCCCCATCGCGCTGATCGACGAGAACATGCCCGTGGTGGTGATCGCGAACGACTCGCCGGTGTACGAGAAGGTGATCTCGAACCTCGAGGAGGTGCGGGCGCGGGACGGGCAGGTGATCGCGGTGGCGAGCGAGGGCAACGAGCGGATCACCGAGAAGGCGGACGCCGTGATCCGGGTCCCCGAGCTCGGCGACCTGCTGATGGCGGTGGTGGCCATCATTCCGCTCCAGCTCCTCGCCTACCACGTGGCGGTGCTGAAGGGCACCGACGTGGACCAGCCGCGGAACCTCGCCAAGAGCGTGACCGTCGAGTAGCGGCCCTCGGAGGGGCCGGAGGAGCGATCCCGATCCTCGAGCGGATGCGTGGGGTGATGCTGGCCGCGGCGCTCGGCCTCGGCTGCGGCGACGCCGGTGCGCCGTCGCCCCCGGAGAGCGCCCCGGGGCCGACCCAGCGCAGCACCGCCCATCCCGAGCTGGTGGAGGCGCTGCGCGCGGATCTCGCGGCGGAGCGTCACCCCGGCGACGGCGGCGGTCGGGCCTGGCTCGAGGCGAGCGAGCCCGAGCGGCCCCGGGCCGGGGAGAGCGGCCGCTTCGTGCTGGTCTACGAGGCCGGACCCGAGGGCGTGGCGGTGGGCGGCAGCGTGCAGCTCCAGGTCTCACCCTTCTGGGACTGGAGCACGCCCCAGACCGCGGACCCCGGAGCGCCGGGCTACACCGAGGTCTCGACCGAGGCCACCGGCGTCGAGCTCGCGCCCGTCACCCTCGACCAGCAGCTCCTCGGCATCGAGGTGCGCGGCCGGGCGCTGGCCGAAGGCGAGCGCGTGCGGGTCGTCTACGGGGCGGGGCCGGCCGGCGCCCGCGTCGACCGCTACGCCGAGCGCGAGTCGCCCTTCTTCTTCGCCGTGGACGCCGACGGCGACGGCGTGCGCAGCTTCGTCCCCGACTCGCCCACCGTGGACCTGCGGCCGGGCCCCGCCGCCCAGCTGCGCCTGCACGGTCCGGCCACGGCGCGCCCGGGCGAGACGCTGCGCTTCGTCGTCGCGGTGCTCGACCGCTTCGGCAACGCGGGCGTGCCCTTCGAGGGCCGGATAGAGCTCGAGCCGCCGGCCCCCGGCCTCGAGGCGCCGGCCGCGGTCGAGCTCGGGGCCGCGGACGCGGGTCGCCGGAGCTTCCGCGTCGTGGCCGCGGCGCCGGGCATCCACCGCCTGCGCGCCCGGGGCCCCGACGGGCTCGAGGCCGAGAGCCCGCCCCTGCGCGTCGACGCGGCGGGGCCGCGCATCCTGTGGGGCGACCTGCACGGGCACTCGGTGCTCTCCGACGGAACCGGCACGCCCGAGGACTACTACGCCTACGCGCGGGACGTGGCGGCCCTCGACGTGGCCGCCCTCACGGACCACGACCACTGGGGCATGCCGTTCCTCGACCGGACCCCGGAGAACTGGGCGCGCATCCAGGCGGCCACGCGGAGCTTCCACGAGCCCGGCCGCTTCGTGACCCTCCACGGCTACGAGTGGACCAGCTGGATCTTCGGCCACCGCCACGTGCTCTTCTTCGGCGACGAGGCCGCGCTCCACAGCTCCATCGACGAGGCCACCGACGAGCCCGGCGAGCTGTGGTCGGCGCTGCGCGGGAGCCCGGCCCTCACCTTCGCCCACCACTCGGCCGGCGGGCCCGTGGCGACGGACTGGTCGATCCCGCCGGACCCGGAGCTCGAGCCCGTCACCGAGGTGGTCTCGGTGCACGGCAGCAGCGAGGCGCTGGACGCGCCGCGCTCGATCTACTCCCCGGTGCCGGGGAACTTCGTGCGCGACGTGGTGGCCCGGGGCTACCGCCTCGGCTTCGTGGGCAGCGGCGACGGCCACGACGGCCACCCGGGGCTCACCCACCTGGCCGCCGGCGCCGGAGGGCTGGCCGGCATCCTCGCCGCCGAGCCCACCCGGGCGGCGGTCCTCGAGGCCCTGCGCGCGCGCCGCTGCTACGCGACCAGCGGGCCGCGGATCCTGCTCGACGTGCGCCTGGCCGGCCGGCCCATGGGCAGCGTCGTCCCGCCCGGCGCCCATCCCCTCGAGGTGCGGGTGGCCGCGCCCGTCGAGATCGAGCGCGTCGACCTCGTGACCGGCGCGGGGGTGCAGTCGAGCCTCGCCGTCGAGGGCGAGCGGGATCTCCACCTCCAGGGCGAGACGCCGGAGCTCGCGCCGGGCGAGGCGCTCTACGTGCGCGTGGTGCAGCGCGACGGCGGCGCCGCCTGGTCGAGCCCGTTCTTCGTCGAGGCCGGCGCCGGCGCGACGCGTTGAGGCTCCGCTTCGCCTCCAGTACCTTTCGGTCTCCCCCTTCCTTCCGACCGACCGCCTCCGAAGGAGAGCGCCCCGCGTGCGCGCCGATTCCTCGCTCGAAGGGCTCCCCAAGGAGCTCCTCGAAGGCCTGAACCCCGAGCAGCGCGCCGCCGTCGAGACCACGGAGGGGCCGCTCCTGGTGCTGGCGGGGGCCGGCAGCGGCAAGACGCGCGTGCTCACCCACCGCATCGCCTGGCTGATCGGCGCCTGCGGGATCCCGGCCGAGGGCATCCTCGCCGTCACCTTCACCAACAAGGCCGCGGGCGAGATGAAGGAGCGGGTGCAGAAGCTCCTCGGGCCCGAGGCCGGCGACGTCTGGGTGGCGACCTTCCACTCCACCTGCGTGCGCATCCTTCGCCGGGAGATCCAGCACCTCGACCGCTCGCGCGCCTTCGTGATCTACGACGAGTCCGACAGCCTGGGCGTGGTGAAGGAGGCGCTGCGGCGCCACTCCCTCGACCCGAAGAGCCACGACCCGCGGCGCCTGCGCTGGCGCATCGACCAGTGGAAGAACGCCGGCCTGCTGCCCGACGACGCCGGGGAGCGCGCCGAGGATCTCGACGCCGAGCAGGGCGCCGAGCTCTACGCCACCTACCAGCGGCTGCTCCACGAGGCCGAGGCCCTCGACTTCAACGACCTGCTGCTCCAGACCGCGCGGCTCTTCGAGGAGCGCCCCGAGGTGCTGGCGCGCTGGCAGGCGCGCTGGCAGTACGTGCTGGTGGACGAGTACCAGGACACCAACCGCGTGCAGTACCGGCTGGTGAACCAGCTCGCCTCGGGCCATCGCAACCTGTGCGTGGTGGGCGATCCGGACCAGTCGGTCTACGGCTGGCGCGGGGCCGACATCCGCAACATCCTCGACTTCGAGCGCGACTTCGAGGACGCGAAGGTGGTGCGCCTCGAGCGCAACTACCGCTCCACCCAGTCCATCCTCTCGGCGGCCGGCGCGGTGGTGGAGAACAACCGCGACCGCAAGGACAAGCGCATGATCGCCGAGCGCGACGAGGGCGATCGCGTGGGCCTGTTCGAGGCGCGGGACGAGCGCGAGGAGGCCCAGCACGTGGTGCAGTCGGTGCTCGAGGGCACCCGCCGCGAGGGCCGGCCCCACGGCCACTTCGCGGTCTTCTACCGCACCAACGCCCAGTCGCGCCCCATCGAGGAGGAGCTGCTCAAGTACGACGTCCCCTACGTCGTGGTGGGCGGCGTGCGCTTCTACGATCGCGCCGAGGTGAAGGACGTGCTCGCCTGGCTGCGGCTGGTGGTGAACCCCGCCGACGCCATGTCGCTGCGGCGGGCGCTGAACGCGCCGCCCCGGGGCATCGGCAAGACGACCCTCGGCCGCGCCGAGGAGCTCGCCGCGCGGGAGGGCGTCACCCTGCTCGAGGGCCTGCGCCGCCACGCCGCCGAGGGAGCCGCGGCCCGCACCCAGGCGCGAGTGCGGGAGCTCTTCCAGCTGCTGGAGTCCCTCTCCCGGGAGATCCGCGAGGCGCCGCCCGACGAGGCCATCACGCGGGTGCTCGAGCACACCGGCTACCTGCGCCACCTGGAGCGCGAGTCCACCCCCGAGGCCGAGAGCCGCATCGAGAACCTGCGCGAGCTGCTGGCCGGCGCCGAGGACTTCGCCGTCGCCAACCGCGGCGTCGACCTCGGCGAGCGCACGCCCCTCGAGGTCTTCCTCGACCAGGTGGCCCTGGTGACCGACCTCGACGGCCACGAGAGCCGCAGCGACCGCGTCTCGCTGATGACCGCCCACTCGGCGAAGGGCCTCGAGTTCCCGGTGGTGTTCCTGGTCGGCATGGAGGAGGGCGTGTTCCCCCACGCGGCGGCCTCCCGGGAGGGCCGCGCCATCGAGGAGGAGCGCCGCCTCTGCTACGTGGGCATGACCCGCGCCATGGAGCGCCTCACCCTCACCTGGGCGCGGGAGCGGCGCCGCTACGGCTCGCGCACCTTCGGCGTGCCCTCGCGCTTCCTCGGCGAGATCCCCAGCGAGCTCGTCGAGGGCGACGTGCCCGAGGAGGCGGCGTCCCGCGGCGAGCCCTCCCTCGACTACTCCTACGCCCAGGACGGCGCGGCCGAGGCGGGCGGCGAGGGCCTCACCTCGGTGGTGCGCGGCATGCGGGTACGCCACCCGATCTTCGGCGTGGGCACGGTGCTCGACGTCTCGGGCAGCGGTCCGCGCCAGAAGCTCCGCATCCGCTTCGAGCGCGTCGGCGTGAAGACCGTCGTGCTGCGCTACGCCAACCTGGAGTTCGGCTAGCGGCCGTGGCCGGGGGCTGGCAGCGACTCCGCTTCGGCAAGCCGTTCACCGCGACCCTGGCCGGCGCCACGCGGCTCCCGCTGCTGCGCGCCGGCATCCACCAGGGCCTGTTCGAGGCGCTGCGCACGCCCCAGAGCGCCGGGGCCCTGGCCGAGCGCCTGGGCCTCGCCGCCGACCTCGTCGAGGCGTGGACCCGGGCCTGCGCGGCCCAGGGCCTGCTGCGCCGGCGCCGCGAGGGCTACACCATCGCGCCCTTCGTGCGCTGGCTCCTCGACGCGCCCGAGGCCGCCGCGCTCCACGCGACCCTCGACCAGGCGGCCCTGGCCTACCGGCCGCGGCTCGACGCGCTGCCCGAGCTGATGAAGGGCGCCGAGCGTCCCGCCTACGCGGCCGCCGACGAGGCGCTGCGCGTCGCCGCGGCCTCGCGCATGATCGAGCGCCCGGCCCTGCGCGCCCTCGGCCGCGTGCCCGGCGTGCGCTCGGCCCGCCGCGTGCTCGACGTCGGCTGCGGCCACGGCACCTACCTGGCCGGGTTCCTGACCCGCTACCGCGACGCCCACGGCCTGGGCGTGGAGCTCGATCCCGAGGTGGCCGAGGAGGCGCGCCGCAACCTGCGCGACGCCGAGGTCTGGCGCCGCGCCGAGGTGCGGACCGGCGACTTCGCCAGCCTCGACCTGCCGCGCGGCCACTTCGACCTCGCGCTCCTGAACAACAGCCTCCACTACTTCCCGCCCACGGATCACCCCGCGCTCTTCCAGCGCATCCGCGACCACCTGGGGCCGGGCGGCGTGCTCGCCGTCCAGACCCCGGTGGTGGCCGACGGCCCGGTCGCGCGGGCGGTGGGGGCCCTCGCCAACGTCGCGGTCTTCGACCTCTACCTGCGCTCCCACCGCGACCTCCACGGCCTGCCCGAGCCCGGGCGCGTCACCGAGGCCCTGGCCGAGGCCGGCTTCGCGCGCTGCGGCGAGACCCCGATCCTGCCGGGCGGGACCGCGCGCTACGTCTGGGGACGCACGGCGTCCTAGACTCCGGCTCCCACACCCCGTCGAGGAGGACCCCGACCCCATGCCCCGCCTGCTCTCGGAGCCCACGATCATCGAGGCCGCCGGCAACAAGCCGAAGCGCATCGAGGAGTACGCGGGCCGCGTGAACTCCGCCGACGCGGAGGTGAGCATCGCCCGGATGGTGTCGCCGGCGGGCTGGGTGGAGCCGGGCCAGCGCCCGGAGTTCCGGGAGATCACCCTGGTGCTCTCCGGCCTGCTGCGGGTGGAGTCGGAGGGCGGCGCCCTCGAGGTGCGCGCCGGGCAGGCGGTGGTCTGCGAGCCCGGCGAGTGGGTCCGCTACAGCAGCCCCGAGGAGGGAGGGGCCGAGTACGTCGCCGTCTGCCTGCCCGCCTTCTCGCCCGAGACGGTGCACCGGGACCCGGAGTGAGCCGGGCGGGCGGATCGCCATGGGGCTGGGCCTCGAGCTGAGCGCCCCGCTGCCCGGGGGCGCCGACCGGCTGCTCGCCGACGTGGAGGCGGCGAGCCGCGGGATCGCGGAGGAGCTCGGCGATCCCGTGTCGCGCTGGCAGTGGAGCTCCGTGTCCGAGGGGCGGCTCTACCTGAGCCTGTGCCCCTTCGAGGAGAACGTCGAGTTCTGGATCGGGGACGGGAGGCTCCATGTCTCCGCCCGGACCTCGGGAGCGGGCCCGGGCTACCACCAGCTCGTGGTCGGCCTGCTCGACCGCCTGCGCGCGGACCCCGGCCTCGCCTGGGAGGAGGACGACGAGCGCGTGGACGAGACCGGCTACTTCGCCGCGCGCGACGAGGCGGCGCTGCGCACCGCGATGGCGCGCCAGGTGCGCTCCGTCGCCCGGGTGCTGATCGACCGCTTCGACGACTCGGCGACGAGCATCCAGCTGGGCTTCCCGGTCGGTGGCGACGCGCCCCAGCGCGAGGCCTTCGCGATCTCGCCGCTGGGGGAGTGGCCGCGGGCGTGGTTCGAGGAGCTCGCCACGGCCGATCTCGAGGAGGCGGAGGCCCGGGCGCGGGAGTTCCTGCCCTGGTGGGAGGCCGCGCCCGGCGCCGACGACCTGCGCAAGCTGGGTCTCGCCTGGTGCTGGACCGAGGTGGGCTGGGTGGCGCCGGCCGACGAGCGCGAGACCGCCGCCTGCGAGACCGCGCTCGCCTGCTTCGACCGCGCGCGCGCCCTCGACCCCGAGGTCGCCGTGCCGGAGTGGGAGATCGCGGAGCTGCGCAGGCTCCTGCGCGGCGGCGAGGAGGCCCCTCCTCGCGAGAGCGGGATCGGCTTCCGCCGCACCGAGATGCTGCGGCCGCTCACCGGCGGCTGGACCGTGCGGCTGCCGGGCTACTACCACGCGCAGTACGAGGCGGAGGACTCCGCCCAGGTCTACTGGTTCGGCGGGCGCAGCGTGCGGGGCGCGTCGTGGTCCTTCGATCGCCGGAGCTCGCCGACCGAGGTGCTGGACGCGCTCTCCGACACGCGCGAGGCCGCCGAGCTGGCCCTGCCCCACGAGCATCTCGCCGCCCGGTTCTCGAGCGAGTGGGACGACGACCACGAGGTCCACGCCCTCTCGCTCTACGTCGCCCGGCGCGACGGGCTGTGTCTCGTCACCGTGACCCACGCCGACGACGAGGACGCCGACTGGGCCCTCGACGTCGGGCGCAGCGTCGTCGCACCGAGCCCGCGCGAGGGCTGAGGCTCAGGCGTCCCCGTCCGGCGGCCCCTTCAGCTCCACCACGTTGCCGTCGGGGTCGCGCACGTACATCGAGGGGCCGTTTCCCTCGGCCCCGTAGCGCCGGCCGACCTCGCCGGGCTCGATGCAGTGGGCGCTGAGGTGGCCGCGCAGCTCCGCCTCGTCGAAGCGCTCGATGCGCAGCGCGAAGTGATCGACGTTGCGGCCCTCCTCGCCGGGCGGAGCCCCCCCGGCGCCGCCCAGCGGGCCGGCCACGGGCACCAGGTCGATCAGCGCGCTGCCGGCCCGCAGCTGGACGAGGCCGAGGGCGTCGATGCGCCGCTCCTCGGTGCAGCCGAGGGCGCCGCAGTAGAACCCCAGGGAGCGCTCGAGGTCGGCGACGCGCAGCACGACGTGGTCGAGGCCCCGGACGCGGATCGCCGACACGTCTCGCTCCTCCTCCGGGCTCGGCATCCGGGCTCGGGTCAGGCTCCGTCGGGTCGCAGGCTGCGTCCGCCGAGCACGTCGTCCTCCGCGACCTCGACCCGCAGGCTGCGCTCGCCCACCTGCAGACGGTAGGGCCCCTCGGCGCGGGTGGGTAGCGAGTCGCCGGTCGCATAGGGGACGCGCAGGCGCACCCGCCCGTCCGGGCCCGCGGTGGCGCGCCCGACCCAGCGCACCCGCCGGCCGCTCGGGGAGCGCAGGTCGATCCGCGCGACCGCCAGCTCGCCGGGCGCGGCGGCGAGCTCGATCACCGCGCCGGGCACGATCTCGAAGAGCTTGTAGGGGATCTCGGCCTGGAGCAGCGCGCCGGTGGCCCCCACCGCGATTCCGCCCCGGGGCCCCTCGGCGACCAGCCGGAAGCGGCCGAGGTGCGAGCGGCCGCCGCGCGCGCCCCCGTCGCCCGCGTGGAGCCGCCCGCCGACACCGTCGGGCTCCCGGGTCTCGACGCTCGACGTCACCACGTAGCGCGCGCCCAGGCGGCGCGCCCTCGCGAGGGCCTCGTCCTCGGAGGCGAGGGCGAAGAAGTCGCGTGCGGCGAGGAAGTTCTCGGGACCGATGTAGGGGCCGAAGTTGTCCGCCGGGGTGGCGCGCTCGGCCACGTAGTGGAGCGCGTTGCCGACCCGCGGCGGCGCCAGGATCGCGTACTCGGGGCGCGCGTCGGCGTCGAAGAGGCCCGTGGTGGGCGGCGTCGACCGCCGCACCTCCTTCGCGAAGCGGTGCAGCGAGCCCTCGAAGCTCACCAGGGTCGGGTCCCGGGGCGGTGCCGCCCCGCGCAGGTGCTGGAGGCCGCGCCGCAGGCCCGGGGCGTGGCTCGCCAGGAACCCGGGCAGCAGCAGCGCCAGGCCGACCGCGATGGCGATCGCGCGCGGTGCCCACGGACCGGGAAGCCGGCGCCCGAGGAGCGCGCCCGCCCAGGCGGCGGCGAGCGCGAAGCCCAGCGCGCCCACGGGCGCGAAGTCGTTGCCGTAGCGCACCTGGCCCAGGGCGAGGAACCCCGTCACCGCCGACCAGGCGGCGAGCAGCAGCAGGGGCGCCGGGGCCGCCCGGGCCGCCCGGCGACGTGCCTCCCACGCGAGCAGCACGGGCACCAGCGGGATCACGTACACCGCCCAGCCGAACATCGACTCGGCGAAGGCGCGGCTCCCGCCGCCCGCGGTGGAGAGCAGCGCGCGCTGCTCGAAGTTGAAGCCGCCGAAGGAGTCGGCCTGGCCGAGCCACTCGAGGGCCCGGGCGAGCCCGGCCCGGGGTGCGGGCAGGACCACCAGCAGCGAGCCGAGCAGCGCCGCCAGGCCGGCGGCGCGGGCGAGGCGCGCCCCGGGGCTCGCCGCCGGGCGCCGCGCCTCGAGGGCGGCGAGCCCCGCGCACAGCACCGCGGTGGCGAGGTACGCGGTGGGGTGCAGCCACGAGAGCTCCACCGCGGAGAAGGGCCCGCCGAGGGGCGCGCCCGACGCCGCCACCACCGGCGCCACGGCGAGCGCCGTCGCTGCCGCGCTCGCCGCCTGGGCGACCCACAGGTCGCGCCGGCCCTGCCAGGCGGCGTGCACCAGGATCGCGGCCTCGCCGAGGCCCAGGTGGAGCAGGCTCCCCTGCCAGACCAGCAGCAGCGAGGCGCGCGCCACGGCGAGGCCGACGAACACCCGCACCAGCGAGCCGCGGCGGGCGTCGTCGTCGAGGGCCGCCGCGTAGAGGGCGAGCAGCGAGGCTCCGATCAGCGCCACCGCGGCGTGGTGGTCGCAGTTGCCCACCTCGGCGTAGCGGACCGGCAGCGGCAGCACGGCGTAGATCGCCGCGGCGCCGAGCCCCAGGGCGTCGCCCCGGATGCGCCGGCCCAGGCGCCAGATCGGCAGCACCGCGAGGGAGCCCAGCACCACGGGCGAGAGCGCTGCCACGCGCTCGAAGACGAAGCGCGAGCCGCCGAGCGCCCAGGCGACGGCCGCCACCCCGAAGTCGTAGAGGGGCGGGTAGGGGATCCAGGCGCCCTCGGGATGGTTCAGGTAGGGGTCGAAGAACGGCGGGCGCGGAAAGTCGTGCAGGGTCCAGAGCGCGCGCCGCGCGTGGTACTGGGCGTCGGCGAAGTGGAAGACCACGTCGCCGTCGGCCAGGAACACCCGCTCGAAGCCGATCATGCGGAAGCCGAAGGCGAGGACGAGCACCGCGGCGAGCCCCAGCAGCACGAGGGGCAGGGCGGTGCGGGAGGGGCGGGGGCCCACGCGGCGCGGTCGCTAGGAGGGGGGTGCCAGCAGGGCCTCGACGTCGACCTCGGCCTCGGCCTCGGCCTTCGCCTCCGCCTCGGCGAGGAGCGCGGCCTTCAGCTGCCGGCGCGCCTCGCCGGCCTGGGCGAACTCCGCGTCGATGGCCAGCGCCGAGCGGAATGCCTCGGCGGCCTCGGCCTCCCGGCCCAGCCGCCGCAGCGCGAGCCCCAGGTGGTGCTGGAACTCCGCGCGCGGCGTCTCGCGCGCCTCGGCCAGCTCCACGGCGTGGCGGAACTGGTCGGCGGCGGGCTGGTCGAGGCCGCGTTTCAGGAACACGAAGCCCAGGGTGTCGGCCGCGAAGGGATCCTCGGAGAGCACCTCCTGGGCCTGCTTGGCGAGCTCGAGGGCGCGATCGAGCTCGCGACCCTCCTCGGCCAGCAGGTAGGCGAGGTCGTTCTGGGTGGCGGCGAGGTCGGGCTCCTTCGCGAGGGCGGCCTCGAAGAGCGCCCGGGCGTCGTCGCGGCTCCCGGCCTGGAGGTGCAGCCGGCCCAGGATCGTGAGCCCCGTGGCGTCGAGGGAGTCGCGCCCCGCGGCCTCGACGGCGTCGATGGCCTCCTGGATCTCGCCCCCGCGCGCGTACAGGGCGCCGAGGAGCGCCAGCGCGCCCGGGAGACCGGGCTGCTCGCTCGCGGCCCGCAGCGCCTCGGCGCGCGCCGCCGCCTCGTCGCCGGCGGAGGCCAGCACCTGTGCGCGGGCCAGGCGCAGCGAGGGCACCAGTGCGCCACGCCGCGCGGCCAGGGCGTCGAGCCGCGCGAGCGCGTCGGCGTGCTTCGCCTCGGCGAGATCGATCCGCACCATCTCGTAGCTCAGCGCCTCGTGGTCGGGCCGTGCGGCGAGCGCCCGCTCGAGGGCGTCGCGCACGCGCCCGGCGTCGCGCCCGGACTCGCGCCGCGCATGGACGAGGTAGGCCTCCACCGGGGCGTCCTCGCGCTGGAGCAGCACCGCCATCACGCGCCGCGCCCGGGACTCCTGGCCGAGCCGGTAGTGGGCCTGGGCGGACATGAGCCGCTCCCGGGGCGTGAGCGGTCGCTCCTCCCGGGCCAGCTTGCGCAGGGTGCTGAGGGTGCCGGCGTTGTCGCCGCTCTGGAGCTGGGCCTGGGCCTTCAGCGAGAGCAGCTCGTCGGCCCCCTCCTGCTGCTGGGCGAGGAAGCGGTCCGCGGCCTGGACCGCGGCCGTGGGGTTGCCGCGGCCGAGCTCCGCCTGGGCGAGCAGGCGCAGCGCGTCGGTGCCCTCGGTCTCGTTGGCGAGGGTGCGCAGCTGCTCCACCGCGGGCTCGAAGCGCATCTCCCGCAGGTCGCGCTGGGCCCGTGCCAGCCGGGTGTGCGGGTGATCGGGGAACTCCGCCTCGAGGTCGGCGAAGGCCGCATCGGCTTCGGCGGGGCGCCCCACGCTGCGCAGCAGGTCGAGCAGCCCCGCCTGGAGGACCGCCGGGTCCTTCACCTTGCCCCGCGCGTCGCGCAGGTGCTCGATCGCCGCCTCCACGTTCCCGCCCGCCGCCCGGGCGTTGGCGTAGAGCAGGTGGGCGTTCACGTCCTCGGGAACCCGCTCCAGCATGAGCTCGTAGACGGGCTCCGCGGGCTTGCCCGCCGCGTCCTGAACGTGGGCGAGCTCGCGCCAGTAGGAGACGTTCTGGGGCCGCACCTCGGTGAGGCGCTCCACCGCCCACAGGCGCAGGGAGGCGTCCCCGCTCGCCCGGGCCTGGTCGAGGATCGAGCGCAGGGCCTGCTCCTCGGCCCGGGGCTCGGGGCTGCGCGCGGCCTCGTCCGCGGCGCGGCGGAACGCCGCCGGCGCCTCGTCGGCGTGCTCGGGCCAGGCCGCCAGCACCCGCGCGCGCTGGTAGATCGGGCGCCAGTGGCCGGCGCGCTCGTAGAGCTCCGAGGCGCGGTTGAAGCTGCGGATCGCACGGTCGAACATGCCGTCGAGGACCAGCTCCCCCAGGGCCTGCTTCTCGCGGATGCGCGCCTGCTCGACGATCCCCAGCTGCATGTGCCAGTCGGGGTTGGCGGGGTCGAGCTCGACGGAGGTGAGGGCGGCCTCGAGGGCCTGCTCGGTGTCGCCCCGCACCAGCGCCAGGTCGGCGCGCACGGCGTGCACCCGCGGGTCGTCCGGCGCGATCGCCAGGGCCTTGGCGGTCAGCTCCTCGCCGCGATCCGGGTCCGAGAACATCACGATCAGCGCCTCGCCGAGGAGCGGCTCGGTGCGGGTCGCGTCCAGGCGCTGGGCCTCCCGGTAGAAGAAGGTGGCGTCCTGGAACTCGCTCACGCTCGCCAGCAGCTCGGCGATCCGCAGGTTCACCTGGGCGCTGTCGGGCCGACGCTGGAGCGCGTTGCGGAACTCGAGCAGGGCCTCCTCGAGCTGGCCCGCCTCGACGTAGGCCTCGGCCCGCTCGAGGTGCTCGGCGAAGCGGTCCTCGTCGGAGCCGCAGCCGACCGCCCCGACCGCGAAGGCCAGCAGCAGCGCCCGGGCCCCGGCCCGCCAGCGGTTCGCACACGTCCCCGAGCCCGTCCCCCGGTCCATCAGCCCTCCTCGCCCGCCGCGTCGGCGTCGAGCCGCGCGATGGCCTCCCGCGCGGCGTCGGCGTCGGCGAAGGGACCGTGCTCGAGCGCCTTCGTGAGCGCCTCGCGCGCGGCCGCGTCGTCGCCCTTGGCGAGCTGTGCGAGGCCGAGGTGATACCAGATCGTGGGGTTCGCCGGGGCCTGCTCGAGGGCCTTGCGGAACGAGATCGACGCGGCCTCGGGCCGTCCGGACTTGAGCTGCACCCAGGCCAGGGTGTCGAGCACGTCGGCCGACGGCGACAGCCGCGCCGCGCGGTCGGCGAGGTCGAGGGCGAACTCGAGGTCGCGCCCCTGCTCGGCGAGCAGCCAGGCTAGGTCGTTCGCCGCGAAGGACTGCCCGGGCTCCTCGGCCACGATCTCGCGCAGCCGCGCCTCGGCGTCGGCGGTGCGGCCCGCGGCCATCAGCAGCTGGGCGGCGCGGTAGGCGGCCGTGGGCTCGTTCGGGGCGGCGCGGTCGTAGAGCGCGACGGCCTCGTCGACGGAGCCCGCCCGGCCCGCCAGCCAGGCCATCCCGACCAGGGCGGAAGGCTGGTCCGGCGCGGCGGCGAGGGCGGCCTGCCAGTCCTCGCGCGCGCCGGCCTCGTCGCCGCTGCGCGCGCGGACGCGCCCGCGCAGCGCGAGCACCTCCGGCGTCTCCCCCTGGGCCTTCACCGCGGCGTCCACCCGGGCGCGGGCCTCGTCCGCGGCCCCGGCGGCGAGCAGGTCCCCGACCAGGACGCGCAACAGGGCCAGGCCCTCCGCCGAGCGCAGGTCGATGCTGCTCTCCTCGATGGCCTCGCGCGCCGCGGCGGAGCCCTCGGCGCTGCGCAGGATCGCGGCGCGCTCGATGGCGATCTCGACGCGGTCGGCGCCCAGGGTCTCGGCGTCGACCAGCGCGCGCAGCGCGCGCGGCGTGTAGCCCAGGGACTGGTAGGCGCGCGCCGCCAGGCGGAACGCCTCGGTGGCGCCGGCGGAGCGGCTCTCGAGGTGACGCTTCGTCATCCCGATCACGTCCTCGTAGCGGCCCTCGTCGAGGTAGAGGCGGGCCAGCACCAGCGCGGCGTCCGTGGCCGCGGCGTCGGCGCGCGTGGCCTCGCGCAGGTGCTTGGTGGCCTTCTCGCGGTCGCCCGCCGCCATGGCGGCCCGGCCCGCCAGGTAGCGCGCGTAGGCGTTGTTGGGCCACAGCTTCGTGCCCTCCTCGAAGGCCACGAGGGAGGCCGCCGGGTCGCCGCGCTCGAGCAGGATGCGGCCGCGGATCAGGTCGCGGTACTCGGGCTTCTGGAGCTGCGCCGCGAAGGCCTCGGCGCGGTCGAGGTCGCCGGCGTCGATGGAGAGGTCCGCCTGGCGGAAGCGCAGCTGCTCGAGGTCGCTGCCGACGGGCATCAGCGCCTCCATGCGCGCCAGCGCATCCAGGGCCTCGGCGGGCCGGTCGAGCTCGCGGTAGAGGTCCGAGAGCATCCGCCAGGACTCGGCGCCGGGCTGCTGCTCGGCGGTCTCCCGCAGCAGCTGCTCCGCCTCCTCGACCTTGCCGTCGCGCACGAGGCGGTTGGCCAGGGTGGCGCGCAACGCCAGCTCCTCCGGTGCCTTCGCGATGGCGTCGCGCAGGAGGGCGTCGGAGCGCTCGGCGTCGCCCTTGCGGTCGAAGAAGTCCGTGGCGAGCTTCACCGTGAGCGTGTCGGTCGGGTGCTCCTCGAGGCACTCCTCGATCACGGCCTCGGCGCGCCGGACGTCCTCGCGGTCCTCGGCGTAGAAGGTGGCGAGGGCGAGGCAGCCCCGCGCCGAGTTCTCCGGCGAGTCGAGGGCGCCCACCTGGCGCAGCCGGCGGTAGGCCTCCTCGGCCTCGTCGTTCCGGTCGAGGTCCGAGAGCGAGGCGGCGCGCAGCAGCACCGCGTCGTAGCTCTCCGGGTCGAGGGCGAGCAGGCGGTCCGCGTCGGCCAGGGCCTCGGCGGCCCGCGCCGCACCGAGGTGCGCGCGGGCGCGCGTGTGCAGCACGGCGGTCTGGGACGGGTCCTTCTCGAGCACCCGGGTGGCGGCCTCCACCGCGCCGTCGAAGTTCTCGGTGGCGAGCAGCGCGCTGGCGAGCACCAGGTTCGAGGGCACCACGAAGTCCGGATCCTCGGCCGCCTTCTCGAGGGGCCAGATCGCGAGGCCCACCTGCCCGGTCTGGAGGTAGGCGACGCCGAGCAGATGCTGCGCGTCGGCGCGGTCCGGGTGCTCGTCGACGAGGCGGCGCAGCGGCTCCACCACCTCTGCGGCGCGGCCGGCCTGGATCTCGTCGCGCAGCGCCTCGATGCGGGCGTCGAGGTCGCCCCCGCAGGCGGCGAGCAGCAGGAGGCCGGCGGCGAGCAGGGTCGGGCGCAGCCCCCCGATCCGGAGCAGACCGGGCGCGGCGTTCTGGGAGGTTCGGGTCGCGTGCATGGAAGGCGTCTTTCTCCTGAAAAACCGAGGCATTATAGCGGCCCCTCCCGGCCTTCACTGAAGCCGGCCGGGCTCCTCCCGCCCAGGGCGCCGCGCACCCGGGCGCGCAGCGGAGCGAGGGAGGGATCGTCGGGGAGCGACTCCAGGATGGCGAGGCCCCGGCCCCGGAGCCGGCGCAGCTCGGCGCCCGATCCGGGGCCGGCGAGGGCCAGCAGGGAGCCCAGGGCGGCGGCGGGCTCCCGCGCCGTCGCGCAGGCCCGCGCCCGGAGCAGCAGGTCCCGGGGCCGGGCGCCGCCGACGAGCAGCCGGTCCACCAGCCCGATGGCCTCCCGGGCCAGCTCCGGGTCCGTGCCCGCCGCCCGCCACTCGGCGCGCAGCCGCACGGCGGTCCGGGCGAGGGGGTGGTCGCCCGGGATCGCGGCCAGGGCCGGCTCCTGGGCGAGCAGTGCTGCGGGCCGGCGGCGGCCGAGGGCCCGCCACCCCTCCACCACCGCGCGCTCGGCCCGCGTGAGCGGCGCCGCGACCCAGCGGGTGGGTTCCGCGCCGGCCGCGAGCTCGACGCGGGCCATCTGGAGCAGCGCCGCGCGGGCCTCGACGTGACGCGGCGACTCGCGAAGCGCCTCCGCGAGGGTCGCCCGGGCGGCGCCGCGCTGCCCGCGCGACCGGGCCACCAGGGCCTCGGCGACGCGCCGGTCGAGCGGGTCCTCGAAGGCCCGCGCCACGCGCTCGGCCCGCTCCACGCCGACGCGGCGCACGAGATGGAACCGGTTGCCGAGGGCGTCCGGCCCCGGGCCCTGGGGACGCGCCAGCGGGTCGTGGAGGGCGCAGACCCGCTCCACGTCGGCTCCCAGGCTGCGGCCGAGGATCTTCGGCGAGCGGTTCTGGAGCTGGTTCCAGTCGTCGAGGTTCGGCGCGGCGCGGCGGGCGAGGGCGCGGCTTCCCTCGGCGTCGAGCAGCAGCGCGGCGGTCTCGTCCTCGGCCACCTCGATGCCCAGCCAGCGCAGGTCGTCGGGCACGGCCGCCAGCGCGCGGCGCGTGCTGCGCGCCATGTCGAAGGGCGCGTCCGAGGCGAGGAACAGGACCCCGCCGCCGGGCGGCGGGCGGTAGACGCGCACGTGGGCGAACTCGGCGGTGAGCGTCGCGAGCAGGGTGCGGAAGAGCGCCTCGTCGACGAAGGAGAGGCCCACCCACTGCACCAGCACGCCGTCGTCGGCGAGCCGGCTCCGGGCGAGGGCGAAGAACTCGCGCGTATACAGATGGGAGGCGCCCGAGGACCAGGGATGGGAGGGCTGGGAGACGATGGCGTCGAAGCGCATCTCCGAGAGCAGCAGCGCGTTGCGGGCGTCGTTCAGGTGCACCGAGACGCGGGGGTCCGCGAGGGGGTCGCGCCAGCGGCGGTCGCCCACGGACCGGTTCGCCTCCACCACCTCGGGCTCGAGCTCCACCACGTGGATGCGCTCGATGCTCGACGGCACCGTCTCCACCGCGACGCCTCCGCCGAGCCCCACCACCAGCATGCTGCGCGCCTCGGGCCGCGCGAGGACGGGCAGGCCGCCCAGCCAGCGGGCCAGGAGCGAGCGGTTGTGGGGGCGAAAGGGCGCCTCGATGCGGGCCTCGGGAAGGCCGTTGGTGCGCAGGAACCACTCGCCGTCGTTCTCCAGCAGCAGCACCGTGGCGGCGCGCCCGACGCCGAAGTACTCCACCTCGCCGGCCGCCGGGCTCGGGTTCAGGAACGACGTGCGCAGGGTCCGCCACGGGGGCGCGGGCCGCGCCAGCGCCAGCACCACGGCGCCGGCGGCCGCCACGGCGACGAGGCCGCGGCGGCTCGCGCCGCCGAAGCGTCGCTCCGGCAGGCCCGCCGCCGCCGCCGCGAGGCCGAGGTTCACGGCCACGCAGGCGGCGAGGCTGCCGGCGTAGCCGAGGGTCGGGATCACGACGAAGCCCGCCGCCACCGAGCCGACGATCGAGCCGAAGGTGTTCGCCGCGTAGACGCGCGCGCTGGCGGGCCCGGCGTCGGCTCCGCGCCGGGCCACGGCGCGCACCGCGAAGGGGAAGGTGGCGCCGATGCAGAGCGCCGCCGGGAACAGGGTGAGGGCGCCGACCACGACGTCCCCGAGCCGCCGCGAGGCGCCGAGGCGCTGGAGCTCGGCAGTCACCTCGGGGATCCAGGGCACCGCCACGAAGGCGATCCAGGAGAGCGCCGCGATGCCCAGCTGGGCCGCCGCGAAGCCCGTCGCGCCGCGGCGCGGGCTGGTGGCGAGGCGCGCCGCGAAGGCCGCGCCGAGCGCGATCCCCGCCAGGAAGCTCGCCAGCATGGTGGCGAAGGCGTAGACGCTGCCGCCGATCAGGTGGGCGAGCAGGCGCACCCAGAGCACCTCGTAGGTGAAGGAGACCGCGCCCGAGAGGAAGATCATCACCAGGAAGACGGCGCCGGTCGCGGGCCGGTCCACCGCGCCGGCGCGGGGCGCGGGCTCCGCCGCGGGCATCGGGCCGGCGCTGCGGGCCAGCGCCCAGGCGACGGCGAACACCAGGGCGTTCACCCCGGCGGCGCTCCAGATGGTGAGGCGCAGGCCGACGGCGGGCAGCAGCACGAAGGCGGCGAGCACCACGCCCGCCACGGCGCCCGCCGTGTTGGCGGCGTAGAGCGCGCCGATGCGCGAGCCCAGCTCCCGGTCCGCCCGCACCGCGTGGCGCGCGAGCAGCGGCAGCGTCGCGCCCATCATCGCCGTGGGCACCATCAGGATCACGAACGAGCAGGCCAGGTAGAACAGGGCGGTCGGCGTGGCGCCGGCCTCGGGCAGGGTCTCGAGGCCGCCGAACACGCCCACGTAGAGCGCGCGCGAGGCGCGGATCGCGAGGGGCACGCCGAGGGCCGCCAGCGCGATGCCCAGCTCGAGCAGCCCGTAGACGAGGACCGGGCGCCGCACGCGATGGGCGAGGCGCGCGGCCACGGCGGCGCCGGCGGCGAGGCCCGCCATGTAGGCGGCCAGCACCGTCGCGACGGCGAGGTCCGAGGTGCCGAACACGAAGGCGAACTCCCGGGTCCAGGCCGTCTCGTAGACGAGGGCGGCCAGGCCGGAGAGGAAGAAGCAGAGCAGGAGGAGCGAGAGCGATGCGCCACGCTCCTGCGGCGTCCCCCCCGGCTCCGGCTGCGGTTCGCTCACCGCCTCCCGGGTCCTAGCCCCGGTCCAGGCTCTCGAGCAGCGAGCGCGCGGACTCGGCCTGCTCGAAGTCGTCCAGGCTGAGGGCCTTGCGCAGCGAGACCACCGCCTCCCCCTCGTCGCCGATCTGGGCCTGGGCGAGGCCCAGGTGGTACCAGAAGACCGCGGCGTCGGGTCGCTGGCTCACGGCGCGCCGGAAGGAGACCGCCGCGGCGTGGGGCTGCTGGGCGGCCATCAGCGTCCAGCCCAGGGTGTCGAAGGTGTTCGGCTCCGGTCGCAGGCGCGTGGCGCGGCGGGCGAGCTCGAGGGCCAGCTCGAGGTCGCGGCCCTCCTCGGCCAGCAGCCAGGCGAGGTCGTTGCACGCGAAGGCGTTGCCCGGGGAGCGCTTCAGCGCGGCGCGCAGCTGGGCCTCGGCGGCGTCGACCCGCCCCTGGGCCAGCAGGATCTGCGCCGCGCGGTAGCTCGCGGTGCCGTCGGACGGCCGCGCGATCGCGGCGCGCTCGAGCAGCGCCACCGCCTCGTCGCGACGCCCCTCGGCGACCGCGATCTCGGCCAGCCCGCGCAGCGCGTTGGCGTCGCGACGGTCGCGGGCGAGGGCCCCCTCGAAGGCCTGGCGGGCCGCCGCGACCTCGCCGCGGTTGAAGCGCACGCGGCCCTGGATCTCGCGCAGGGCGCCGCGCTCGGGGCGGGCGGCGACGGTCTCGTCGATCAGCTGCTGCGCCTCCTCGGCGCGGCCCAGCTGGAGCAGGTCGTCGGCGAGGAAGCGCAGCGCGTCCTCGCTCGCCGGGTCGGTCCACTCGAGCCCGCTCGCGAGGAGCACGCCCGCCGCCGCCGGGGCGCCGCCCTCGCGGCGCGCCAGCCGCGCGCGCTCCACCGCCAGGGCGGCGGGCGCCGCGCCGCTGCGCTCCGCCTGGGCGACCAGGTTGCGCGCGCCCTCGGCGTTGCCCGTCGCGAGCTCGGCGCGGGCCTGGAGCAGCAGCGCCCGGGGCGCCTCGACGCCGCCGAGGGCAGCCTGGCGCGCGGCCAGGGCGGTCGCGGCCGCGTAGGCGCCGGTCTCGAGCTGGAGCTCCGCGAGCAGCAGCGCGGCGCCGGTGGTGCCGGCGTCGAGCTGCACGGCCGCGGCGAGGTGGCGCGCTGCGCGCTCCCAGTCGCCGGCATCGCGGGCCGCCCGCCCGGCGGCGAAGTGGAGCGAGGCGTCGAGGGTCGCCCGCTCGAGGGCGCGCTCGAAGGCGGCCAGGGCCTCGGCCGGGTTGCCCCGCGCGGCGGCGAGCAGACCCTTCAGCTGGTCGCGTCGCTCCGGGAGCTGGATCTCCTCGAGCGCCGCCTCGGCGGCCTCGAGGTCGCCGTCCGCGATGCGGATCTCGGAGACCAGCACGCGCAGCTTGTCGGCGTCCTCGCCCACGGCGTGGACCTGGGCGCGCGCGAGGGCGTCGAGCGCCTCGGCCTGGTGGCCGTGGCGCAGCCGGTGGTTCGCGAGCAGCAGCCACGCCGCCGGCTGGTCGCTCGCCTCGGCGGCCTGCCGCATCCGCGTGGCCGCCTCGTCGGTGCGGCCGCGGGCGTCGAGCTGCTCGGCCAGGCCCGCCTGCAGCGCGAGGTTGCCGGGCTCCCGCGCGACGGCTTCGCGCCAGGGCGCGAGCGCGCGCTCGGCGTCGGGGCTGAACTCGGCCGTGGCGCGCAGCACGCGCAGGTCCGTGGGATGGGCGGCGAGACAGCCCGCGAAGGTCTCCCGGGCGCGCTCGACGTGGCCCCGCTGGCGCGCCTGGAAGGCCGCGAGCCCCAGGCACGCGACGGGACCGAGGGCGGGGTGGTCGCCGGTCACCTCGAGGGCGCGGCGGTGGGCGGCCTCGGCCTCGTCGAGCCGGCCGAGCGCGGTGAGCGCGAGGGCGCGGAGCTGGAAGCCGTGGAGGGCGCTCGCGTCGAGGGCGAGCAGCGCTTCGGCGTCGGCCAGCGCCTCGGCCGGGCGGCCCGTGGCGAGGCTGGCCCGCGCCCGGGTGTGGAGCGCGGCGGTCTGGTCGGGCGCCTGCTCGAGCACGCGGCTCGCCGCGGCGTGGGCCCCCATGGCGTCGCCGGAGCCGAGCAGCGCCGAGGCGAGGGCGACGCCGGCGGGCACGCCGAACTCCTCGGAGGTCGAGGCCTTGGCGAGGGGCCCCACCGCGAGACCGGGCTGGCCGGCGCGCAGCTGGGAGACGCCCAGCAGGTAGTGGGCCTCCTTGTGGTCCGGCCGCTCGGCCACGACCTCGGTCAGCATGCCGAGGGCGAGCGCCACCTGACCGCCCGAGAGCTGCGCGCGCGCCTCGCTCACCTGCTCCTGGATGGAGTCCGTGCAGGCGAGGGTCAGCCCCAGCACGGCGAGGCCGATCGCGGGCACGATCACGGAGCCGCGCAGGGCGCCTCGCGGCGAGCCCTCGCGGAGCCGCGGGGAGGGCGACGACGTCTGGGGGGCCATGGGACCAGGGACTCCAGCACGAACCGAACAGGGCATCTTACGCGAAGCCCCCCACCCGTTCCAAGCAAATCCGGGCGCTCCGGGGGCTCTCGCCGCGGCGTGGCGGAGCCTGGACGCGGCGCGTCGTGCGCCGGGTGATATCCTCGGCCGCCACCCCCGGGAGACCCGCTGCTTGCTCAAGAGACTCCTCGAGTCACCGCGCACCTACTTCGTGCTGGCCGCGCTGCTCTTCGTCGTCGCCCTCCTCAGCCAGTTCCGCATCGTGGCGACCCATCCCTCGGGGACGCCGAGCGACCTCCTCGAGCTGCGCAACCGGGACGTCAATGTGGTCTTCGTGGTGATCGACACGCTGCGGGCCGACCACCTGTCGAGCTACGGCTACGAGCGTCCCACCAGCCCGAACCTCGACGCCCTGGCGGCGGCGGGCGTGCGCTTCGCCAGCGTGGAGAGCCAGTCGAGCTGGACCAAGGCCTCCATGGCGTCCCTGTGGCTGGGCGCCTACCCGGAGCGCACCGGCGTCACGCGCTACGCCCACGCGATCCCCGAGTCCGCCAAGCTCCCCGCCGAGATCCTCAAGGAGGCCGGCTTCGCCACCGCGGGCATCTGGCGCAACGGCTGGGTGGCCGACAACTTCGGCTTCGCCCAGGGCTTCGACGTCTACCAGCGCCCGGTGCCGAGCCAGAGCCCCGAGCGCATGGAGCGCCGCACGCCCTCCTCCCACCCGCTGCTGGGGACGGACCTCGACGCCACGGAGTCGGCGATCGAGTTCCTGCGCACCCGCGGCCACGAGCGCTTCTTCCTCTACGTCCACTACATGGACGTGCACCAGTACCTCTACGACGAGGGCTCGGCGCTGTTCGGCGCCGAGTACCTCGACGCCTACGACAACGCGATCCACTGGACGGACCGCAACGTGGCCCTGCTGGTGAACGCCCTCGTCGAGCGGGGGCTGCTGGCCGAGACCCTGCTGGTCTTCGTCTCGGACCACGGCGAGGCCTTCTTCGAGCACGGCACCGAGGGCCACGCCCGCAACCTCTACCGCGAGGCGGTGGAGACGCCCTGGATCCTGGTGCCGCCCTTCCGCCTCGATCCCGGCATCGTGGTGCCCGAGACGGTGCGCAACGTGGACGTCTGGCCGACGATCCTCGACCTGCTCGGCCTGCCCGAGATCCCCGGCGCCGAGGGTCGCTCGGTGCTGCCGCTGATGCTGGCCGCGGCGGGCGCCGGCCCGCCGGCCACGGACTGGCCCCCCACCGCCTTCTCCCAGCTCGACCAGAGCTGGGGCCAGACCGACGCCGAGCCGCGTCCCCTCACCTCGGTGCGCGAGGGTCCGCTGCGGCTCATCCAGCGCGGCAACGGCTCCGAAGCCGCCGAGCTCTACGACCGCCGCTCGGATCCGGGCGAGGAGTACGACATCGCGGCCGAGCGCCCCGAGGACGTGGCGCGCCTGCGGCGCCGGATCCAGGAGTTCCTGGCGCGGCCGCCGGCTCCGTGGGGGGAGTCGCCGGAAGTCGAGCTGGACGAGCTTCGGCTGAATCAGCTTCGCGCCCTGGGGTACGTGGTCGAGCCCTAGCCGGCGTCTCTGCGCGAGGCCCTCGGTGCGAGCCGGCTCCGCCGGCTTGCGAGCAGAGCGCGGCCTTCGGCCGCGCAATCGTCCTCGTTGGTCTCCGAATCCCCCTCCCCGGCTCCGTACGACGCGGGCGCGGCGGGGGAGTCGCTGATTCATCCGATTCTTTCGGGTTGGGGGTGCCACAGACCCTTGGGAAGGCCCTCTGGCTTTGGAGGGTCTGGAGATGGCGCGAGCGGCTCGTTGGGTCGTCTGCTTTCTCGGGCTTCTCGGGGCGTCGGGGGAGGGGGCGCTCGGGTTCACGGGGACGCTCGAGCTGGAGATCGGGACGCTTCCGGGGTTCGTGCTGCCGGGGGCGCGGACGGTGGACGTTTCCCGGCCCTTCCGGTTCTCGTTCGAGGGGGCGGACTTCACCACCTCGATCACGGTCCCGGTCCCCGAAGCGTTCCCCATCGTGCAGCTGGGGCTCACCGGGCCCGCGGGGCTGACGCGGGCCGACTTCCGGCCCCGGCAGGGGCCCGGCGGCGGGTTCGGCGGGGATGCGCCGCTCGCCGGCAACGCCCGGCTCGGCCTGTTCGGCCCCCCTCCCTTCGCGTTCCTGACGGTGCCGCTGGCCGCCGTCGGGATGGAGGGCGCGAGCGCGCGGGCCGTGTCGGACCTGGGCGTCACGATCACCGCCTTCGGCGGGGCCTGGACGACGGGAACCGCGCAGGTCCTCGGCACCGCGGGGCCACTGGACGGTGTGACGCTCGCGAGCGCACGCGGCATCGACGCCCGGACGCCTCTCGGAGAGGGGCAGCTGGTTCTGGTGAGCCCGACCCTCGTGCGCACCAACATCGCGAGCCTGGTGAACCTGCCCGTGATGGCGCGCCTGACGCTGAGCCAGCTCGTCCCGAGCGTCCCCGAGCCCGGCACCGCCCTGCTGCTGGGGCTGGGGGTCCTGGGGCTGGGCCTGCGAAGGCTCCGGAGGACCTGAGCATGCATCGTCTCTCTCTCGGTCTGCTCGTTCTGGCGGGCTCGCTCGGGGCCTTCGCGCAGGGGGCCGGTGCCTACAACGGGACCCTCGAGCTCTCGATCGGCACGCTGCCGACGTTCCGGCTTCCCGGCGCGGGTGACGGGGTCTCGACGCCGAGCGGGTTCGAGATCCCGGCGCCCGCGAACTTCACCACCTTCTCGATCAGCGTGCCGGTGACGAACGCGACGAACCGGACCTTCCCGGCGTTCCCGATCGTCAGCCTGGCCCTCACCGGGCCGGCCGGTCTCACGCGCGGATCGTTCCAGAGGGGCGACGGGCCCCAGGGCGGCATCGGCGGGAATGCTCCGCTGATCGGGAACGCCAGGATCGGGCTCTTCGGCCCACCCCCCTTCGCATTCCTGACGGTTCCCCTCGACGTGGTGGGCGTGGAGGGTGCGACCGTGATGGCGTCTTCCGATCTCGGCGTGTCGGTCACCGTGTTCGGCGGAGGCTGGACGACGGGCTCGGTGAAGGTGGTCGGCACCACCGGTCCCTTCGACGGGGTGACGCTCGCGTCCGACAGGGGCACGGAGCAGCGCGGCCCCCTCCTCGACGGCTTCATCACCCTCGTCTCCCCGACGCTGGTGCGCACCAACGTGGCCGGCAGCGAGAACATCCCGCTCGTGAGCCGCCTCGTCCTGACCAGCCTGATCCCCGAGCCCGGCACCGCGCTCCTGCTCGGGGTGGGGGTACTCGGCCTGGCGCTCCGCGCGCGAGGCCGGGAGAGGGCTTGAGTGCCCCTTCTGCAGCCTTTCCCCGAGGGGGTGCAGAAAACCGGCAGCTCCCGCCCCGGCCCGGTTCATCCGGGTGACACAACGCGGGCCCGGCCACCACAACGAGGCGGAACCACCTGAAGCGCGCTGGCCCTGGTAGCAGCCCGGCCGTCGCCAAACGATAGGAGAACGCTCTGATGCGTAAGTTGTTCAACCTCGTCGCCGCTGGCCTCCTGGCCTTCGTCGTTGGCGGCTCCCAGGCCAATGCTCTGGCCTACACCGGCACCCTCGAGCTCGTGATCGGCACGCTGCCGGGCTTCAACCTGCCGGGCGCCGGTGACGGCGTCTCCGAGGCGGGCTCCGTGACGATCGGGCCGGCCGCGAACTTCACGACCGAGATCGTCGTCCCGGTCTCGAACGCGACCAACATGACCTTCCCCGCCTTCCCGATCGTGGACCTGGCGCTCACCGGTCCCGCGGGTCTCACCACCGCCGGCTTCTCGGCCGGCGGCGGCGTCGGCGGCGGCTTCGGCGGCGACGCCCCCCTCGCGGGCAACGCCAAGATCGGTCTCTTCGGTCCCCCGCCGTTCGCCTTCCTGACGGTGCCCCTCGCCGCCTTCGGTGTGGAGGGTGCGTCCGCCATGGTGTCCTCGCCCCTCGGCGTGTCCATCACCGCCTTCGGTGGCGGCTGGACCACGGGCGACATCGTGGTCATCGGCACCTCCGGCCCCTTCGCCGGCGTGACCCTCGCCTCCGACTCGGGCACGGACCAGCGGACCGCGGGTGGCGGCGGCACCATCGTGCTCGTCACGCCGACCCTGGCCAAGACCAACGTCGCGGGCAGCGAGAACCTGCCCCTGATCGGCAAGCTGACCCTGACCTTCGTCCCCGAGCCCGGCACCCTGATGCTGCTCGGCGCGGGCGTGACGGGTCTGGCGCTGATCGGCCGCCGGCGGGAGCGCCGCTAGAGGCGGTTCCCGACGGCCGGGCGCAATGCTCGAACGCGGCCATCCCGAGAGGGGTGGCCGCGTTTCGCTTTTCTGGGGCGCGTTGCCGGGGCGCGCAGGCCGGGCGCCCGCTCCCGGATCAGCCCCGCCGGTAGGTGCGCTCGAGGGCCGCGCCGCGCCGGTGGCGCTCCACCGCCAGCTCGATGAGCCGGTCGAGGAGCGCCGGGTAGGCGAGCCCCGACGCCTGCCAGAGCTTCGGGAACATCGAGACCTCGGTGAAGCCCGGCAGGCTGTTCATCTCGCTCACGTAGAGCTGGCTGGTCTCGCGGTCCATCAGGAAGTCGACCCGGCCGAAGCCCTCGCCCTCGAGCGTGCGGTAGGCGAGCAGCGCCAGGCGCCGCGCCTCGGCGGTCCGCTCCTCGGAGAGCTGCGCCGGGATCACCAGCTCGGTCTCCTCGTCCACGTACTTCGACTCGTAGTCGTAGAACTCGCGCTCGGGCACGATCTCGCCGGGCACCGAGGCCTCGGGGGCGTCGTTGCCGATCACGCCCACCTCGATCTCGCGCGCGTCGATGGCGCGCTCCACCAGCAGCTTCCGGTCGTAGCGGGCCGCCTCGGCCAGGCCCGCCGCCAGCTCCGCGCGGGTGGCGCAGCGCGAGATCCCCACCGAGGAGCCCAGGCAGGCGGGCTTCACGAAGGCGGGCAGCCCGATCTCGCGCAGCGCCGCCTCGACGACGCCCGCGGCGTCGGCCTCGAGCTCGGCCGCCGTGACGGGCAGCCAGTGGATCACGGGCACCCCCGCCGCCGCGAGCAGCCGCTTCGAGACCTCCTTGTCCATCTGGAGCGCCGAGCCCAGCACGCCCGCGCCCACGTAGGGCAGGTCGGCCAGCTCGAGGAAGCCCTGGATGCAGCCGTCCTCGCCGCCGGTGCCGTGGATGATGGGGATCACCACGTCGAGGCGCGCGGCGGGCGTGCCGTCCTCGGCCGACACCAGGGTGCCGTCGCCGGGGATCGCGGGCAGCCGCACCTCCTCACCCCGGGAGACCGACTCGGGCAGCGCGCCCTGGGCGCCCAGCCGCCAGCGGCCATCCGTCCCGACCGCGAGCAGCGTCACGTCGTAGCGGGCCGGGTCGAGGGCCTGGACGATGGAGGTCGCCGACGTGATCGACACCTCGTGCTCGACGGATCGCCCACCGAACACCACACCCACGCGGACCTTCGCCATGGCCTCCCCCCTCCGCGGGCAGGCTAGCAACGGGGCGGCGAGGGCACCCGGGCCGGAACACGCCGGAACCGCTGCCGAAATCGGCGCGCCCGCGGAGCTTCGCTTCCCTCGTCGTGGGAAGGGCGCTTCCACCGGGCACCTCGGCGCTGGCTTCCCCACGCTCCAACCCCTGAATTCGCGGAGCCGGCCCCGACCCATTCCGGACATGTGCCTTGCTTCGGGCTCGGGCCGCGGGAAGGTGCCTTCGTCGGCGCGGCCGAGGCGGGAGATCCTGCCGAAGCTCTCGGGCGTGACCCTCACAGCCATGTGTCGGGCAACCGGTCTATCGCAGAATCACTGCTCGATGGTGCGGCGAGGGCTGCGGGTGCCACATCCGCGGCACTGGGAGGCTCTAAGAGGTCTCTGATTCCAGGGGCTGCGCGGGCGCACCATGCGGCGTCGTTGGCTGCCGGCGTCCAGCATATCGACACTCATGCTCAAGGAAGCTCCCCAGCCCCCGTAGGTCAAGATGGCCCCGGCGATAGTCTTGCGGCGCGATTGCTATCGTGAGTTGTTCGCAGAAGTAGCCGGCACGACTTGCGGCGATGAAGGACTTCACAATCTCTCGAATCAGCTCTTCTCGTGTCCCATCTATTCGAGAGAATCCAGAACCGAGAACGGGCACGACAACTGGCTCGATACCACCGCGGCTGCGAATGCTCTCCCACAGACGCGGTAGCGCATCAAGAACATCGTCCCATGAAGCGGAAGCCACGCGGTGGGCGTTCAGCCTCGCAATCGCGAGAAAGTACGCGCGCCTCCCGTTGCAGATCGCCGACGCCACAGTTCCTACCGGGTAGCTAGCACGCTTTCCGTACGGCTTCCCTTCAGCATCGAGAGAGACAGCCGATACCGACGTAAGCGAATCTTCGAGCTGCCTGTCCAGGTTCTCAAGTGAGTCACAGAAGCGAAGCGTGAACTGGCCTTGCGTGCTTGATGGGGAAATCGTTCCATCCTCGGTGGTAGTGTCAAAAGTGGTGTTGCTACCGAGAACCACCGAACCCGCCTGAGAGAACAAGTCGCAGACTCGGATCTCGACCGACGTGTCGGTGTCAGCGATCCTCGCGCATACCGCAAGCCTCGGCCAGCATCGAACGAGCACAAACACCAAGCCCGCAACCACAAGCACCCACCAGTGGTCTCGCGCGGCATCGGCCAACGTTGGTCGAAAGAATGAGCCTGCTTCGATTGCCAGCCAGCCGCCACCAACAGCGTGAAGCGTTGAAGAAACCAGCGCCGAGACCGAGAAGCTTGACAACGCGGTCCTGTTAACCGCAAGCCAAGACCGCACATCAGATCCCGAGCCGCTTGTAGACTTCATCCTGATAGTAGTGAGGGCCGGTCGCGCCCGACTGCCGCAGGCGCATGCATTGGGACGGCCAGTTCTCAAGCGAATACTGAACGATTGCAGGCTGGTAACTCACATAGATGACGAGGGCGTCGCGAATCACCGGAGGGCAACGATCACGGTCCTGGAAGCGGAGGCCGTTGAGATTGACCCCCACGACGGGGATTCCTCGTCGAAGCGCTTGCTCAAGCTCCCAGCGGACGAACTTGTAGAGGTAGCGGGTCTTGGCACCGATTAGCGAGACGACGACCTTGGCACCGGACAAGCGCTCGCTAAGCCGCCGCTTGATAGTTTCTTCGCTGCTTGAGTCTAGAGCCGTGTTGATGTCATGTGCATCAAAGAAGTTGAACGGAGTCTTGTCGTTCTGCTTCCACGCACGCATCAATCGGTAGTAGTGTATGTCGTTGTCACCATCGAACGAAACAAACACCTTGTTTCGGTACGCCATTCTTACCTCGGAGCAGTGTTGAGTCCGTGGAGAACCGCCGATGCTCCTTGCCTGGGAAGGAATGCTCTCACAGATATGCCCATGGGGGCTGTGAAGTGGTTCACTCTGCCCCCTCATTGGCCTCTACGCGGGACACTTCGGCAATTCTGAGAGCTTCCCAGCAAGTCATTCCTGAACTGTTCCTGCCCCACTCCCGCCGATTCAGACTCCAAGCTTGCTCTCGATATACGACTGCAGGACCCCGGTTGCGACGTCACCTGCTCGTGATGCAACCTCGATAAGGAACTTCTTGAGCCGCTGCTTCGCGGCAAGTCTCCCAGACTTTGGGGCGCTCTCGTCGGCGAGCTCGTGGACCGCTGAGGCAAGAGTTGCGCTGTTCTTGCCGCCGTACGCATGGGCTAGTCCAAGCAACTCCTTGTCTTCGCTCGTCAGATGAACGTCTCCGCGAATCTCTCGGGCGACGACTCCATTCACAGCCTGGACGATCTGTGGATTGAGGTTCAGAGTGAGGTTGGCAGGACCACTAGCGAGCGGCAGCTGCAAAGGGCTTTGGTCAACAGCAACCGCAGAGCCGATCCCTTCGATTCTAGGTACCGCCGAATCGATGAGGGCTTCGAGGTTCTGAAGGGATCCGGTACCTAGGTCAACAAGCTCCGATTCAAGCCGGTGGCGGATGCCAAGGAGCTTGCGCTCCCTTTCCTGCTTGATGTCAACCTGCAAACGACTGGCCTCCTTGGCGTAGCGAGTGACGATCTCGGCGACCTCACGGTCGGGAATCGCCCGGGCACTGAGTAGCTCCTGGGCGGACTCTGGACGGGAGACGCAGAGATCAAGGAATTGCGAGAATTCATCGAACTCACTGCTCAAGTCACCCGCTCGTGAACCTTCCTCCCCGTGGAACTCGTATATCACACCCTTGTCCGTGCGGGTCTGATCGAGACGTACGGAGAACTTGCCGATCTTGGCCAGATAGTCACGAAACAACTGAAGCAGGCGGTCTGTTTCCTGGGACCACATCCGACCCGAGGGCACATATACCCGAAGCAGAAGTCCCTGTTCCGTGTCTCCGATGAACTCTGATGCTAGAACAGTCACCTCTGCATTTCGTGTGAACGGCAGGATGTTGAGTTCGTGCTTCGCGAAGAGATCGTTTACTTGCGAGCAGACTCCTTCGGTAGGTTGATGGTGAAGCGAGAGGCCGGTCTCGTCTCTTCCGGACAAGAGGCCTTGATGAACGAATAGTACGTGTGGGACGGATGAAATACGCCCCAGTAGCTCATCCCGAGCGGAGCGGTAGTCGGGGTTGAGAAGCAGTTCATAGGCTTCACCAGTCAGCTTCCAGAGCACCTCCCTGACAGTGAAGCGTTCGAAGTAGCGGAGGATCGATCGCCAATTCCGAATCCCCGACTCAAGATGCTTCTCCTTGTATTGCCGCCCTGCAGCCGAGAGAGCACTTACAACCCCCTCGTGGGCAACCCGACCGAGGAGCAACACAAGTGGTTTGGTGGGGTCGAGATCAAAGGAAAAGAACTCCTGACCGAGGGGGTCAGGGAGTTGCTGTCCCTCCAGTTCGCGGAGTTCCTCCGCTGTTAGCCGCGGGAAACCTCTTCTCCTGCTCACAGACGAAGCTCCTAACTCTGTGCCGGGAGGCCCAACCGGTCCGTCGCCGCAAGTTAGCGCCCGACCCCCCTCGGGGGGAACATGGGCGTGTTCCCTCGCTCCAATCGTTGGCTGCGGCGCAATCTGAGGGTCTTGGCTCCTTACCCGGCGCTTGCTTGACCCCCCCGGGCCCCACTTCTACCTTGCGATCGTGGCGTCGATCCCCCCGGAACTGCTGGAGAAAGAGCGCGCCCTCGAGGCGCGGCTGCGGGACGCCGGGAGCGTCCTGGTGGCGTTCTCGGGCGGGGTGGACTCGAGCTACCTCGCCTACGCGGCGCACCGCGCGCTGGGCGAGCGGGCGCTGGCGGTGACGGCGGTGTCGCCCTCCTACCCGGCGGCCCACCGGAAGGTGGCCGAGGAGGTGGTGGCGGGGTTCGGGATCCCGCACCGCTTCGTCGAGACCCGGGAGATGCAGAGTGCGGACTACCGCGCGAACCGGCCGGACCGCTGCTACCACTGCAAGAGCGAGCTGTTCGATGTGCTGGGGCGGCTGCGCGAGTCGGTGGGCTTCGACGCCGTCGCCTACGGGGTGAACACCGACGACACCGGCGACTTCCGGCCCGGGCATCGCGCCGCCGACGAGCGCGCGGTGCTGTCGCCCTTCCTCGACGCGGCGCTCTCGAAGGCGGAGATCCGCGCGCTGTCGCGGGCGGCGGGGCTCCCCACCGCGGACCTGCCGGCCTCGGCGTGCCTCTCGTCGCGGCTCCCCTACGGGACCGAGGTGACGCCCGAGCGGCTCGCCCAGGTGGAGCAGGCCGAGGAGCGGCTGCGCGAGCTGGGCTTCCTCCAGCTCCGGGTGCGGCACCACGGCGAGCTGGCGCGCATCGAGATCGCGCCGGACGAGCTGCCGCGGGCGCTCGATGCCGAGATGGCCGGACGCATGGTCGCGGCCCTCAAGCCGCTGGGCTTCCGCTTCGTGTCCCTCGACCTCGAGGGCTACCGGACGGGCTCGCTGAACGAGGTGCTGGGCCCGGAGCCGCTGCTCCAGATCGCCCGCGAGCCCGACGCTTGAGCGATCCGGCGGAGTTCGTCTGCCGGGGCGCGCCACGCGACCTCGGCCTCGACCAGGCGGGCGTCGATCCCAAGGCGATCCGCCGCGAGGCGCGGGCGGCCCGCCGCGGGCGTGGCGACTCGGACCGCGACGAGCGCATCGCCCGCGACGTGCGGCGCTTCTTCCCGCACCTCTCGGAGCGCATCGAGGGGCTGGCGCGGGGCTCGCGCGCGCGGCCCCGGGACCTGGCGCGCATCCTCGGCCGCGAGCTCGCTCTCGAGGACGGGCGCGCCCGGCGCGCGTCGGCGGGGCTCGCGGTGGGGGTGGCGGGGGAGCGCACCGGCGCGGGGCCGCTCCTCGGGCGCAGCCTCGACCTGCCCCGGGAGCGCACGCCGCGGGTGCGGCTGCGCCGCAGCATCCCGGAGAACGACTACCGCTCCCTCGAGGTGGTGGTGCCCTGGCTCGTGGCGCCGATCGCGGGGGTGAACGAGCACGGGCTCGCGGTGACGGTGACGAGCGTGCCGCCCAACCGGCGCGCCATCGCGGAGTGCCTGGCGCCCGCCACGCTGCTCGCCCAGGACTGCCTCCAGCGCTTCGATCGCGTCGACAAGGCGATGGAGTGGTGCGAGCGCCGCCCCGCCGGCGGCAGTGCCTCGCTGCTGCTCGCCGACGCCGAGGGCGCGCTGGCGGCCGTGACCGTGGACGGCCGCAGCCGCCGCGCCCGCCCGCCGGGCGACGGCGTGCTGGTGGGGCTGGGCCGCTCGCTGCGCTGCACCACGGTCGAGAAGGCGTGCCTCGCCGCCGAGTCCTGCGACGTCGAGAGGCTGTTCGGGATCCTGCGCTCCCACGACGGCACCATGCGCGGCGACGACGACAGCACCTGCCGCCACGGCGAGGAGCAGCAGACCGAGGGCCTCGTGATCCTCGACCCCGCGCGCCGCCGGCTCCTGCTGGTGGACGAGCCGCCCTGCCGCTCGAGCCTCGACGCGCTCCGCAGCGTCTCGGTGTAGGGGACGTTCCTTGAGATTCTCACTTCCGCCTGGGGGCGGAAGTGAGAATCTCAAGGAACGTCCCCTTCGCAGAGCTCCACCGCGGCGACGGGGTCGGGCGCGACGCGGAAGAAGTCGCGGTGGGCGGGCTTCTCGAAGCCGTCCTTCACGGCGCGCTCCACCTGGGCCACGAAGGAGTCGTAGAAGCCGTCGGTGTTGAGCAGCACCAGGGGGCGGTGATGGAGGCGCAGCTTCCGGAAGGAGAGGATCTCGGTCATCTCCTCGAAGGTGCCGAAGCCGCCGGGCAGGGTGATGAAGGCGTCGGCGCGTTCGTCGAGGCCGGCCTTGCGGTCGCGCATGTCGTCGACGGTGTAGAGCTCCTCGATGCCGAGGTGGTGGACGTCCTGCTCGATGAACTCGCGCAGGATCACGCCGTGGACGCTGCCCCCGGCCTCGAGCGCGGCGTCGGCCAGGGCGCCCATCAGGCCCGTGCGGCCGCCGCCGTAGACGAGGAGGTGGCCGCGGCGCGCGATCTCCCGGCCGAGCTCGCGCGCGGCCTCGAGGTGGCGCTCCGCCGAGCGGCGGCTCGAGCCCGCGAAGACCGTGATGCGCACGGGGGGGCTAGGAGCGGCGGCCGCCGCCGCCGCGGCCGCCCCGGCCGCGCCGCCGCCTGCGGCGGGGCGGGCCGTCGCCCGGGCGTCCCTCACCGCCCCCGCGGCGGTCCGAGCCGCGGCCACCGCCGCCGCCCTCGCGCTTCGGCTCGCGCTCCGGCGGCTCGGCGGGCGTGTCGCGCACGCTGGTCTCGGGGCGGTGCTCCGCGAGGTAGGTGCCGCAGATCGCCGCCAGCTCGCGCCGGCCCTCGTCGGTCTTCGCCATCTCCTCCACGGCGGGCAGGAAGCGGTCGAGCTTCCAGGCGCGCTCCTGGGGCGAGAGGTGGCGGATGTCCTGCTCCACCTTCACTGCCAGCCGCTCGCGCAGCCGCACGCCCATGTCCTCCTCGCTGGGGACGGGGCGCTCGGTGACGGTGATCTTGTTGACGGCCTGGAGGTGCTTGAAGTTGCCGATGTCGAGGCCCGAGACCAGCGAGATCGCGGTGCCGGTCTTGCCCGCGCGCCCCGTGCGGCCGGTGCGGTGCACGTAGGTCTCGGGCGAGTCCGGCGCCGAGTAGCTGATCACGTGGGAGAGGTCGCTGATGTCGATGCCGCGGGCCGCGACGTCCGTGGCGACCAGGAAGCGCAGCTCGCCGGCCTTGATGCGCGCCATGGCCTTCTCGCGGGCCACCTGGGTGAGGTCGCCGGAGATCTGGTCGGCGTCGAAGCCGCGGCGCTGGAGGAACGCCGTCACGTAGCGCACGTCGTCCTTGGTGTTGCAGAAGATGATCGCGCTCTCGGGATCCTCGTGCTCGATGATGCGCCGCAGGGTGTCGTCCTTCTCCTGGGCCGAGGTCAGGCAGAAGAAGTGCTCGATCTCGTTGGGCGACGCGTGGCCCTCCACCAGCGAGATGAACTCGGGCTCGGACAGGAACGCGCGCGAGAGCGCGAGCACCTTCTGGGGGATCGTGGCCGAGAAGAGACAGGACTGGCGCTTCTCGGGCAGGTAGCTCTTGATCTCGCGCATGTCGGGCCAGAAGCCCAGGGAGAGCAGCTCGTCGGCCTCGTCGAGGACGAAGAAGCGCACGTCGTCCAGCTTGAGGCGGCCGGCGCCCAGGTGGTCGAGGATGCGGCCGGGCGTGCCCACCACCACGTGGACGCCGTCGCGCAGGGCGTCGATCTGGGGCTGGTAGGCGGTGCCCCCATAGATGGGGAGGCAGCGCACGCCGCGGTGCTTCCCCATGGCGATGATCTCGGTGGCGACCTGGTTGGCGAGCTCCCGGGTGGGCGCGAGCACCATGGCCTGGGGCGCCAGGTTCTCGCGGTCCACCTCGGCCACGATGGGGATGCCGAAGGCGCCGGTCTTGCCGCTCCCGGTGCGCGCCTGGACGATCAGGTCCCGGCCCTCGCGCATCGGCGGGATCACCTGGGTCTGGACCGGCATGGGCTCCTTCCAGCCCAGGTCGCCGATTCCAGCCAGGATGTCTTCGGGAAGCTCGGTGAGGTCGGAGAAGTCGCTCAAGGGCCCGGAGCCTAGGGGTCCGCCCCCCGGGCCGCAACGTCGCGGAAACCGGCTAAGTTTTCGCGCATGTCGCGCATCGGCCCGGGGGAGGTGGAGCGGATCGCGAAGCTCGCGCGCCTGCGACTCGAGCCCGCGGAGGCGGCCGCCATGGCGGCGGATCTCGACGCCGTGCTCGACTACGTCGAGCAGCTCGCCGAGCTCGACACGCGGGAGGTGGCGCCGACCTCCCACGTCACCGCCCTGGCCACGCCGCTGCGCGAGGACCGCGTGGCGGCGTCCCTCGCCCCCGAGGTCGCGGTCGCGAACGCGCCGGCCGCCGAGGGCTCGGCCTTCGAGGTGCCGCCGGTGCTGGAAGGCGTGGAGGAGTAGGGGAGGTGACCGCACCCCTGGGCACCCTCACCGAGCTTCGCGAGGCGCTCGACGCGGGAGGCGTCTCGAGCGCCGAGCTCGTCGAGCAGGCGCTCGCGCGCGGCGAGGCCCAGCAGCGGCGGCTGGGCGCGCTGGTGGGCACGCGCGCCGAGGCGGCGCGGGAGGCGGCGGCCGCCGCCGACGCGCGGCGCGCCCGGGGCGAGCTGCGCTCGCCCCTCGACGGCATCCCCGTCGCGCTGAAGGACAACATCTCCCAGGCCGGTGCCGAGGTGAGCTGCGGCTCGCGGATCCTCGCCGGCTACGTGGCGCCCTTCGACGCGACGGTGGTGGAGCGCCTCGACGCCGCCGGCGCGGTGGTGGTGGCGCGCACCAACCTCGACGAGTTCGCCATGGGCTCCTCGACCGAGCACTCCGCCCACGGACCGACCCGCAACCCGTGGGATCCCGAGCGCTCGCCGGGCGGCTCCTCGGGCGGCTCGGCGGCCGCGGTGGCGGCGGGCATCGTGCCCCTGGCGCTCGGCAGCGACACCGGCGGCTCGATCCGCCAGCCCGCGGCCTTCACGGGCATCACCGGCCTGAAGCCCACCTACGGGCGCGTCTCGCGCTACGGCCTGGTCGCCTACGCGTCCTCCCTCGACCAGATCGGCCCCCTCGCCCACGGCGCGGCCGACTGCGCGGCGCTCCTCGACGCCATCGCGGGCCCGGACCCGCGCGACTCCACCTCGCTCCCCACCCCCGCGCCGCCCACGCTGCCCGAGCTCACCGGCGACGTCTCGGGCCTGGTGATCGGCCTGCCCCGTGAGTACTTCGTCGAGGAGGGCGTCGACCCCGAGGTGCTGGCCGCGGTCCGCGAGGCCGTGGCCGAGTGCGAGCGGGCGGGGGCCAAGGTGCGGGAGGTCTCGCTCCCCCACGCGAGGTACGCGATCGCGACCTACTACCTGATCGCCACCGCCGAGGCGTCGAGCAACCTGTCGCGCTTCGACGGCGTGCGCTACGGCCACCGCGCCGAGTGCGATGGCCTCACCGAGCTCTACGAGCGCACCCGCTCCGAGGGCTTCGGCGCCGAGGTGAAGCGGCGCATCCTGCTCGGCACCTTCGTGCTCTCGGCGGGCTACTACGACGCCTACTACCGCAAGGCCCAGCAGGCCCGCACCCTGCTGCGCGCCGACTTCGACGCCGCCTTCGCGGGCTGCGACGTGATCGCCACGCCGACGGCGCCCGAGACCGCCTTCCGGATCGGCGAGAAGTCCTCGGACCCGCTGCGCATGTACCTCTCGGACGTCTACACCGTGTCCGCGAACCTGGCGGGGCTGCCCGGGGTCTCGCTTCCGTGCGGGTTCGCCGGAGGCCTGCCCGTGGGCCTCCAGCTCCTGGGCCGGACCCTCGACGAGGCCACGCCGCTGCGGCTCGCCGACGCCTACCAGCGCCGCACCGAACACCACCGGCGGCGCCCCCCGGAGGCCACGTGAGCGAAGGCGCCTGGAGCGAGTCCCCGCTGGCCAAGCACTGGGGGCCGATGTGAGCAAGGCCTCTTGCAACCAGGACTGGGAAGCCGTGATCGGGCTCGAGGTGCACAACCAGCTCGCCACCGACTCGAAGCTCTTCTGCGGCTGCTCGGTGGCCTACGGCTCCGAGCCCAACCACCACACCTGCCCGGTGTGCCTGGCGTTGCCGGGCTCGCTCCCGGTGCTGAACCGCCGCGCGGTGGAGAACGCGATCCGCGCCGCCCTCGCCACCCACTGCACCGTGAACGAGCGCTCGGTCTTCGCGCGCAAGAACTACTTCTACCCCGACCTGCCCAAGGGCTACCAGATCTCCCAGTTCGAGGAGCCCCTGGCGACCGGCGGCTGGGTGGAGATCCCGACCGACGGCGAGAGCGGAGAAGGGGAGGCCCGTCGCATCCGCCTCACCCGCATCCACATGGAGGAGGACGCCGGCAAGTCGATCCACGACGCCGCGGACGTCACCCGCGTGGACCTCAACCGGACGGGCGTGCCGCTCATCGAGATCGTCTCGGAGCCCGACCTGCGCTCGCCCGAGGAGGCCGGCGCCTACCTGCGCGCCCTGCGCGAGATCCTGCGCTACGTCGAGGTCTCGGACGCGGACCTCGAGAAGGGCCAGTTCCGCTGCGACGCCAACGTCTCGGTGCGGCGCCGCGGCGAGAGCGAGCTCGGCACCCGCACCGAGCTCAAGAACCTGAACTCCTTCCGCTTCGTCGAGGACGCGGTGCGGGCCGAGATCGAGCGCCAGATCGAGGTGATCGAGGAGGGCGGCGAGATCCGCCAGGCCACCCTGCGCTACGACCCCGACCGCGGCCGGATCCACGTGATGCGCCTCAAGGAGGACGCCCACGACTACCGCTACTTCCCGGATCCGGACCTGATCCCCCTCGCCATCGAGGCCGAGGCGGTCCGGGCCGCCCGGGAGTCGCTGCCCGAGCTGCCCGAGGACAAGCGCGCGCGCTTCCAGTCCGAATACGGGCTCTCGGCCTACGACGCGGGGCAGCTCACCGCCTCCCGGGGCCTGGCGGACTTCTTCGAGGCCGCGGCGCGCGCCCACGGCGCGCCCAAGAGCGTGGCCAACTGGGTGCAGCGCGACGTGCTGGCGGCGCTGAAGGAGCGCGAGGTCGAGCTCGAGGCCACGGCGATCACGCCCGAGGCCCTTTCCATGCTCGTGAAGATGGTCGACGACGGCCGGGTGACGGCCCGAAACGCCCGGCCCCTGGTCGCCGTACTGGTGGAGACCGGTGGCGACCCCGAGGCGCTGGTCCAGGAGCGGGGCCTCGAGGCCGTCTCGGACACCGGGCTCCTCGAGAGCGTCGCCGACGAGGTGATCGCCGCGAACCCCAAGGCCGTGGACGGCTTCCGGGGTGGAGACCCCAAGGTGCTGAACTTCCTGATGGGACAGGTGATGAAGAAGACCCAGGGCAAGGCCGACCCCGGGCAGGTGCGCGAGCTGCTCGCGCGCAAGCTGGGAGGCTGACGCGATGCGCATCCTGATCCGTGTTCTCGGTGGCCTGGTGGCGCTGCTGGTGCTGGCCGGCGTGGCCCTCGCCGTGATGCTGCCGCGCCTGGTGGGCAGCGAGGGCGTCCGCACCCGCATCGTGGACGCCGCGCGCGACGCCACCGGGCGCGAGTTCTCCTACGGCGAGCTCGACGTCGGCATCCTGCCGCCGCGGCTGCTGGTCACCGAGGCGCGCCTGGCCGGCGAGACCGACGCCGCCGCCCCCATGCTGGAGAGCGCCGACGTGCAGCTGCGCCTCGCACTGATGCCGCTGCTGGCGCGCTCCGTGGTGGTGGACTCCCTGGTGGTGGAGGGCGCCACCCTGCGCCTGGTGCGCACCGCCGAGGGGATCGAGCTGCCCGAGCCCGAGCCCGAGGCCGAGGCCGCGACCGGCGGCCAGCCGCAGCCCGAGCCGGCGCGCGAGGCCGCGCCGGCCGCCGCGGAGTCGGGCGACATGGCGCTGGCGGTGCGGCGCATCGACCTGCGCGACGTGCGCCTGGTGCTCGAGGATCGCGCCGTCACCCCGCCGGTCACCTGGGACCTCGGCGGCCTCGACGCCGAGGTGCGCGGCCGCTCCCTGGACGAGCCCCTCGACGTCGATCTCTCCGCCACGCTCGCGAGCGGGGGCCGCTTCGACCTGCGCGGCCGGGTGACGCCCGGCGGCTCCCTCGACCTCGCCGTGGACCTGCGCGAGGTGGACCTCGCGCCGGCCGCCCCGTACCTGGGCGACGGTCGCAAGGTGGCGGGGCGCGTGAGCGGCAGCGTCGCGGCGAAGGGCGAGACGCCCGACAACCCCTCGCTGGTGGTGGACCTGCGCCTCGCCGACGCCGACGTGGTGCTCGACGACCTGACCCTCACCGGCGGCGCGCGCATCGAGGCCGATCTCGAGCAGGTGGCGGCCCCCACCGGCCGCTTCGCCATCGACGCCACCGACGCGGTGCTCGGCTACGGCGGGGCGTTCACCAAGCCCGCCGGCACCACCGCGACCGTGGACGGCCGGGTCACCACCGCCGAGGACGGAGCCGTGGTGCTGGAGGGCACCCGGGTGCGGATGAAGAACCTCGATGCCCAGCTGCGCCTCGAGACCGGCGCCCGCACCCGCGCGCGCATCGACGCCGACCCCTTCGCGCTCGAGGGCTGGGACGCCCTGCTGCCGGCGCTGGCCGAGACCCCGGTGAAGGGCAAGCTCGGCTTCGAGGCCCTCGAGGTGGCGACGGGCCCCCTCGCCCTGGGCGGCCGGGTGCGCCTCGACGGGCTGCGGGTGCCCCAGTCCGAGTCCGGCGAGCTGCTGCTGCGCGGCGCCCTGGTGGGCGACGGCGGCGCGGTGCGCAGCGAGGACCTGGTGGCGAGCTTCGCCGGCCAGGAGCTGAAGCTCGACCTCAGCCTCACCGACCTCGAGCGCAAGCCGCGGCTCCAGCTGAAGAGCGCCCTCGAGGACGCCGACTCCAACACCCTGCTCGCCACCCTGGCGGACAAGCCCGACGTGCTCTCCGGCCCCCTCGACGTGGACGCCGACCTCGCCCTGCCGCTCACCGGCGGCGCTCCGGTCACGAGCACGATCCGCGGCACGGTCCGCTTCTCCATCGAGCCCGGCCGGCTCAAGGGAGTCTCGCTCCTGCGCAGCGCGTTCCAGCGCTTCGGCGCCTTCGGCGAGGCGGCGGTGCTGGCCGGGCGGGTGAAGGGCGGCCGCACCCTGCAGCGCTTCTACGACGACGAGTTCCAGAGCCTCGCCGGAACCCTGCGGCTCGGCGGCGGCGCGGCGCGCACCGACGACCTGCGCCTCGTCTACCGCAACTACCGGGTGGACCTGAAGGGCAGCGTGGGCCTGGCGGACCAGAGCCTCGACCTGGGCGGAACCCTCACCATGGACGAGGAGGTGGACGCGGCGCTCCAGGGCGAGACGGCCGAGGGGCAGCAGCCCGCGGCGATCCCCGAAGGCGGCAGCCCCCGCCGCCGCTCGCGCACGTTGTCCCTGGCGCGCGTCACCGGCACCCTGGAGAACCCCCAGGTCGTGCTCACCCGCGACGCGGTGGTGGCCTTCGCGACCCGCACCGGCTCCATCGGGCGCCGCCGCGACGAGCTCTCCCGGAAGATCGACGAGCGCCTCGGCGAGGGCAGCGGGGAGCAGGTCCTCGACGTCCTCGAGGGCATCCTGGGCGGCCGCAACCGGCGCTGAGCCCCCGGCCCGGCGCCTCCGAGGCCCCGCTCCGGGGCCGCCTGCGGCCTGCGGGACCCTCCTCTGCGCCACCCCTCCCGCGCCCCTGCCCACGGTCTGCGCGTCGGATGCGGGTCGCGTGCGCGGCGCCCGCGGCTCGTGGTGATTCGAGTCACCGGCGTCCCGGCGGGGTCCGCCCGATCCAATGGGGCCAGGAGGCCACGCCCGTGCAGCCGATGATCCTCTGCGTCGACGACGACCGAAACTTCTGCGAGATCCTCGCCAAGGCGTTCAAGGCCGAGGGCTACGCGGTCCGCACCGCCCACGACGGCGAGAGCGCGATCCGCGCGGTACGCGAGTGCCCGCCGGACTTCGTGACCCTCGACATCCTGCTGCCGCGCTTCGACGGCTTCGGGGTGCTCGAGCAGGTCCGCGGCATGCGGGGCAAGGCCGCCCGCACGCCCGCGGTGCTGCTCTCGGGCTGCTCGCCGACGCCCCAGTACCGGCAGCGCGCCGCCCAGCTCGGCGCGGCGGCGCTGCTCACCAAGCCCGTGCCCCTCGAGCGGCTGCTCGAGGTGGCCGGCAAGGCCACCGGCGCCCGTCCCGCGGCCCGGGTGCAGCCCAAGCAGAGCGAGGCGCGGCCCATCGTGGGCTCCCTCGAGAAGGTGCCCTTCGCCGCGCTGCTGCATCACCTCCACGGCATGCGGGCGAGCGGCGTGCTGCACCTCGAGGCGGGCAAGAAGCGCAAGAAGGTGCAGCTCCGCGACGGACGCCCGGTGGCCGTGAAGTCGAACCTGGTGGACGAGTGCCTGGGCAACCTGCTGGCCGCCACGGGCAAGATCACCTGGGACGTGATGCACGAGTCCCTGCGCCGGGTGAAGCAGGGCGAGGGGCCCCAGGGCCAGATCCTGATGGCCATGCACATGCTCGACGAGCAGGACCTCGCCCGCGCCCTGCGCAGCCAGGCCGCGGAGAAGCTCGCCGAGATCTTCACCTGGGAGCAGGGCCGCTTCCGCTTCCAGCGCGGCACGCGGCTCAAGGCCGGCAACGCGCTGGCGCTGCGCGGCAGCCCCGGCAGCCTGATCGTCCAGGGCGTGCGCTCGCGCCTGCCGCGCTCGGCCGTGGACCGCTTCTTCAAGGCCCACGCCACCAAGCGCCTCGCGCCGAGCGAGAGCCCCTTCTACCGCTTCCAGGAGATCGAGCTCGGGGCCGAGGAGGAGGCGCTGCTGCTCCGCATCCCCTCCACCGCGCCGCTGGGCGACGTGGTGCGCGGCCTCGACGATGCCCAGCAGCGCGTCCTCTACGCCGCCATCGCGATCGGCCTGTTCGAGCTGCGCCGCGACCTCTCGCGCCGCAGCGCCCCCAAGGCCGCGGCGTCGACCCGGCCGCCCGCGACGGCGGCCGCGCCCCCGAGCGGCCCCGAGGCCGGGATCCGCGCCGAGCTCGCCTCCATGGCGTCGAGCCTGCGCGGGCGCGACTTCTTCAGCGTGCTGGGCATCGAGCACCGCACCACCGACGAGGAGGTGCGCCGCGCCTACGTGGAGCTCGCCAAGCGCACCCACCCCGACCGCTACGGGGGCCTCGGCGAGGCGGTGCAGCAGCTCGCCGAGGAGGTGTTCGGACTGGTCTCCGAGGCCTACGAGACCCTGGCCGACCGCGAGCGACGGCTCGCCTACCTGCGCTCCCTGCGCAACCGGGAGCGGGACGCGGCGGAGCTCGAGGAGGGCCAGCGGGCCCTGCGCGCCGAGCTGGCCTTCCAGCGGGGCGTGGAGAAGATGGAGCGCAAGGACCACGACGGGGCCGTCGCCTGCTTCGAGGAGGCGATGCAGACCTACCCCGAGGAGGGGGAGTACCACGCCTGGTTCGGCTGGGCGTGGTACGTGGCCGACCCCAACGCCGTGGGCCGTCTCGACGAGGCCCTGGAGCACGTCCGGGAGGGCCGCAAGCTGGCGCCCGACCGGGAGAAGCCCTACCTCTTCCTCGGCAGGCTCTACAAGGCCGCCGACCGCAAGGCGATCGCAGAGCGCATGTTCACGCGCGCCCTGCAGCTCGATCCGGATTGCGTCGACGCCGTTCGCGAGCTTCGCTTGCTGCACATGCGGCGCGAGAAGTCCAAGGGGCTGATGAGGCGGATCCTCCGCCGCTAGCCCCGGCGGAGAGATCCATGGCGACCCCCATCGACGGTGAGAAGGTCTGGCTCGACGGCGAGCTGGTGGACTGGGGGGACGCCAACGTCCCGATCCTCACCCACACCCTGCACTACGGCCTCGGCGTGTTCGAGGGCATACGCTGCTACCGCACCGCCGACGGCCGCTCGGCGGTGTTCCGGCTGCCCGAGCACGTGCGGCGCCTGTTCGAGTCGGCCCACATCAACCTGATGGAGGTCCCGTTCACCCGCGCCGCGGTGACCGACGCGATCCTCCAGACGCTGCGCGCCAACGGGCTCGAGGAGGGCTACGTGCGCCCCCTCGTGTTCATCGGGGCCGGCGCCATGGGGCTGAACCCGGGCGACAACCCGATCCGCGTCGCGGTGGTGGTGTGGCCCTGGGGCGCCTACCTGGGCGAGGACGGCCTCGAGCAGGGCATTCGCGCCAAGGTGTCCACCTTCGTGCGCCACCACGTCAACGCGAAGATGACCAAGGGCAAGACCTGCGGCGACTACGTGAACTCGATCCTCGCCAAGCGCGAGGCGCTCCTCGACGGCTACGACGAGGCGATCCTGCTCGACACCGACGGGCGGGTCTCCGAGGCGAGCGGCGAGAACATCTTCATGGTGCGGGGCGGCGAGATCGTGACGCCGCCGCTGCCGACGATCCTCGACGGCATCACGCGGGCCTCGGTGATCGAGGTGGCGCGGGACAAGGGCATCCCGGTGACCGAGAAGGACCTCACCCGGGACGAGCTCTACATCGCCGACGAGGTGTTCCTCACGGGCACCGCCGCCGAGGTGACCCCGATCCGCGAGATCGACCACCGCCGCATCGGCGAGGGCCGCCGTGGCCCGATCACCAAGACCCTCCAGGACGCCTTCTTCGCCATCGTGGCCGGCCGCGAGCGCAAGTACGAGAGCTGGCTCACCTACGTGTAGAGAGGGGACGTTCCGGAGAGGCCCCGGCGATGGAAAGGCAGCTTTGGAAGGAACGTCCCCGCCGCGCAGAGTGCTTTCCGCGTGAGGTGAAGCAGATCCTGACGCGCACCGGGGGGTTCCTCTCGGGGTTCACCCACTCGCTGCAGCCGTACACGGGCTGCGAGTTCTCCTGCGCGTACTGCTACGTGCGCGAGATGGCGGTGCAGAAGACCAACCCCCACGGGCTGCCCTGGTCCCAGTGGGTCTCGCCCAAGACCAATGCGCCGGCGCTGCTCGCCCGGGTGGCGCGCCGTGGCGGGGGCGGCGGGCTCGCGAAGGCGCGGATCTTCTGCTCCTCCTCGACGGATCCCTACACGCCCCGGGAGCGCCACTTCGAGCTGACCCGCGGCTGCCTGGCGGTGATGGCCGAGCACCCGCCCGCGGTCCTGGTGGTGCAGACGCGCAGCCCCCTGGTGCTGCGCGACCTCGACCTGCTGCGCCGCATTCCCCGGGTGGTGGTGAGCGTCAGCGTCACCACCGACGACGAGCAGGTGCGCCGGCTGTTCGAGCCGAACGCGCCGGGGCTCGGGCGCCGGCTCGAAGCCCTGGCCGCACTGCGCGAGGCCGGGGTGCGCACCCAGGCCGCGGTGGCGCCGCTGCTCCCGTGCGACCCGGAGCGCCTCGCGCGGCGTCTCGACGCCGTGGCCGACCGCGTGGTCGTCGACGACTTCTTCCGCGGCGACGGCGCCGGCGGCCGCCGCAGCCGCGCCGCCCTCGAGCGCCTGCGCGAGCAGGGCCTCGGCCACTGGGCGGAGCCCGGCTACGCGGGCCGGGCCGCGGACGCCTTCCGCCGGGTGCTGGGCGCGGAGCGCGTGGTGGAGAGCGAGGCCGGCTTCAACGACCTCGCCTGGCTCGGCGCCGCCGCCACCCCGCTCAGTTGACCCGCTGGGCGGTGCGGTAGCGGCCCTCCACGAAGCCCTCGAAGAAGCGCTCCACCAGCGGGTGGCGGATCGGTCGCGGCTCCGGGTCGGTCTCGAGGTTGCGCTCGGCCACGTAGGTGGTGTGCTCCGCGTCGTGGACCAGCACGTGGTACCAGGGCGCGTCCCGGGGCGGGCGCGAGCGCGCCATCTGCTCGTACCACTCGTCGCTCTGCTGGAAGGTGGCGTCCACGTCCACCACCACCCCGCGGTACTCGAACAGCCGGTGCTGGACGACCTCGCCGACGGCGAAGCGCGCACCCGGATCCACCGTGCCGGCCACGGCCCCCTCCTGGCTCGGGACCCACGCAACCTACCGGAATCCCGACCGCTTCGGCAGGCCCCTCGGATCGGGGTCGACAATGTATCACGTTGTGTTACAAACTGGGCATGCATCGTGACTTCTGCGGAGGGGCCGGTTTCCGCGGGGAGACGGGCCGAGGAGAGCGTCGGGAGCGGCGTCGCCGCCACTCGCGACGCAAGGAGCGGATCCTGCACACCCGGATCTCCGACCAGCTCTCCGAGGACATCCGCCGGGTGGCCGAGGACCTGCGGGTCCCCGTGTCGAACCTGGTGCGGAACGTCCTCGAGGAGGTGTTCAGCGCCGTCGAGCAGATGAGCGACGACGTGGGAGACCTGTTCGACGAGGTGGTGGAGGAGGCCGAGTACGCGCGGGAGCGGATGGAGGAGTTCCAGGCCCGGCGCCGCGCGCGTCGCCGGCGCCGCGAGGCCCGGGACACCACGGCCCGCGAGGCGTCGGAGCCCGCCCAGCCCGCTGAGCCGGCCGCGGTGCCCGAGACCCCGGGCGCGTCCTCCGAGGCCGCGCCGGACTTCCCGGAGGTCGTGGCCTGGCAGCCCGTGCTACTCAACTCGAGGCAGCGCTGCGCGGCCACGGGGCGCGAGCTCGCGCCGGGCGAGGAGGCCCACGTGGGGCTCACCGCCACCGGGCTCTCCGGCATCTACCTCTCGCGGGAGGCGATGCAGGAGCGGGGCGCCGCCGACTCCTGAGCACGGCCCGAGCGGCACCACCCGGCGGGCCCCCACGGAGGCCCGCCGTGACCCTCGACGAGCTCACCACCCCGGCCCTGCTGGTCGAGTCCGCCGCGTTCGAGGCGAACCTCGCCGCCATGGCGAAGGCGCTCCCGGGCGAGCGGCTGCGGCCCCACGTGAAGGCCCACAAGTGCACCGCCCTGGCGCGCCGCCAGGCGGCCCTCGGCCACCGCGGCTTCACCTGCGCGACCGTGCGCGAGATGGAGGGCCTCGCCGCGGCCGGGCTGGGGCAGGACCTGCTCCTCGCCAACGAGGTGCTCGACGCGCGGCGTCTGGGCGCCCTCGACGCCCGGGTCACCGTGGCGGTGGACTCGCCGGAGACCGTGGCAGCGGCGGCCGACGGCGGCGTGGGCGAGGTGCTGGTGGACGTGAACGTCGGCCTGCCGCGCTGCGGCTGCCCGCCCGCCGAGGCCGGCCGCATCGCCGACCTCGCACGCCGGCGCGGCCTCGAGGTGCGCGGCGTGATGGGCTACGAGGGCCACCTCCAGATGCTGGACGATCGCGGCCGCCGCGAGGAGGCGACGGCCGAGTCGATGGCCCTCCTCGTCGCCGCCCACGCCGACGTGGGGGGCGAGGTGATCTCCGCCGGCGGCACCGGGACCTACGACTGCAACCGGGTCGCCACCGAGATCCAGGCGGGCTCCTACGCCCTCATGGACACCGCCTACGCGAAGCTCGGGCTGCCCTTCCGGCCCGCGCTCTCGGTGCTCTCGACGGTGATCTCCGTCTCCGAGGGCTACGCGGTGGCGGACTGCGGCCTGAAGGCCCTGGGCATGGACCACGGCAACCCGACCGTCGAGGGCGCGAAGGTCTGGTTCTGCTCCGACGAGCACCTGACCTTCCAGCCCGAGGCGCGTCTCGCGCCGGGCGCGCGCATCCGCGTCTGGCCGGCCCACGTGGACCCGACCGTGGCGTACCACGAGGCCATGCACCTCGTCGCGGGCGACGAGGTGCTGGAGCGCTGGCCCGTGGACCTGCGCGGCTGGTAGCTGGTGGCGGCCGGCGGCCGCCCGGCCCTAGTGCGAGCCGAGCGGGTCCACGAACACGAACTTGGCGGGCTCCACCAGCATCGCGTCCACGGTGAGGTGCAGGTCCTGGGGCCGGGTGACGGCGGTGACGCCGGCGACGGGCACCCACAGCAGCGCGCTCACGCCCAGCATGGCCAGGCCCAGGGGCCGCATCAGCGCGGCGTCGACGACGGCCGGAGCGGGGTCGAGGTCGACCTTGCCGACGTCGGTGCCGGCGAAGGCCGGGGTGGCGACGAGGGCGACCACCGCGAAGGCGGCCACGAGAGTGCGGAAACGACGAAGCATGGGGGTCCCCCCTCCTGTTGGAAGCGTCGATGAGGCGCTCGAAGGCTCATCGGAACGCGAAATCGCGAACTGAAGCTGCGCGTGGGCGCTCCCCGGCACTGCACGCGCGTGGGCACGCAGCTCGAGGGACAAGGCCCGGCGCCGCCTTCCGAAGCCCGGGCTCCACCCGACCGCGGAGCGTCGCCTGCTAGGCTCCCGCGTCATGCGGCTGCGCTGGCCCCGGATCCTGGTGGCCCTTCTGGCCCTGGGCGTCGTCCTCCTCGTGCTGGCGGGCGCCCACCTCTACGTGGCCCGGCGGCTGGTGCTCGACCCGGGCCTCGGGGAGCCGCTGCGCTCCGTCGCGCTCTTCGCCATCGCGGCCCTCGGCGTGAGCCTGGTGCTCTTCCCGCTCGCGGAGCGCGGCATGAAGCCGGCCCGGCTGCGGCCCCTCGCCTGGGCGCCGGCGCTCTGGATGGGCGCCGCCTTCCTGATCCTCACCCAGCTGCTGGTGAGCGACGCGCTGCTCTGGCTGATGGGCGCGGCCTCGCCCGAGCCGGGCCAGACCACCGCGGCCCTGCGCTTCCGCGCCTTCGCGGTGGTGGGCCTCACCGCCCTCGGCACCGGCGTCGGCCTGCGCTCGGTGCTCGCCGGCCCGGAGCTGCGACGCATCGAGGTGGTGCTCGAGCGCCTGCCCCGCGCCCTCGACGGCTTCCGCATCGCCCAGATCAGCGACGTCCACATCGGTCCGCTGCTGGGACGCGAGTTCGCCGAGGCGGTGACGGCGCGGGTCGGCGAGCTGGCGCCGGACCTGGTGGCGATCACCGGCGACCTGGTGGACGGCTCCGTCGACCACCTGGCCGAGGACGTCGCGCCCTTCGCCGGGCTCTCGGCGCCCCACGGCGTGTGGTTCGTCACGGGCAACCACGACCACTACGCCGGCGCCGATCCCTGGGTGGCCCACCTCGAGGGCCTCGGCATCGAGCCGCTGCGCAACCGCCGCGTCTCCATCGAGGTCGGCGGCGCCGGCTTCGACCTCGCGGGCGTCGAGGACCACCGCGGCGACTGGGTGCGGGGCTCGCCCGAGGACCTCGACGCCGCCCTCGCCGGCCGCGACCCCGAGCGCGCCGTGGTGCTCCTCGCCCACGACCCGAGCACCTTCGTGAAGGCCTCGCGCCTCGGCGTGGACCTCCAGCTCTCGGGCCACACCCACGGCGGGCAGATCTGGCCCTTCCGCCACTTCGTGCGCCTCGCGGTCCCCTTCGTCGAGGGCCTGCACCGCCGCGGCGCGAGCCAGCTCTACGTGAGCCGCGGCACGGGCTTCTGGGGCCCGCCGATCCGGCTCTTCGCGCCGGCGGAGATCACCGAGATCACCCTGCGCGCGGCCTGATCCCGGAGGAGCCATGGCCTACGCGACCCTGGAGCTCGAGCGGGAGGGCCCGGTGGTCCGGGTCTGGCTGGCACGGCCCGAGCGGCTGAACGCCCTCGACGGGACGGCCCTCGAGGAGATCGCCGACTGCTTCGACCGGCTCCAGACCGACTTCGACGCCCGCGTCGTGGTGCTCGGCGGCCGCGGCCGCAGCTTCTGCGCGGGTGCGGACCGCCGCGACCCGCCCGCCGCGCAGGTGCTCGCGCCGGAGTCCGGCGCCAGCCCCCGCCAGCGCCGCCACGCCAGCCAGCTCGGACGCCGCGCCCTCGCCGCCATCGAGCGCCTCGAGGCGGTGACGATCGCCCGGCTCCAGGGCCACGCGATCGGCGGCGGGCTGTGCCTGGCCGTCGCCTGCGACTTCCGGGTCGCCGCCGAGGGCACCCAGCTGCGCGTGCCCGAGGTCGAGCTCGGCATCCCGCTCTCCTGGGGCGCCACGCCGCGGCTGATCCGCGACGTGGGCCTGCCCCGCGCCCGGGAGATCATCCTGCTGTGCGAGGCCTTCGATGCGGGCCGCGCCCTCGACTGGGGGCTGCTGAACCGCGTCGTGCCCGAGGCCGAGCTCGACGCCTGCGTGGAGCAGCTCGCCGCGCGCCTCGCCGCGCTGCCCGAGATGGCGGTGCACATGACCCTCACCCAGCTGCGCGGCTACGCGGCGGGCGCGGGCCTCGGCGACCCCAGCGAGGCCGACGGCGACCAGCTGCTGGCCGCCATGGGGAGCGCGGCCGCCCGCGCCCGCTTCGGCGAGAAGCCGTGAGGGCGGCGGCCCCTAGCCGCTCAGCAGCAGCGCGGCCCCCAGTCCGGCCAGCGCGATCCAGGCCGCGTTGCGGAAGCGCTCCGAGGCTACGCGCCCGGCCAGGGCCACGCCGGTCAGGCTGGCCAGCACCACGAGGGGTGCGGCCACGAGGGCGTCGCGCCAGACCGCTGCGTCGATCAGCCCCTGGCCGATGGCGAGGGGGAGCCGCGTCAGGCCGAGCACGAAGAAGGTCGCCTGCACGGTGGCCTTCAGCGCGAGGATCGCCTCGTGGCGCGCGTAGAGGTAGGCGACCAGCGGCGGACCGCCGGTGTTGAAGGCGCCGCCCAGCAGCCCGGCGAGCAGCCCCATGGCGGCGGCGCGCAGCCGCGACTCCGTGGGGTGGAGGCGCGGGCTCGCCAGGTTCCAGAGCGCGATCGCCACGATGGTGGCGCCGAGCAGCCGCACCAGCAGCGCGCCGTCGAGGCGGGAGAGCGCCGTCACCCCGATGGCCACGCCCACCAGCAGCGCGGGCACCAGCGGCCGCAGCACCCGCCACAGCACCTCCCGGCGCAGGCGCAGGAAGAGCGAGCCCGTGAGCGCGAGCCCCGTCACGTTCACCACCCCGGCGGCGTGGATCACGTCCTGGGAGAGGGTGAGGCCCGTCATCGCGATGATGCCGAAGCCGAAGCCGAAGAAGCCCTGGGTGAGGGCCGCCGTGGCGAGGATCGCGACGGCGACCCCTGCGCTCCAGGTCTCGCTGGGGATCTCGGGCACGGGGCCTCCCGGCGGGGCGCCCACCCTAGCGGACCTGCCCTCGCGAATCCTCGTCGGTGCGCTGGCGGATCGGACGCGGACGAACCACACTCCCTGGCTCTCCCCCCATGTCCCGTCCCACCGAGTTCATCGAGGTCCGCGGCGCCGCGGAGCACAACCTGAAGAAGGTGGACGTGCGCGTGCCCAAGCAGCGCCTGGTGGTCTTCACCGGACCCTCGGGCTCGGGCAAGTCGTCGCTGGCCTTCGACACCATCTACGCCGAGGGGCAGCGCCGCTACGTGGAGTCCCTCTCCGCCTACGCGCGCCAGTTCCTCGGGCAGATGGAGAAGCCGCGCTACGACCACATCCGCGGGCTCTCCCCCACCATCTCGATCGAGCAGAAGGCGGCGAGCAACAACCCGCGCTCCACCGTCGGCACCATCACCGAGGTCTACGACTACCTGCGGGTGCTGTGGGCGCGCATCGGCCAGCAGCACTGCCACCGCTGCGGCGAGGCGGTGGAGAGCCTCTCCGCCGAGGAGATCGGCGAGCGGCTGCTGGCCCAGAAGCCCGGCGCGCGCTTCCTGCTCCTCGCCCGGCTGGTGGACAACCGCAAGGGCGAGTACCGCGAGCTGCTCCAGGAGGCCGTCGCCGAGGGCTTCGCCCGCTTCCGCATCGACGGGAAGGTGGTGGCCTCGGACGAGCTGCCCACCCTCGACAAGAAGCGCAAGCACACCATCGACGTCGTGGTGGACCGCCTCGCCATCCCGCAGAAGGCCGAGCGCTCCTTCCGCAGCCGCGTGTTCGACTCCGTCGAGACCGCGCTCGAGAAGGGCGGGGGAGGGCTGCTGTGCAGCGTCGTCGGCGGCGCCGAGCACCTCTACTCCGAGCACCTCTACTGCCACGCCTGCGAGCTCGGCTTCCCGGAGCTGTCGCCCCAGAGCTTCTCCTTCAACTCTCCGCTCGGCATGTGCCCGGACTGCAACGGCCTCGGCACGAAGCCCGAGATGGACCCGGCGCTGGTGGTGCCCGACCCGGACAAGAGCGTGCGCGAGGGCGCCATCGAGCCCTGGGCCAAGGTGATGGAGCGCGAGGACAGCTGGACCGGCGGCGTGCTGAAGAACCTCTCCGAGGAGTTCGGGATCGATCTCGACGCGCCCTGGAAGAAGCTCCCCAAGCGCCACAAGGGCATCCTGCTGAACGGGCTCGAGGGCCGGCAGTTCAAGGTCAACTGGCAGTTCTCGAAGGGCAAGATCGAGTGGGAGCGCTCCTTCGAGGGCGTGCTGAACGAGCTCTACCGGCGCTTCCGGCAGACCCGCAGCGAGGGCATGCGCAAGTACTACATGCGCTACCTCTCGGACGCGCGCTGCTCCACCTGCCGGGGCCTGCGCCTGCGCCCGGAGTCCTGCGCGGTGCGGCTCGGCGGGACGACGCTGCCCGAGCTCTCGGCGCGCACCATCGAGGAGACCCGCGCCTTCGTCCAGGGCCTGCGCCTGGACGCCACCCAGCGCCAGATCGCCGCCGAGGTGGTGAAGGAGATCGACGCGCGGCTCTCGTTCCTGCTGAACGTGGGCCTCGGCTACCTCATGCTCGAGCGCCCGGGCCCCTCGCTCTCGGGCGGCGAGAGCCAGCGCATCCGGCTGGCGAGCCAGATCGGGAGCGAGCTCACCGGCGTCCTCTACGTGCTCGACGAGCCCTCCATCGGGCTCCACCAGCGCGACAACGCGCGGCTGCTCGAGACCCTGTGCCGGCTGCGCGACTTCGGCAACACCGTGATCGTGGTCGAGCACGATGCCGAGACCATCGAGGCGGCGGACCACGTGGTGGACTTCGGCCCGGGCGCCGGGGTCGCCGGGGGCGAGGTCGTGTTCTCGGGGACGCCCGCGCGGATGAAGAAGTCCCGGGCCTCTCTCACGGGCCGCTACCTCTCGGGCCGCCTCGCCATCGAGACGCCCATGCGCCGGCGCAAGGGCTCGGGCCGGAAGCTCCGCATCGAGGGCGCCACGGAGAACAACCTCACGGGCATCGACGTCGACATCCCCCTCGAGACCCTTACCGCCGTGACCGGGGTCTCGGGTGCGGGCAAGAGCACGCTGGTGAACGCGGTGCTCTACCCGGCGCTCCAGCGGCGGCTCCACGAGGGGCGCCGGACGCCGGGGGCGCACAAGCGACTGCGGGGCGTCGAGCACGTCGACAAGGTGATCGACATCGACCAGCGCCCCATCGGGCGCACGCCGCGCAGCAACCCCGCCACCTACACCAAGGTCTTCGACGAGATCCGCAAGGTGTTCGCGATGACGCCCGAGGCACGCACCCGGGGCTTCGCGCCGGGCCGCTTCTCCTTCAACGTGAAGGGCGGGCGCTGCGAGGCCTGCGAGGGCGACGGCGTGAAGCGCATCGAGATGCACTTCCTGCCCGACGTGTTCGTGCCCTGCGAGGTGTGTCGCGGCCGCCGCTTCAACGAGGCCACCCTCGGCGTCCGCTTCAAGGGCCTCGACGTCGCCGAGGTGCTCGACCTGTCCGTGGACGAGGCCATCGAGGTGTTCGCCAACCAGCCGCGGGTGATGGCCGGCCTGCGCACCCTCGCCGACGTGGGCCTCGGCTACATCCACCTGGGCCAGTCCTCGCCCACCCTCTCCGGCGGCGAGGCCCAGCGCATCAAGCTGGCCCGGGAGCTCTCCAAGCGCGCCACCGGGCGCACCCTCTACATCCTGGACGAGCCCACCACCGGGCTCCACTTCGACGACCTGAAGAAGCTGCTCGCCGTGCTCGACCGGCTGGTCGAGGGCGGCAACACGGTGGTGGTGATCGAGCACAACCTCGACGTGATCCGCTGCGCCGACCACGTGATCGACCTCGGGCCCGAGGGCGGCGACGCCGGCGGTCGCGTGATCGCCGAGGGGACGCCCGAGGAGGTCGCCAAGCAGCGCGGGAGCCACACGGGCCACTTCCTGCGCCGCCTGCTCTGAGGCGCCCCGCCCCGGGTCGGGAGATTCCCCGAGCCGGATCGTCGGGTGAAGCGCGTCCGGGTTTCCCCGCTCGTGACATCGCGCCTCGATTCCGATGGGTCCGCCAGAGGAGGGGTCCATTGCCCTGGCGGCGCAGTCGAGACGAGCCCACCCCGGTCGCGGAGGAGGGGCCCGCCGGGCTCGATCCCGCGAGCGATGCGGCCCTGGACCTGGTGGGCGACATCCTGCGCGGGCTGGGCGAGCACGTGGTCGAGCTCGGCGATCTCGACGCCGACGCGATCCGCTCCCGCTTCGAGGAGTGGGCGCGGCACCTGCTGGTGGGCGCCCCGGCGCCCGAGCATTCCGAGACCGGCGCCGCCGTCCCCCTGGCCCAGCGCGACTGGGCCGGCGCGCGGCGCTTCACCCTCGACCAGCACCACCGCGAGTTCCTCCAGGTGCGTCGCAGCATCGGCGACCTGCGCGACGCCATCTGGGCCTTCATCCACGGCCTGGGCGAAGCCCTGGTCGACGACCGCGCCAACGACGTGCTGCTGCGCGAGCAGATGGATCGGGTGCGGCGCGCCGTCGACTCCCCCTCCACCGAGGAGATCCGCCGCGAGGCCATCGCGGCCGTGGGCGTGATGGGCCGCGCGCTCGCGGACCGCAACCGCCAGCAGAGGCGCCACTTCGAGAGCCTCGGCGAGCGGGTGCGCGAGCTGCGCACCGAGCTCGAGACCGCCCGGGCGGAGATGGAGCGCGACGGGCTCACCCAGCTCTACAACCGCGCGGCCCTGGACGAGCACCTGCGCCGGGTGGTCGACCTCGGCAACGCCTTCGGCCACCCGGCCTGCCTCTACCTGGTGGACGTCGACCACTTCAAGTGGGTGAACGACACCTTCGGCCACCCCGTCGGCGACGAGGTGCTGCGCCAGATGGGCGCGGCTCTCGAGCGCGAGCTGCGCCGGAGCGAGGACTTCGCGGGCCGCTACGGCGGCGACGAGATGGTGGTCGTGGTCTCCGAGGACACCGCCGACCGGGCCCTGGCCCTGGGCGAGCGCCTGGCCGAGATCGTGCGCGGCCTCGACATCCAGGGCGGCGGCGAGACCGTGCGGGTCACGGCGTCCATCGGCGTGGCCCTGCTGGCACCCGGGGAGGACGTGGTCGGCTGGGTGGAGCGCGCCGACCGCGCGCTCTACGACGCCAAGCAGGCCGGCCGCGACCGCGTCCGCCTCGCCGAGGCACCCAGCCGGAGCCGCCGCCAGGAGTCCGAGCCGGAGGGGAAGGCTCCCGCCGCAGAGCGGGAGGGCTCGCTCCGCTAGCTTCCTCCCATGGCCGAGATGAAGCGGCTCCTCGAGATCATGGCCCTGCTGCGCGACCCGGAGCGCGGCTGCCCCTGGGACGTCGAGCAGGACTTCGCCAGCATCGCGCCCTACACCCTGGAGGAGGCCTACGAGGTCGAGGACGCGGTGCGCCGCGGCGACTTCGCGGCGTTGCGCGACGAGCTCGGCGACCTGCTCCTCCAGGTCGTCTTCCACGCCCGCATGGCCGAGGAGGAGCAGCGCTTCGACTTCGGCGACGTGGTGGAGGCGATCGTGGCGAAGCTGGTGCGCCGCCACCCCCACGTGTTCGGCGACGCCGACATCGCCACCGCCGACGCCCAGACCCGGAGCTGGGAGGCGCTGAAGGCCGAGGAGCGCGCGGCGCGGTCCGAGGGCCGGGCCGGTGTGCTCCACGACGTGCCCCGGGCGCTGCCCGCCCTGGCGCGGTCGGCCAAGCTCCAGCGCCGCGCCGCCCGGGTCGGCTTCGACTGGCCCGACGACGCCGGCGCGCTGGCGAAGCTCGAGGAGGAGGCCGCCGAGCTCGGCGCGGAGCTCGCCGACGGCGCCTCCCGGGAGCGCGTCGAGTCCGAGCTCGGCGACCTGCTCTTCGCGGGCGCCGGCCTGGCGCGACGCCACGGCATCGACCCCGAGGAGGCGCTGCGCGCCGCCAACGCCCGCTTCGAGGCGCGCTTCGCCGCCATGGAGGCCGCCCTCGCCGGGCGTGGCCGCGCACCGGAAGGCCTCGACGCCGACGAGTGGCTGGCGCTCTGGCGGGAGGTGCGCGCCGCCGAGGCCGACGGCCGGTGATCGAGGAGATCCGCGTCGCCGCCGGTGCGCCGGGCCTGCGCGAGATCACCGCCGAGGTCCAGAAGGTCGTCGGCGCCGCGGGGCTCTCCGAGGGTCTGTGCACGGTCTTCGTCCGCCACACCTCGGCGAGCCTCACCATCCAGGAGAACGCCGACCCCTCGGCCCGGGAGGACCTCGAGCGCTGGCTCGCGCGCCTGGTGCCCGAGGGCGACCCGCTCTACACCCACACCCTCGAGGGCCCCGACGACATGCCCTCCCACATCCGCGCCGCCCTCACCGCCACCTCCCTCTCGATCCCCGTGGTGGACGGTCGCCTCGCCCTCGGCACCTGGCAGGGCATCTTCCTGTGGGAGCACCGGCGGAGCCCCGGCGCGCGCAGCCTGGTGATCCACGTCGCGCCCTGAGTATGCTTCCGGCGTGTCAGCGGGGGCGGCGAGGTCGGCGGGGTCGGCGGTTCGCGGAGAGCGCGTCGTGCTGCGGCCCTGGGACGACGGCGACGAGCCCGCCCTGGTGCGCCACGCGAGCAGCCGGGCCGTGTGGCGCAACCTCACCGACCGCTTCCCGCACCCCTACGGGCCCGAGGAGGCGCGGCGCTGGATCGCCGCCACCCGCGAGCAGGGGGAGCCGGCGCCCAACCTGGCGGTGGTGTTCGAGGGCGAGGCCGTCGGCGGGGTCGGGGTGGAGCGCAAGGCCGACCTGGCGCGGCTGACGGCGGAGGTCGGCTACTGGCTCGGCGAGGCGTTCTGGGGCCGGGGGATCGCGACCGAGGCCCTCGGCCTGATGACGCGCTACGCCTTCGAGCGCTTCGACTTCGCGCGCCTCGAGGCCCACGTCCTCGACTGGAACCCCGCCTCGCGGCGCGTCCTCGAGAAGGCGGGCTACGCTCTCGAGGGCCGGCAGCGGGCGGGCTCCTTCAAGGACGGCCAGCTCGTCGACACCTGGCTCTACGCGCGCCTGAAAACCGATCGAGGAGCGAACGAGGAGACCCATGCCCTCCCGCCGTGAGCTGATCCGGATGACCGAGGACGAGCAGCGCCGCTTCCTCGAGGCTGCGCGGACCATGGTCCTGTGCAGCTCCGCGAAGGACGGCGTCCCCCACCCGATGCCCATGTGGTTCGCCCTCGAGGACGACGGCGCCGTGGTGATGACCACCTTCGCCAGGAGCCAGAAGGTGCGGAACCTCGAGCGCGACCCGCGGGTCTCGCTCCTCGTGGAGGACGGCGAGACCTACGGCGAGCTGCGCGGCGTGGTGCTCTACGGCAAGGCCGAGCTCGAGCCCGCCACCGACCGCGTGCTCGACGTGCTGGCCCGGGTGAGCGCGAAGAGCACCGGCGCCAGCATCGGCGCCGAGGCCCGCGAGGGGCTGCGCTCCACCGCGGAGAAGCGCGTGGCGATCCGCGTGCTCCCCGACCGCATCGTCTCCTGGGACCACCGCAAGCTGGGCGGGCGCTACTAGGAGGCCGGCCGGCCCGCATGCGCTCGCGCTGCCCGCTCCGCGTGGCCCTCCTCGCCGTGCTCCTCGCCTGCGGGGGAGAGCCGGCCCCGCCCCACATCGTGATGATCGTGTCCGACGACCACGGCTGGGGCGACTACGGCTTCATGGGCCACCCGCACCTGCGCACCCCGCACATCGACCGCCTGGCGCGCGAGTCCCTCGCCTTCACCCGCGGCTACGTGCCCCAGAGCATCTGCCGGCCGTCCCTCGCCACCCTGGTGACCGGCCTCTACCCGCACCAGCACCGCATCGTGGCCAACGACCCGCCGCCCCCCGAGGCGCTGCGCGACGCGCCCCCGGCGCGGCGCCGCGCCGACCCGGGCTACCGGGCGCGCCAGGGCCGCTACGTCGCCCACCTCGACGGCACGCGTCCCCTCGCGAAGCGGCTCGCGGCGGCCGGCTACCGCAGCCACCAGTCGGGCAAGTGGTGGGAGGGGAGCTACCGCCGCGGCGGCTTCACCCACGGCATGACCCACGGCGACCTCGCGCGCGGCGCGCGCCACGGCGACGAGGGCCTCGGCATCGGGCGCGAGGGCCTCGGACCGCTGCTCGACTTCGTGGACGAGAGCGTCGCCCGGGACGAGCCCTTCTTCGTCTTCTACGCGCCCTTCCTTCCCCACACGCCCCACCGGCCGCCGGAGCGGCTGCTCGAGCGCTACCGCGCCGCCACCCCCCACGAGCCGATCGCCCGCTACTGGGCGATGGTGGAGTGGCTCGACGAGACCGTGGGCGAGCTGCTCGGCGCCCTCGACGAGCGCGGCCTGCGGGAGGAGACGATCGTGGTCTACCTGGCCGACAACGGCTGGATCAACCGCGAGGACCGCAGCGGCTTCGCGCCGCGCTCGAAGCGCTCCCCCTACGAGGGGGGCGTTCGCACCCCGGTCCTGCTGCGCTGGCCCGGGCGCGTCGCCCCGGCCCGGGACGACGCCCGCCTGGTGAGCAGCATCGACCTGGCCCCCACCCTGCTCGCGGCCGCCGGCCTGCCGCCCGGTCCCGAGATGCAGGGCATCGACCTGCTGGACCCCGCGGCCCGGGAGGCGAGGGACGCCGTCTTCGGCGAGATCTTCCACGTCGAGGCGCGCCACATGACCGACCCGCTGGCGAGCCTGCGCTTCCGCTGGGTGATCGAGGGCGGCTGGAAGCTGATCCTGCCCCACGCGCCCGTCGAGCCCGACGCCTCCCCGGAGCTCTACCGCGTGGACGAGGACCCGCGCGAGGAGCGGGAGCTCGCGGCGCGGCATCCCGAGGTCGCGGCGCGGCTCGCCCGGCGCCTCGATGCCTGGTGGCCGGTCGAGTGAGGCTCGTCCTCGCGCTCGGCGTCCTGCTCGCCCTCGCCTGCGCGCCCGCCGGGCGTCCCCGCGGCGTGATCCTGATCTCCATCGACACCCTGCGCGCCGACCACCTGGGCTGCTACGGCTACGAGCGCCCCACCACCCCGGCCCTCGACCGTCTCGCCGCCGAGGGCGTGCGCTTCGCGCGCGCCACGGCGCCGTCGCCCTGGACGATCCCCTCCCATGCCTCGATGCTGACGGGCCTGCTGCCGCCCGGCCACGGCATGCTGGACTTCGACCGGCAGCTGCCGCCGGAGGTGCGCAACCTCGGCGAGATCCTGAAGGGCCACGGCTTCGAGAGCGCGGCCTTCATCAACATCAACTACCTGCTGCCCGCCTCGGGGCTCACCCGGGGCTTCGACCGCGTCGTCTACCACCCGACCCGCGGCGAGGGCGGCGTCCAGACCCGCAGCGCGCCGCGCGCCGTGGCCACCGTCGAGGAGGCCCTGGCCCGGAGCGACGAGCGTCCCTTCTTCTGGTTCGTCCACACCTTCGACGTCCACACCGACTACCGGCCCGACGCCGCCCACCGCGAGGCCTTCGTGCGCCCCTACGACGGAGGCCTCGACGGCAGCACGAAGACCCTGAACCGCGTGCGCCAGGGCGAGCTCGCCGCCAGCGCCGAGGACATCGCCCACGCCCGGGACCTCTACGACGCCGGCATCCGCCAGCTCGACGACGTGCTGGGCGGCCTCTTCGCGTTCCTCGAGGAGACCGGCCTCGCCGACGAGACCCTGGTGGTGGTCACCTCGGACCACGGCGAGGAGTTCCTCGAGCACGGGAGCGTGCTCCACGGCCGCACCCTCTACGACGAGGTGATCCGCGTCCCGCTGCTGATCCGGGGCCCGGGGGTGCCGCGCGGGCGGGTGGTGGAGCAGCCCGTGCAGCTGGTGGACGTGGTGCCGACCCTGCTCGCCCTGCTGGGCCTGCCGCCCGCCCCGGACCTCGACGGCCGGGACCTGTCGCGGCTGTGGTCGGCGGGCGGCGGGCCGGCCCCCGAGGCGGTGGTGGCCGAGGCCGCGCCCTGGAAGCTCTGGACCGGCTCGCGGGCCCACTTCGTCTCGGTCACCCTGGGTGACCACAAGCTGATCCACGAGCTCGAGAGCGGGGAGAGCCGCCTCTTCGACCTGGCGCGGGACCCGGGCGAGCGCCACGACCTCGCGGCGGAGCAGCCCGAGCGGGTGGCCGAGCTATTGGCGGAGGTCGAGGCGTACCGCGCGCGGGAGCGCGCCGCCGCGGGCGAGCGGCCGCTCAGCGAGGAGCAGATCGAGCAGCTTCGCGCCCTCGGCTACGCGCAGTAGCGGGCGGGCAGGAGGAGGCGAGAGCATGAGCGCACCCACCCACCGGCTGTGCCCCGAGTGCCGCACCGAGTACCTGCTCACCGCCGAGCGCTGCGCCGACTGCGACGTCGCCCTGGTGCACCCCGACGACGTCCCGGAGGAGGCGCCGCCCGAGGAGCTGCCGCCCGCCTCGGAGCTCACCGGCGTGCGGGTCGCGCCGCTCGCCTGGATGCGGGCGCTCTCCGGCGCGCTCCAGGAGCGTGGCGTCGCGCACCGCATCGAGCCCGCCCGGCCCGGGGACGCGCCCGAGGGCCAGCGCCCCGACGTGTTCGGCAACGTCCAGCTGTTCGGGCTCTACGTCCCCGAGGAGGCTGCCGCGGAGGCGCGGGAGATCGACGGCTCGATCGCGGCGCAGCTGCTGCCCGAGGAGGCGCCCGCCCTCGCCGGCGACGAGCAGGAGGCGTGCCCCGCCTGCGGGACCGCGCTCTCCGCCGACGCGGTGGAGTGCCCTGAGTGCGGGCTGGCCTTCGGCTGAGCCCCGGTCCGCCGTCAGTCCGCCGCCGTGGCGAGCACGCGGCGTAGGGTCTCCAGGGTGTCGGGATGGCTCCACTCCCAGGCGCTCGGGACGGCCACCCGCACCCGCCCCGCGCGATCCAGCAGCAGGCTCGTGGGGTAGACCCGCACCCCCACCCGCTCGGCCAGCGCCTGCTCGCGATCGTGGAGCACCGCGAAGCTCGGGTCGATGTGGCCGACGAAGCGCGCGACGTCCTCCGAGGGCGCCTCGTCCAGGCTGACCGCCACCACCGAGAGTCCCTCGGGGCCGAGGCTCCGCTCGAGGGCGTCGAGGGAAGGCAGCTCCTCGCGGCACGGTCCGCACCAGACGGCCCAGAAGTTGAGCAGCACCCAGCGGCCGCGCCACTCCGAGGCGCTGCGTGACGCGCCGGTCAGGTCGGGCAGCGTGAACTCGAGCGGCGGCCCCGGCTCGCTCGCCGCGATCGCCGCGGGCTCCGGGAGGGGCGGCGGCGCCAGGGGGGCGCGGGCCACCCAGCGCGCCAGCGCCGCGAAGGCGACCAGGATCCCCAGGAACGCCAGCCAGCGGCGTCGCCCCATGCGCAGCCCTCCCCGACCGCCACGCTAGCGGCCCGCGCCGCGGCGCGACATCGACCGCGCGCCCCGGCGCCGGCAGCGGGATCCGCGGCCGAAGCCGGGGCTGGGCCGGCCCCGGCTCACTCCTCCTCGAGCAGCGCGGCGAGGCGGGTGCGGGCCAGCTCGAAGGGGTCGAGGTCGCCGGCGGCGGGCCGCCGCTCGCTCACGCCGCCGATCAGGAAGAACACGCTCTGCACCAGGAAGAAGCCCCAGATGCCCAGGGCCGCGCCGAGCGGGCCCGGCACCGCGAGGAACCGGGCGAGGGCGAGGCCGCCGGCGAGGAGCGCGGCCTCGGCCGCCACGGCGCGCGCGCTGCGCGCCCGGTAGAGCATGCCGCTGCGCACCGCGCCGATCGCCAGCGCGCTGCCGATCGCGACCTCGACGGGCCCGCGGGCGAGCACGAGCACGGCGGCGCCGAGGGCGAGGGCCGCCATGCCGGCGAGGGCGCCGCGCGCGGGCCGCGGCGCGATGCCGAACACGTAGACCGCCGCCACGCCGGTGAGGTAGAGCGAGAGAGCGGCGCCCGTTCCCAGCAGCGGAGTCGCCAGGAGCCAGACGGCGGGCCAGCCCGCCGCCGCGACGGCGGCGAACACGAGGCTGCGCGAGAAGCCGTTCCAGCTCATCCCCGCACCTCCCCGGCGGCGTCGCCCCGGCGCCGCCGCAGCAGCTCGAGCTCCACCTCGGCCTCGCTCACCGCGGGGCCGCCCAGCGGGTCGTCGCCCGCGGCGCGGCCGCGCGTCGCCAGGCGCGTGCGGGCCTGGCCGCGCAGGTCCTCGAACTGCGCCTCCTGGGCCTCGAGGCGCTCGGCGAGGCGCGTGCGCGCCTCCTCGACGTCGGCGATCTGGGCCTCGAGGGCGCCGATGCGCTCGCGCCGCGGCAGCAGCCGCCGGATCGCGAAGCGCGCCAGCTCCTCCTTCTCCCCGGCGAGGGCGAGGGCGACGTCCTCGTCGAGGCCGCGCACCTCCTCGCGGCAGCGCTCGAGCTCGTCGCGCAGGCGCGCCTCCTCCTCCACCAGGGCCTCGATGCGGGCGCGCTTCTGGAGCAGCTCGAGCTCCGCCTCCCGCAGGTACTGCTTCGCCAGCAGCGAGCGTTCCTCGAGGGCGTCCACCATGCCGTGGGCGTCCGCCTTCACGAGGGTCGTGATGCGATCGAACAGTCCGGAGGTCGTCATGACCGGTTCTCCTCGTTCTTCCTGGATCCGATTGGGTTCGATTCGGGCGAGCGGGACGCGGCTACTTGCGGCTGCCCGGTCGCCCCGTCACGTAGCCGAGGGAGCGCAGCTGCTGGAGCTGCGCGGGAGCGATCTCCCGGTCGCCCTCGACGTGGTCCTCGACCTGGGAGTGCAGCTTGCCCACCTCGGAGAGGGCCTCCTCGACCTTCTTGGACCGGAGCCGCTCGTTCTGGCTCGCGAGACCGGCCTGGAGCTCCTCCACCCGCTGGAGGGCGGCCGGAGCGCGGCCCGCCGCGACCTCGTTGGCGACCTCGCGGCGCAGTGCGTTCAGCTCGTCCACCGTCACCGAGCGCTCCCAGGCGTCGACGTCGACGCCGGCGTAGTAGGCCTCGGGGTCGGCGACCCGGGCGACCCGCGGCGCGTCGCGGAAGGCGGCGCTCTGCCGGTCGCCGTCGGCCCGGTAGGAGAGCGCGAAGCCGCCCAGCTCCTGGATGCCCGGGTCGGCGTTGGTGACCCGCAGCGTCACCCAGACGCGGCGCTCCTGGCCCGCGAAGAGCGAGCCCGGACGGAAGTGGATCGCGCCGCCCTCGCGGTGGAGCGGGTAGCCCGCGGCGTCCACCACCTCGACGCCCGGCGCCGGGGTGAGGGCCACGTCGAGGGCGCTCGCCACGGTCTCCCGCGCGGTCTCGAACTCGGCGGAGAAGACCTCGGCGAGGTCCACCGCGCTCTCGAGGAAGTGGAAGTTGCCGGCGCCCGCGTCGGCCAGGCTCGCCATCAGCTCGCCGTCGAAGTCCACCCCGACCCCCACGGTGCTGAGCACCCACTCCTGCGTGGAGGCGCGGGTGGCCCGGGCGCGCAGCCCGGCCCGGGAGGTGTCGCCCTGGTTGGCGAGGCCGTCGGAGATCAGGATCAGGCGCGGCTCCCGCCCGGCGGTCTTCGCGCCGCCGAGGAGCGACAGGCCGAGGTCGAGGCCGCCCGAGAGGTGGGTGCCGCCGCGGGCCTGGATCGCGTCCACGGCGGCGAGCCAGCGCGCCCGCGCGCCGCCGGCCGGCGACTCCATGCCGACGCGGCGCTCGGCGCCGTGGGCGTAGGTGACGAGGCCGAAGCGGTCCTCGGGGGCGAGCTCGTCCACGAGGGCGCGGATCGCGGCGCGCGCGTGGGCGAGCTTCTCGCCGCGCATGGAGCCCGAGCGGTCCAGCACCACCACGAGGTCCGTGGGGACCCGCAGGCGTGCCGCCCGCTCCTCGGCCGCCATCACCAGCTCGACGCGCACCAGCCCGTCGCTCGAGGGCATCACGTGGGTGCGGTCGAGCTCGCCCCGGAACGCGACGGGGCCGCTCGGGGCCGCCTCGAAGTGGCGCGCCAGCTCGCCGGGGTCGGGGCCGGGGCCGGGCCGCGGGAGGGCGCCGGCGCGCAGCAGGGCGCCGCCCGCCAGGGTGAAGGCGACCAGCAGCGCGGCCAGGCGCAGCCTTCGGCCGGTCCGGGGGTCTTCGGGGGTCGGGTTCGATTCGCTCATGGGGTCCTCCGCGAGGTCGTTCAAGGCGCGCCCGGCGGGCTCCGATGCCTCCTGGGGCGCCCTGGAAGAGTCGTCCAAACCCGCGTCGGGTGTGGAAAATCCCGCGTAAACCGCGACCGCTGCCATTTACGTTGGGTTTACACGGGGGCGCCGATGGACCGGTAGGATTCCCGGAGCACGATGGGCGGAGACGACGACATCCAGATCCTGGTGGTGGAGGACGAGGTCGCGATCCAGCGCGGCCTGTGCGACGTCCTGGCCTACCACGGCTACCGGCCGACGCCGGTGGGCACCGGAGAGGACGGGCTGCGCGAGGGGCTCACCAACGCCTACTCGCTGGTGCTGCTCGACGTCATGCTGCCGGGCCTCTCGGGCTTCGACGTCTGCCGCGAGCTGCGCGAGAGCCTGCCGCGCCTGCCGATCCTGATGCTCACGGCCCGCGGCTCCGAGGAGGACGTGCTGCGCGGCTTCCGCGAAGGCAGCGACGACTACCTCACCAAGCCCTTCTCGGTCTCGGAGCTGCTGGCCCGCATCGAGGCGCTGCTGCGCCGCGCCGGCAAGAAGGCCGCCGCGGCGCCCCAGCCCTTCGCCTTCGGTCCCTGGCAGGTGGATCCGGCGCGCCTCGTCGCCGAGCGGGAGGGTGCGTCCGTCGAGCTCTCCCGCCGCGAGCTCGACATGCTGGCGCTCTTCGCCGAGGAGCGCGGGCGCATCGTGAGCCGGCGTGCGCTGCTCCAGCAGGTCTGGGGCTTCGACTCCCCCGAGCGCATCGAGACCCGCACCGTGGACATGCACATCGTCAAGCTGCGCAAGAAGCTCGGCGAGGAGGGCCGGCGCCTGATCGAGACCGTCCGCGGCGAGGGCTACCGGCTCGGGGCCTGACGTGGCGCGCATCCGCATCGTCGTGCTCCTGCTCGCCGTCGCCCTCGCGGTCCCGGTGGCGCTGCTGGTGCGCCAGTCCCTCCGGAGCGTGGCGGCCGACGAGGCGCGCAGGCACCGCACCCTCGCCGAGCGCGTCTTCGACGAGATGGAGCGCTCGCTCTCGGGCTTCCTGAGCGCCGAGGAGGAGCGCAGCTGGCAGGACTACCGCGCCGGGCGCTTCGGCGACGAGCCCCCGGGCTTCGTGCTCGGCCACTTCGAGATCGCCGACGGCCGCATCCGCGTGCCCGCCCGCGCCGCGCTGGGCGCGGAGGCTGCGGACCGGATCGAGCGCGTCGTGGAGACGGACCTCGCCGCCCGTGCGGCCGAGGAGGAGCCCCGGACGCTGGACTTCGAGGCCCAGGCTCCGGGCACCACCGTGGTGCGCATGGACCAGCTCCGCGCCCTCGGCTACGTGGTCGCTCCCGAGGCCGACGCGAAGGCGAGCGCCAGGGAGGCTCCGGCGGCGCGCCCCCCGGCCCCGTCGAAGACGGATCGGGCCTACGAGGACGCGATCCAGTCGCTGAACCTGGGCGTCGAGCAGCGACGCAAGCGCGAGCGCAAGATCGTCGAGGAGGAGGCGTCCTCGGGCTTCGCCAGCGCGGCCTCGCCCCGGTCCCTCGCACCGGATACCGAGGCCGACGCGCGCCTCGTCCGGCAGGCCGCGGAGGGGGCGGCCGACGAGGCGATGCCCGAGACGTTCCGCGACCCGCGCCGGGAGGAGCTCGTGGCCGGGCGTGCGGCCGCGCCGCGGGAGCCCGCGTCGGCTCCAGCGCCGGCGCTTCAGGCCGAGCTGGGCGAGCGCGCCGACGCGCTCGCCCGCGACGTCTCGGAGCTGCGCGCTGCGGACCTCGACGCCGTCGCGAAGCGTCTCACGGTGCGCGTGGCCGTGGATCCGCTCCACGGCCGCAGCGGGGCGGAGCACCTGGTGCTCTCGCGCACGGTGTGGGTGGGCGAGCGCGGCGTGCGCCAGGGCCTGGTGCTCGATCGCACGGCCCTGGCGGGCTGGCTGCGCGCCCAGGTCTTCGACCGCCTGGCGCTGCCCGGGGCCACGGTGCACTTCTCCCCGGACGGGGAGCCGCCCGGCTTCGCGCCGGACGCCTACGTGTACGAGCACCGCTTCGCCGAGCCCTTCCAGGGCGAGACCGCCCTGCTGGCCCTGGCACCGCTGGCCGCGGTGCGCGGCGAAGGCGCCGTCTACGCCCTGGCGGGGCTCCTCGTGCTGGTGGGCGCCGCCGGCCTCTTCGCCGTCTACCGCACCGTGGCCGTCACCATCGGCTTCGCCGAGCGCCGCAGCAACTTCGTCGCCGCGGTCACCCACGAGCTCAAGACGCCGCTCACCTCGATCCGCATGTACGGCGAGATGCTGCGCGACGACATCGTGCCCGACGAGGCGAAGCGGCGCGAGTACTACCGCACCATCACCGCCGAGTCCGAGCGCCTGGGCCGGCTCATCAACAACGTCCTCGAGTTCTCGCGGCTCGAGAAGGGCACCCGCGAGATGAACCTCGTGACCGGCGACCTCGGCGCCGTGGTGCGCGAGATGGCAGAGCTGGTCCGCCCCCACGCCGAGGCCGAGGGCTTCGCCCTCGAGGTCGAGATCGAGCCCGACCTGCCGCCGGTGGAGTTCGACCGCGACGCGCTCCTCCAGGTGCTCTTCAACCTGGTCGACAACGCGGTCAAGTACGCCGCCACGGCGAAGCAGCGCCGCATCTCCGTGGTGTGCCGGTCCCGGTCCGGCGACGAGGGCGGCGTCGAGCTGCGCGTGCGCGACCACGGTCCGGGCGTCCCCGGCCGCCACCTCGCCAAGGTGTTCGAGCCCTTCTACCGCGGCGAGGACGAGCTCACCCGGCGCAGCAAGGGCACCGGCCTGGGTCTCGCCCTGGTCAAGGGCCTCGCCGAGCGGATGGGCGCCGCCATCCAGGGGCGAAACGTCCCCGAGGGCGGCTTCGAGGTGCGGATCGCGTTCTGAGGGCCGGCGCTCAGCCCGCCTCCGCCCGCACCGCCTCGAGCTCCGCGGCCTCGATGCGGTACTCCTCGCGGCAGAACTCGCAGCGGATCTCGAGGGCCTCGTCGCGGGCGCGCAGCTCCTCGAC